>VBEN01000018.1 GCA_005881175.1 Chloroflexota bacterium
CGGAATGGCCAAGGACCGGGTACGGGATCAAAGCCTAACCATGTCTACTAATAACGATCCAGAAAATGCCGAAGAATATGAAGAAACCAGACGCGAAATACTTGTTGCTAAACCTCCACACCGGACTTTCCGCGAAGCTCGCTTTGGTCAACTGACGCTGATACTTCTGTAGCAGGTCGAAGCGCAAGTTGAGAATAGCGGCGCCTATCACGACAAATCCAATAAGATAATCGCCCATCGCTCGATATAACGGGCGCTGGTAGAAATGCCTTGTGCTCGGGCGTACCTCGAACGGCTTGTTCGAATGCCCACAAACTCGTCGCTCGCGCTCTGCGTGGCCATGACCACATACCGTACGAGACGGTTCGAGGCATTTGGCTTACATCGCCTCCGAAACCTACGGCACTCGGGGGAATGAAAGTAGCGAGGCCGACCTTCTAAGCTAATCGAATCTCAGGCGGCGCTCGTCAGGTCGATTGCTTCGGGTAGGGCTCGTTGTGGGATTGTGAAGGTGAACGTGCTCCCATGTCCGGGTGTGCTCTTGACCCAGATTCGACCGCCGTGCATCTCCACCAGGCGCTGCGAGATGGCCAGCCCGAGCCCGGTGCCCTGGTACTTACCGCTGATGCCGCTGTTGCCCTGCTGAAAGCTCTCGAAGATGCGCTCGACGTCTTCAGCGGGCACACCGATGCCGGTATCGCGCACACTGATCAACAGCTCGGCGCCCTGCCGCTCCGCCGTCACCCGTACGCTTCCGGACTCGGTGAATTTGATCGCGTTGCCCAGCAGATTCAACAGCACCTGCTTGAGCTTCGGACCGTCGGCGAAGACGCGCCCGACCTCCGATGAGACGGAGGAGCTGAGCTCGAGCTTCTTCGTCTTGGCGAGCGAACTCACGCTTTCGACACACTCGGAAATCAAGGGATCGACGTCGACCTCGCCGCGGTGCAGTTGCGCCTTCCCCGCCTCGAGCTTCGAGATATCGAGCAGGTCATTGATCAGGGCCAGCAGGTGCTGTCCGTTCTGGGCAATGATGTCCACGTCCTGACGCTGGTCACGAGTCAGCACCCCGCCGTCACCTTCGAGGAGCAGTTGGGAAAAGCCGAGGATCGAGTTCAGCGGGGTGCGCAGCTCGTGGCTCATGTTGGCAAGGAACTCCGCCTTGTGTTGGTTCGCTCGCTGCAGCTCGCTGTTCACGGCGCCCAATCGCGCGGTCTGCTCGGTGGCCAGGTGGAAGAGATGCGCCTCCTGGATGGCCGTCGCCGCATGCTGCGCGAACAGGGTGAGCAACTCGATCGTGTTGCGATCCAGCGGTCGCCGGTGATAGACGGCGAGCACGCCGAGCAGCTGGTCCCCCACCACCATGGGAAAGCCGGCGAAAGCCTGGATGCCTTCCTCGGACATCCATGGACTCAGCCCGACCTGCCGGTGATTCGCCGGATCGTTCGTGACGATCGGCACGCGCAGCTCGGCCACCTGACCGATCTCGCTCATGCCGCGCTCCACTCGACCAGGCACGGGGGGTGCATTCTTGGTGATGTGGTCGCTGGCGCGCCGCCATAAGGCGCCGTCGCTCGGCTCGAGCAGCCAAACCTGTGCCGCGGCGAAGCCGAGATTACCCGTAAGCGCGGTGGCGATGATATCGAGCAGCTCTGGCTCGAAGAGCTTCTGATTCATCTGGTCGATGGATTGGTTGAGCAGTTCCAGGCGGCGGGCGCGCTTCTCCGTCTCATCGAACAGATGGACATTTCGGAGCGCGACGGCCAGCTGCTGAGCGAGCACCTCCAGCGCTTCTTCTTCCCATCGGGTCAGGCGTCGTTGATCGTCGTAGGTCTGGAGGTGGAGCACCCCGAAGACCTTGCCCTCGAGGACGACCGGGGTGCCGACCACCCGCGCGTAGCGGGCCAGATTGAGCGGCGCGAGATCGAAGAGGGGCGGCTCGGCGAGCATGACGAGACGGCGCTCCCGCACGACCCGGCCAACGACCCCGTCGGCCGCGGACACGGCGGTGCCTTCCACGGCCTCCGGTAGGTTGACGGCTGCCCGCATGGTAAAGACGCCGCGGTCTTCGTCGAGCAGAACAACCGCACCTGAATCCATCTGCAGCAGTTCCATGCCGCAGCGGATGACGGTATTGAGCATGTGTGGCACATCGAGCTGGCCGACCAGTTCGCCCAGAACTTTGCGGAGCTGCTCCGTCTGGTCCAGGCGCCGCCGGGTACCACCAATCTCGTGATTCATAGCTCGCACCGCGGCGCCCAGGCCGGTGATCACAGCGACCGTAGGGATCGCCCGGAGGATCGAATCGCGCACCGAGATGGCCAGCCCCAGGTCGCTCGTCTGGAAGAGGATGATGCCGCTGGTGAAGAACAGGCTGGTGCCGATCCCGCCCCAGAGGTCGAAGCGGAAGACGGCCTCGGCGGCGACCAGCGCGAAGAGCAGGTAGGGCAAGCTCGAGGACGGGCTCGTGAAGAGGAGGATCCAGCCGCTGACGACCAGGTGGTCGAGCACCAGCAAGAGCACCGCCATTGGCCGTGCGAAGCGCGGGATTGGCCTCTTCTGGATAGCCACCGTCGCCACGCCGTTGTACGCCGCCATCAGGCCGGCGAGCACGATCGTCACCGGCACCGAGGCCGATGGCAGCCAGAGCAGCAAGCCGAATGGAATTGTCAGCGCGGCGAAACGAAGCCGGACGAACTGGCGGTCAAGGGCCGTCATCCGCGCCCTTAATCCTTACGCCGCTTGGGTGGTTTGAAGGTTGTTGATCATCTCCAGGAATCGGTCCTTGCCGAAGTCTCCCTTCTGGATGATCGTCTGAATGTTCCCCTGCAGGCGCTCGCGGTCCTCACTCGTGATGTTTTTCGCCGTATAGATAAGGATGGGGATCTGGCTACCGGCCGGGTCCTCACGCAGCTTGGATACGACCTCGAACCCATCGACATCGGGCATCATCAGGTCGAGGATGATGAGGTCCGGCTTCTTCTTCAAGGCCAGCTCGAGTCCGGCCTTGCCGCCGTCGGCAACCATGACCTCCATGTTGAAGGGCTTGAGCATGGCCTTCACCAACCGGATGTTCTGCGGATCGTCGTCGACGATCAGAATCGACGACGGCGTCTTCTTGCCACGCTTGCCGTCCGCCAACAGGTCGAACTTCACCATCATCTGCAGCAGCTGCTGGCGGTCGATGGGCTTGGTGAGGAAGTCGGCCTGGCCAATGTCGAACGGCAACGATTCCTTGTTGACCTTTGAGGTCAGCACGATCGGGATGTCCTTGGTCTTCGATTCCCGGCGCAGGTCGTAGACGAGCCCACTCCCGCCGTTCGGCGGCAGCTGGGTATCGATCAGAACGGCGAGGGGCTGCAGCTGCACCGCCTTGCGCAGGGCTTCCTGGGCGCTCGCCGCGATCACCACCTCGTAGCCGGCGTGGCTGAGGAACGGCTCGATCCGTTCTTTGACGGCGGGGTCGTTGTCGGCGACCAGGATGACAGGTGGCTTGCTGCCGCTGCCGACCGGCGGCATCATTTGCACCGGGCGCTCCTGGATGCCCGCCTCTTGCTTGGCAAACTCGATCAGCTCGCGGATGTGCTCACCGAGCCGCTTGGCGCTCTCATTGATGTGGGCGACGAACTCGCGGCGCTCCTCCGGGGTCGTCTTGTTGCCCTTTTCGTCCAGCAAGATCTCCGAGAAGCCGTTGATGGCATTCAGGGGCGAGTTGAGATCGTGGCTCTGGTCGTAAATGACGCGGAATTTCGCCTCGAAGTCGCGCTTTGCCTGGACCAGCGCCGGCGCCGCATCCTTGTTCTTTCCACTCGCGGTCAGCTCCGTCCTCAGGCTGTCCAGTTGGGCCTGCATCGCCCGTTTCTCCGCCTCGTAGCGCGCGAGCACCTGGCTCGACGGGGGCCCACTACCGGCGGCCTTGCGCGCTTCATCGAGCTGGGCTTTGAGCGAGGCCTTCTCCCGCAGCCAGGCCTGCTCCAGTTCCTTCGATTGGGAGGCGCGCTGGGAGTGCAGGTCGTTGGACTGCGACATCATGTCGGAAAGCTGGGCCTGGACACGCTCCAGGTCCACCTTGAGCTGGTTCTTCTCCGAGGTGAGCCGCTGCTCGCGAGAGGTCCATTCCTCGGCTTTCCGACCGGTCTCCCCGGCCAGGTCCGCGTGGAGCGCCTTGATCTTTTCGTAGTCCTGCTGCATGGCGGCCAGCCGTGCGACGGCATCTTGCACCTGCTTCTTGAGCCCCGACTTCTCTTCCGCAATGGAGGCCTCGCGGCTCTGCCAGTCTTTTTCCAGGGCCTTGACCTTGGTCAGCAGGGCCGAACGCTCATCACTGAGCCGCGCAAACTCGGCTTCGGCCTTGTCGAGGTCGGCCCCCTTCTTGCGCGCCTCCTCGAGCTGCCCCTGTAGCAGTTTGCGATCGGCTCTGAACTGCGACTCAGCGGTCTGCGACTCCTGCTCCAGCCGGGCGACATCCGCGACCAGCCGTTGCCGCTCGGCCTGCCACTTGTCGCGCCCCGCCCTGAGCGGCTCGAGTTCGGCCTGGACGGCCTTGAGTTGTTGCTGCACTTGCGCCGTGACATCCGTCAGCCGCGCCTTGTCCTTGGTGAGCTCGGCCCGGGCTTTCTGCCATTCCTGCTCGAGCTGCGCCTGCTTGGCCACGGCGGTGTCGCGATCCTTGAGCAAGGTCTCCCGATCCATGGCCCATTGCAGCTGCGCCGATTGCAGGCTGTCCAGGTCATCCTGGGCGGCCTTGAGGTCCGCCCGGATTTTTTTCTGGTCCCCTTCAGATTTCTGGGCCAGCTGGATCCGTTCCTGCTCGAGCTGGCGGAGCTGGCCGCGCCGTTCCTCATCACGGACCTTGGCACGGGCAATGTCATCCTTGAGCCGAGCGAGCTCAACCTTTGCCTGGTCGTGGCTCTGCTGCAGGTCCTGCTGTCCCTGCTTTACCGATTCGTGCTGATCGAGCAGCGACTGGCGGTCCATCGCCCACTGCAACTGGGCGTTCTGCATCTCATCGAGCTCTTGCTGTTTCTCGGCCAGCTGGCGTTTCACGATGGCCAGCTCTTTCTCTTTCTCTTCCAGCTGCCCGCCGACGTCCTCTTGCAAGGCCTGCAGATGCGTGATGAAATCCTGATTTTGCTGCAGGATGTCAGCGAAGGATTTCGGCTTGGGGGCTTCTGGCATCAGGCCGCCTTTCGACCCTGCTGCAGGTAGCGGTCGACGGCGGATCGCAGGGCGTCGAGATGGGCGCTCATCGCGCCGAGTTGGTCCACGCGCTCCTGCTCGAGCCGGCGCAGCTGCTCATGGCGCTCGGAGTCGCGTTGGTTGGCGTGACGTAACTCCTCCTGGAGGCGGGCGATCTCGCCTTGCGCCTGGTCGTGGGCGAAGCGGAGCTCATCCACTTCCTTCTTGCGAGCCTCGTGTTCGTCGACCAGCCCCTGCAGACTCTGCACCAGCTCCTGGTTGAGCTGAAGAATGTCGGTATAAGGCCGGTTGGACTTCGACACGGACTCGCCGGCCCGGCTGGGCTTTGGCGCCTGCTCGCTCATTACGCCGTCTTCAGCCGCCCCTGCTGCAGGTAGCGGGCAACCTCCCCAGGCAAGCCCTGGGGGTCGACGGGCTTGGGAATGTAACCATCGCAGCCGGCACCCAGGATCTTCTCCCGATCGCCAGCCATGGCGTGGGCCGTCAAGGCGACCACGACGACACCCGCCATCCGGGCATCGGAGCGGATCTTTCGGGTGACGGCCAGCCCGTCCTCCCCGGGGAGCTGGATGTCCATCAGCACGATGTCGGGCAGCTCGCGGGTCATCTCGGCCAGGCACTCCGCGCCGCTTCCTGCCTTGCGCACGCTAAAGCCCTTTTTCTCCAGGAGAAACTGGGCCAGCCGGAGATTGACCGGATTATCTTCGACGATCAGAACCTTGCCGGCGGTCACGCCCTGTCCTCCTTCGCCTCTGAACGACCTCCAGGCCTTTGATGGCGTGCAATACGGCATCCGGCTGGGAGAGGCCGGAGGGTATAACGGCGCTCCAAGCCGTCGCTGGCACCCTCGGTGAAACTTCGCCCAGGGCCAGCAGGGCGGGCTGTCCTGGCAGTCCACGGAGTCCGAGCACCCACTCGGGCTCGGCGGGGGCGAGGACGACGACGTCCGGGGCCGCGGCCCGCGCCTTTTCCAGGGCCTCCTGGAGACCCGGCGCGCGAAACACCTCGAAGCCCTCCTCCACCAGGCCGGCGGCCAGCGTCGCCAGCGCCCGGCGCTCGCGATGCACCAGCAGGACCCGGACCCGGTCGCGCCGTCCCTTGATCCCCTGCCCGATGCGGCGCAGCTCATCCTGCATCGTCCGCGTCTCCCAGGGCTTGGCGACGTAGCCCACCACGCCGTACTCGGTCATCAGATGCTGGTTTTTCGTCACCGAGCAGATCAGCACGGGGACGTCGGCGGTCGCGGCGCGCGCCCGTAATTCCTGCAGTACCTGCCACCCGTCCTTGACCGGAAGCACGGTCTCCATCACCACCAGATCCGGAAGGATCTCCATTGCCTTGCGGACGGCCTCGTCCCCATCCTGGGCATGTGCCACCCGAAAGCCCACGCCCTGGATTTCGGCCGTCATCCGCTGGCTGCTCGCGGGATCGTCTTCGACCACCAGGGCGAGCGGCAGTTCCATCGTTTCCACCGGCTGCAATGCCTCGTCGGCCGGAGGCTCGACAACCGGACGAAGGTCTCGCGGGATCGTGAAGGTAAAGGTCGAGCCCTTGCCGAACTTGCTTTCCGCCCAGATCCTGCCGCCGTGCATCTGCACGAAACGGCGACAGAGCGCCAGCCCCAGGCCGGTGCCTTGATAGCGGCGCGTATAGGAGCCGTCGATCTGTTCGAACTCGCGGAAGAGCTTGGGCAGGTCTTCCGGCTTCATGCCGATGCCGGTGTCCTGGACGGAGACCGTCAGCTGCTCACGCGAGTCCTGCACGGTGAGGGTGATCCGGCCGGGCGGTGGTGTGAATTTCACTGCGTTGGACAGCAGGTTGTAGAGCACCTGCTTGAATTTGCTGCGGTCCGCCTTGATCACCTCAGCATTGGCCGCGCCGACCGTCGTCACCTGCAGCCCCTGCTGGCGGGCCATCGGGTCGAGGATGCCGGTGACTTCCTGGATAGCGTCCTTGACGACCATTGCCTCCGCGTGCAGCTCCATCTTGCCCGCCTCGATCTTCGCCAGGTCGAGGACGTCGTTGATCAGCCCGAGCAGGTGTTGGCCGCTGCTATGGATGTTGCGCAGAAACTCGGTGCGTTCGCCGGCCGTCAGATTCATGGTCACGTCCAGCAAGATCTCGCTGAACCCGAGAATCGCGTTCAACGGCGTGCGGAGCTCGTGCGACATATTGGCCAGGAATTCGGATTTGTATCGGTTCGACTGCTCGAGCTGGCGGTTGACCTGGAGGATCTCTTCGTCCGCCCGGCGCAGGGCCGAGTGCTGGCGCATCAGGTACCGGTTCGAATCCTTCAGCCGGGCGACCAGGCTCTGCCGTTCCGCGCGCAGTCGCTGCTTCTCAAGGTTGCGCTCGAGCAGCTCGCGGAGCCGCTGCAGATCGATCGGCTTGGCGATGTAATCATCCGCACCGCCGCGCAGGGCTTCTGCCGCGACTTGCTCGGATCCGTAGGCCGTCATCATCACGACCACGGACTCCGGAAAGTCGCGCAGCATCTGGGGAAGCAGCGTGAGCCCGCTCTCCTCCGGCATCTGGACGTCGAGGAAGATCAGGGCCGGCCGCCGGCCGTCCAGCTGGCGGCGGCCCTGGGTGGCGTTCGGCGCGGTCACCACCTCGAAACCCTGCCTCGTTACGGCCTTGGTCAGGAAGGCGCGGTTGTCGGGGTCATCGTCGATGGCCAGCAGGATGGGCCGTTGCTCCAGCTCGGGCTCCGCGCCCAGCAGCATCCGCACCGCCTGAACCAGGTCCTGGCCGGCGCCGAGCTCGCGTCCGGTCCCGGTGGACAGCGGACTGAGATCCGTGAGGAACCGATCGGCACCCGCTGCCAGCGCGCGCTGGCCCTCGTCGGCCTCGACATGGACGCCGGCCGTGAGCAGCACCGGGATGTTCGTCGTGGCCGGGTTACTTTTCAAGATTTCGCAAACCCGGAGCCCATCGATCCGCCGGAGCAGCAGGTTGAGGATGATGGCGTCGGGCAGCTCCTCGCGTGCCCGGTCGAGCGCTTCGAGGCCATCCTGGGCGGAGAGCACGCTGAAGCCTTCGCTCTGCAGCCGCTCGACGAGCGCCTTGAGGCGTTCGGGATCGTCGTCGGCGATCAGGATCCGCCGGGTGCCGCTCTGCTCGCTCATGCCACCCTCGGAAGCGGTCCGCGCGCGACGGGTTGATCGCTGACCGTGTGCGTTAGCAGCGGAAGTCGGCGGATCAAGAAGCGAAAGGCGCTACCTTTGCCGGGCGTACTCTCAACCCAGATCTGCCCGCCTTGCAGCTCGACCAGCCGTTTGGAGAGCGCCAGGCCGAGACCAACACCCTCATAGCCTCGCGAGGTCGAGCCATCGACCTGGCGGAACTCCTCGAAGAGCCGCGCTTGATCCTCGAGCTTGATGCCGATGCCGGTGTCGCGCACTTCGACCACGGTCCCGGGCTCGGTGTCGACGGCGCTGATGACGACGCTTCCGTGGTGCGGGGTGAACTTGACCGCATTGTTGACCAGGTTATGGACGACGTGCCGGAGGCTGCGCGGATCGAAGACGACCTGCATGGTGCGATCGATCTGTGAGGTGACGGTCAACTCTTTCTGGGTTGCGGCGGCGGCGTTCTCGGAGAGGGCCGCATCCACCGCCTCGGCTAAAAGACATGGGGCGGGATGGAGCTCGAGCCGGCCGGCCTGGATATGGGTTAGCTCCAGGATGTCATTGATCAGCTTCAAGAGGCGGCGTCCGCTGTTGTGAATCGTCTCCGCGAATTCGCCGCGTTCGTCCTCGGACAGCTCCGGTGTGGTGCGGATGATCTCCGAGAAACCGATGATGGCGTTGAGCGGAGTGCGGAGCTCGTGCGACATGTTGGTCAGGAACTCGGACTTCATCCGGTCCGCTTCCTGCAATTCGAGGTTGGCGCGCTGCAGCATCTCGATGGTCTGCCGCTCGCGCTGGAAGCGGCGGGCATTGTCGAGCGCCACCGCGGCCTGGTTGGCCAGGATTTGCAACACCTGCATCAGGGTGGGATCGAAGGCACGCAGTTCGTGGAAGTAGACCGACACCGTGCCGACGAACTCGCGTTCGAGAAACATCGGCAGCCCAAGGGCGGCTCGCCAGCCGTATTGCTGAGCGAGCGGATCCAGCGGGAAGCGGCCGTCGAGCTGGATGTCTTCCGAGAAGACCGGCCGTCGCTCGATCACGACCTGGGCCACCAGCCCCGGTGAGACATGGGTAAGCGGCTTGCCGTGGACGCTCGGATCGACCCCCTCCCCCACCTCGATGACCTGCTCGGCCGGCCCGCCGCCGGTGGTGAGCGTGATCAGGCAGGAGGCCGCACCGGACACGCCGATGACAGCATGCGCGACGCCCTGCAACAACGCGGTTGGGCCGATCGTAGTGGCGGTGAGGGCTTCTGATACCTGCCGAAGCATTTCCATCGAGGCGTCGAGGCGCAGCGCCTGCTGCCGGGTTTGTTCGAAGAGGAAGGTGTTCTCGAGGGAAACCGCGACCTCCGCTCCCAGCGAGGCGGAGAGCTTGACGTCGTAATTGCCGCTGAAGGTGCCGTGCCGCTTGTTGGCCAGCAGCAGCACGCCGAGCGGCCGGCCACCGGAGCCCAGCGGCACTAGCAGAAGGTCCCGGTAGCCAAAGGTTTGCGGGAGCAGCTGGCCGGCCTCCACGTCGTGCAGGCAGTCCTCGATGATGGTGGGCTGCTGGGTGACAAACACCCGACCGATGAGGGTGGAAGCGTTGGCCCCGAACCGGAGCTGGTTGAGGCGCATCTGGTTGAACAGCCGGCTTTCGCGCATTCCCGAGGGTGCAGCCGGCGCGATCAACGCCTCGAGCCCCTGCTGGTAAAGGAACAAGCCGCACATCTCGACGTCGAGCAGCTCCGCCAGCTTGGTTGTCAGGGTGCTGAGGTCCTCGCCAAGCTTGGTGAGGTTGGAGACGGCGGTCGCCGTCTCGAAGAAGTGACTGAGCTCCTGGAGGTTCTGGTCCGCCCGGCGGGAGAGCTCGAGGTTCAGCTGGACGACGCGGAAGTACTTGAAGCTCCAGAACCCGGTGAGGACCATCACCGGCAAGAAAAGCACCGCCAGGAAGTAGGTAACCGGTGATGGCGCCCACCAGCGCGCCACATAGATAAGGAAGAGCTCGGTCAGCGCGCCCAGGGCAAACCAGAGGCGCCAGTTGAACCGGGTGCGGTAGGTGGACACGGGATGCGGTTTTTTCACGACGTGCTCTCTCCTGCGGTGCGCGCATTGATTTGACGGGGATCAGGGGCATTGCTTCGCACTACGCGCCCCTGCAGTCGGGCTTCCGGGGGGAGCTTTACAAAGCTTTACTGCACCGTCGCCCTCCCGAATCCGTAGGGATGCGATTCAGTCCTTTGCTACTCTCTACACGTGCAGCGGGAGACGGCGTTCAATGTGTCGGCGATCAAGGACACGGTCCTTCGCTCGATCAAGCTCAACCAGCAGGCGTACAACAACCGGGATGCCGACGTGCTCCGAGAGGTTTACCTGGAGCCGATGCTGTCCCAGGTGGCGCATGACTTATCCGGTGACTTCGAGTCCTTCCCCGCGGCCAGGCTGGATATCACCTGTGAGGTGCTCGATGTGTCGTACACCGCGTACCTCCAGATCGGCAAGGTCGAGCTGTCGGCGTATGGCCTGGAGGCAAGCCCGCAAAACGTCAACGTGACGACCAAGGAGGAGTGGATCTACCGGCTGGTGCCGGATGCCGAGAAAGGCGTTGGCCTGGGCCGGCGCACGACCCATCGCTTCCTCGGCTACTACCACTACACCCTGGTCGACATCGACGGGCGTTGGTGGATCACCGATGTGCAATCCGCCTCGGAGATCTGGCTTCCCTAGCTTGCTGAAGGGCGAGGCCACAAGCCGCTTGCCACTAAGCCACGTGCTCGCGTAATGGCTCCGGTCGGTCCGGTGCAACGGGGTGAAGGAAATGGAAGCGGCCGGCTTGCGTCTCCTGGACGAACAGCCGGGTGATGTGCCAGCCGGCCTTGAGGGCGGCCCGGGGTGACCCGTTCTTCGCCCGCCCGGCGCGCCGGGGCAGATAGCCGATCTCGATCTCGACCATCCGGGGCTGGGCGGCCCGGCACCGGATCAGGAACTCGGCACAGAAAAAGACGCTGTCCGACACGCTGGGCTGGCGTAGCCAGAGCGAGCGACGCCAGGTTTGCACCCAGTTGAAGTCCCGCACGCGGAGGCCAAAGGCCGCCGAGACCCAGGCAGTGTAGACCGCCGAGGCCAGACGCCGGTAGCCCGTGTAGCCCAGGCGCGCGCCTCGCCGCGTGATGATCAGGTCGTAGGCCGCCATGTACGGCAGGAACTTGCCGACTTCCCCCGCCGGCACCTGGCCATCCCCCGGAAGGTAGGTCACCCACTCGAGGGTGGCCGCATTGAAGCCGGTACGGACGGCGGCGCCCAGCCCAAGGTTTCGTGGATGCGTCACCACTCGGAGCGGGAGCTCTGCGGCCAGCGATCGGATGATGCTGGGTGACCCATCGCGACTCGCGTCATCGACCACGATGACCTCGAACCGGGAGAAATATCCAGCCTGGCCGGCGAGCTCACGGAGAAACGGGCCAATGGAGCCCTCCTCGTTGTAGCAGGGAACGATGACGGAAAGGCTCGGCATCCACTGGCTTCAACGACAAGAGCTGGGAGCTCCTTCCCGCGAGCCTTATTGGGCGAGCACGATGCGCCCCGAGTTGAGGGACGCATAGGAGACCCCAGCCGCGGGATCGGATGCCGGCGCAAAGCGGAGCGTGATCCGCGGATGCTCCGGACCCAGGATGGCAAACAGGTCCGCTCGCCCCGTCCGCTCGTAGTTCGGCAGCTCGACGTAGATCGCATTGGCCTCGAACCCGGCCTGCACCTGGTCCCGGGGCGCGAGCTGGTAGGCAATGTGTGCGGCCCGATCGCGCGCCCCCTGCCAGGCCAGATAGTCCTGCTCGCCGGCGACGTAGAGAATCAGCCCCGCGGCCAGCGCGGCGGCGGCCCAGCCTCTCGCCACGGGTTGCCGAAGAGTACCGCTGGCGACCGCGGCGACCAGCGGGACCAGCGGCGCGATGACCGGTAAGAAGTAGCGGTCGTAGATAAACCACTGCACCGCCAGGAGCGGGAGGAATTGCGCCGCGCCGACGAGGATCAGCACGAGACCATCAGGTGGCAACAAGCGCGGGGTCCACCAGCGTCGACGAACGACCAGCAGCATCACGAAGCTGATAACGGCGGCAATCTCCACAGCCTGGAACACGGGCCCGGGAAAGATCGGCGGTTTCGATCCTCCCAGAATGGCGGTGAATCCAAGCGGCGAAAAGACGTTGCCCGGGAAGATCATTCCGAACCGCGCCAGGTCGACCAGGCATCCGATCGCGCCGACGACCGCGAGCGTGGCGACGGCAAGGGACCACCAGTTGTCCCGACCGGGGCTGGGCGGCCGGAACGCGAGGGCGGCGGCGTAGGGGATCACCCCGAGCCCCAGCATGGGCACGAGCGGAAAGATCGCGTGCCCGACGTCGAGCGCGGCAACGTTCAGCGACGAGTAAAGCGGGTGGCTGACCGCCAGCTGGACGGCGGCGTACGCGATCGCCGCGGGCAGGGTCGACATGGCGACGGCCGCCGCCGTGTCGGCCCGCGTCCAGGTCTTCCAGCGAAACAGGAGCAACCCAAGCATCACCGCGGGTATCAGCGCCAACCCGATCTGTCGTTGCAGTGGCGCCAGCACGAGCAGGCTGACGCAGAGCCAGCGCCATCGCCCCTGTCTGAACCAGGCGAGGCACGACCAGGCCAGCGCCACGACCAGTCCGACATACAACGTGTCACTCATGAAGCTCGTCGCATTGGCGAGGAAGAGCGGCATGCCCAGCAGGGTGGCGGCGGCCACCGCCGCCCAGAACTGGTCGGCGCCGAGCCGTCGCGCCAGCAGATAACTGCACCAGGCGGTGATGGCGACGACGGGCACCAGGCTGAGCCGGAGCAGGCGGGGGTCGGGATGTCCCAGACTGAAGGCGGCGCCCCATACCACCTGGACGAGCGCCAGCGCGGTGCTCTCCGGGAAGACATGCAAGCCATGGCCGGCCACCAGCTGCCCGGCCGACCAGGCGTACATCCAGTCGTCGTTGAATGCCAGCGGCGGCGAGAGGTCGAAGATGACGAGCAGGAGCAGTCCCGTGGCAGCCATCGCCCAGATGGCGGCGACCGGCCATTCGAGCAGGGACGGGAAGCGGCCGGCCCGCCGCGCGACGGCCGCGCGGGCTTCAGGCCAAACCATCCTCCGGGAGCAATGAGTCGGGCTGACCGATCTTGCGGACGCGAAGTCCCTGAGAGTTGAGGAAGCTAGGCGACGAGGTCGCGCGCGAGGCCTTCAACTCGCGCGCGGATATCGTCACGGATCCTTCGGACCTGTGCCAGCGGCTGATCGGCGGGATCGGTGAGCTCCCAGTCGATGTATTTCTTCCCCGGGATGTACGGGCATTCGTCCCCGCATCCCATCGTTACCACCACGTCCGCCCAGCCGGCCACGTCCTCCGTGAGCGGTCCCGGCCGTTTGTGGGAGAGATCGATCCCAATCTCCCGCATCGCCTCAACCACCGCCGGATGGACCTGGTCGGCTGGACGGGTGCCGGCGGACCGGGATTCGTGCCGGCCGTCAGCGGCGCGCCGAAAGAGCGCCTCGCTCATTTGCGAGCGCCCCGCATTCTGACGACAGACGAACAGCACCCGCGCCATGCCGGGACTAGACGAGCACGTCGAGCAGGGCTCGAGTTTTCGGCTCGAGGTGGCCCGCCAACCGGTAGTAGGCCCAGATACCGACCTTGGTCACCTCAACCAGGCCGGCGTCCCGCAATTTCGCCATGTGGTGGGAGATGGTGGGCTGGCTCAGCTCGAAGGCGGCGGTGAAGTCGCAGATGCAGACCGGCCGCGTCGAGCGCTTGAGAACGGCGACCATCTGCAGCCGCGTCGGGTCGGCAAGCGCCTTCAGCACCTCGACCGACGCGTCCACCTTTGCCGGCGGGACCATGATCGAGGGTGGGCAGCAGACGCCCTTGACGCGCTCGGGAAGGGTCGCCTTCATCGCCGATAGTCTAGCTGTTCCATTGACAGTTGTCTATGGGTTTGCTACCATTCCATCGACAACCATCAATTCGTTGAGAGGTGAGCATGGACACGATTCGCGAATCGGTTCGGGCCAAATACGCGGAAACGGCGACCCAGTTGAGCCAGAGCGGCGGTTGTTGCGATGCCGGCTGCTGCGCTGGGTCCGACGCGGTAAGCGGGCCGATCGGTGAGGAGGCCTATTCGGAAGCCGAGATTGCCGGGCTCGGGCTTTCGTTGGGGGCCAGTCTGGGCTGTGGAAATCCCACGATGCTGGCGGAGTTGCATCCGGGAGAGGTAGTCCTGGACCTGGGCAGCGGCGCGGGCCTGGATGTGCTCCTCTCAGCCCGCCGGGTTTCCCCCGGGGGCCACGCGTACGGCGTGGATATGACCGATGAGATGCTCGCCCTCGCCAACGAGAACAAGGAGCGAGCAGGCGTACCGAATGCGACGTTTCTCAAAGGCACGATCGAGGCCATCCCCCTGCCGCCCGCATCCGTGGATGTGGTGATTTCGAACTGCGTGATCAATCTCGCCGCCGACAAGGCCGCCGTCCTCAAGGAAGCCTTCCGAGTGCTCAAGCCGGGCGGCCGGTTCGCGGTCTCCGACATGGTCGAAATTGAGCCGCTCCCCGTCGAGGTGAAGTCGGCACTCGATGCCTGGGCCGGCTGCGTCGCCGGCACCATCCCGGTGCAGGCTTATCGCGCCGCGGTCCTCGAGGCGGGCTTCGCCGATGTCGAGGTCGAGGTCACGCATACCTTCGGACCGGGTGAGGCCGGGCTGCCAGCGGGTTCGGGAAAAATCGGCAGCGCCTATATCCGCGCCGCGAAACCGGGCTGATCGACCGCAAACAAAAAGGCCCGGGGAAACGTTCCGGGCCTTTTCGGATTCTGGGTTTATGAGTCGTTAGGCGACGCGCACCCGCGAGGCCCGCGGCCCCTTGGGAGCGGATGCTTCGACGTCGAAGCTGACCTTCTGCCCCTCCTGCAACCCCTCGAACGAGCCCTCGACGGACGACCGGTGGAAGAAATACTCCTTGCCGTCCTCGCCGCTCAAGAATCCGAATCCGCGATCCATCACCAGTCGCTTGATCGTCCCGTTCTGCGCCACGTCTGTCGCTAGCTCCTTCGCAAAGTTATCCCCGGCCCACTTGCGTTTCAGGGCGTGCCATGACCGGGCTGACCCCGCCCGGCGTCAAGCATATCATGGGTGGTATTGCGACGGCCAAAAATAGGGCGGCCGGGCACGCTCGGCTGAGGGAGGGTTCACGCGATGCGAAGCACAATGCCCGACTTCCCGTTGACGCTGCAGCACTTTCTGTGGCGGGCGACGACGCTGTTTCCGACCAAGGAGATCGTGACGCGACGCGAATCCAGTCGGCATCGGTACACCTACGCCCAATTCGGTCAGCGGGTGGCGCAGCTGGCCCATGCCCTGAAGGAGCTCGGCGTCGGTGCTGGCGACCGGGTCGGCACCCTGGCATGGAACAACTACCGACATCTGGAGCTGTATTTCGCGGTCCCCGGTGCCGGAGCCGTCCTGCATACGTTGAATCCCAGGCTCTTCCCGGAGCACCTGCAGTACGTGATCAACGACGCCGAGGACAAAGTGATTTTCGTCGACGCCTCGATCCTGCCTGCCCTGCAGCGGATCGCCGACGACATCAAAGGGGTAAAGCACTTCGTCGTCATGACGGATGGCCCGTCGCCCGATGGCCAGCTCAAGCCGATGCTGTCCTATGAGGACCTCCTCAGCGGCCGTCCCACCAGCTATCCCTGGCCGCAGATCGATGAGCGCGATGCGGCGGCCATGTGCTACACCTCGGGGACCACCGGCAAACCGAAGGGCGTGGTCTACAGCCATCGCTCCTCGGTGCTCCACTCGTTCGGGATCGCGATCGGCGGCGGCATTGGCCTGCAGGAGTCGGACAGCATTCTCCCCATCGTGCCGATGTTCCACGCGAACGCCTGGGGCCTCCCCTATGCCGCCACCATGCTGGGGGCCAAGCAAGTCTTTGCCGACCGATTCCTCGATCCGGTCAGCCTCACCGAGCTCATCCGGGATGAGGCGGTTACCTTTAGCGCCGGCGTACCCAGCGTCTGGATCCCCTTGCTCCAGCACCTCGACAAGACCGGGACCGACCTGCACGGCCTGCGCATGTTCGTCGGCGGTTCGGCGCTTTCCGCGGGACTGTACGACGGGCTGACCCGGCACGGCATCGATACCAACCAGGGGTGGGGCATGACCGAAACCTCGCCGGTGGCCGCAGTCGCCACCATCAAGAGTGCCATGAAGGACACCGACCCGAAGGCTATTCGACTCAAGCAGGGTCTTCCACTGGCGGGCGTCGAGCTGCGGCTCGCCGACGTGGACAGCGGCAGGCCGGTAGCCTGGGACGGCAAGAGTGTCGGCGAGATTCAGGTACGCGGCCCATGGGTGACGGCCGGCTATTACCGCGGCGTCGACGCCGATCGCTTCACCGCCGACGGCTGGCTTCGAACCGGCGACGTGGCGAATGTGGACTCCGAAGGATACGCGCAGATCGTGGACCGCACCAAGGACCTCGTGAAGTCCGGCGGGGAGTGGATCTCCTCCGTTGAACTCGAATCGGCCATCATGGGTCACCCCAAAGTGCTCGAGGCGGCGGTCATCGGCGTGCCCCACCCGAAGTGGACGGAGCGGCCGGTTGCGTACGTCGTCGCCAAGCCTGAGTTCAAGGGCGCCCTGACCCAGGAGGAGATCCTGGAATATCTCAGGCCGCTGGTGGCGAAGTGGTGGCTGCCCGATGAGGTGCGTTTCATCGACGAGATCCCGAAAACCAGCGTGGGCAAGTTCGACAAGAAGGTGATCCGGGAGCAGGCCCGCCAGGCACCGGCGATCGTTCGACCGTCCGAATAAAGACGAGCCCGTAACGGCCGCGGCACAGTGCTGCGCCGGAACGCGAGCGCGGCACACCTCTCTAACGCGGTCTTAATGCTGTCGCGCTACAACGGAGGCGAACAGGATGTGACGCTGGAATGGACGCCTCTGAGCATTTCGAAGCGATCGTCCCGAAGCCGCTCGATGCGGAGGGCGTCCGGCTGCGGCAGGACCTCGAGGATGTCCACGAAGAGCTGCTCCTGACGATCCTGGCACTCGAGGAAGAGTGGCTCCTCGACGACCGAATCGCGTACTCCCTCCGGCACCTTAAGGCCGCCTGAGCCCGGCCCGTCAGCCGCGCCGCCGGCGCAGCATCTCCAGCGCCTGGACCAATCTTCGCCGGCGGGTCTCCGCCCGCTTCGCCGATGTCACCCAGGACGCGAGCTCTCTCTTGTGGGTATATGACAGCGCGTCGAAGTGGCGCGCGGCCGAGACATCCGCTTTGAGCGCCGCCTGCAACTCTTCCGGCAGGTCTACGGTGCGGAGCTCGGCATCATACTCCAGCCCGACCATCAGCGAGTCGCCGGCCTTAACCCCGGCCGCTTCCCGCACCTCGCGTCGGACACCCAGGTACGACTTGCCGCCGTAGACGGCGATGGTCGTTCGGTACGTATAGCCGTTGATGGTCACCTTGACCGGCGCGCGTTTTCGCTGACCCAGCGCGGTCAGCGTCTCGGGCGGGACACGGATAAAGCACGCTCCCTGGTCGGCTTCGAGGTGGCTTTCAAAGTGCAGCTCGGGCATCCCGGCTCATTTTCTGGCAAATTCGCGGAAATACCGCACGTTTTGGGGCTTCGGCCCGTTTGCAATCCTCGACAGGGCCCTGGCCCAGCGAATTTACAAAACGGAGGACACGATGGCGAAAACCCAAAAATGGACAGCGTCGACGTTCGTCAGCCTGGTCTACGAGAATCTCACGGACAAGGGTCACAAGGTCAAGAAAGCGGACCTCAGCTGGGCCGTGAAGGACGCCTTCGAGGCGGCCGTCGCGGCCGGCGCGCGTGGAATGCGCGTGCGCTTCCCCGAGATCGGCGCCCTGGCATCGCGTGACGTCAAGGCTCGCAAGGCAGGGAAAGGTACCAACCCCTTCACCGGCGAGTCGATCATGCTGAAGGCCCGGCCGGCTTCCAAGAAGCCGCGCTGGTCATTCCCCAAGGCTGTTCGCGAGGCCTACATCCGTACGGCCGCCCGCAAGGCCGCGTAACACACTACTCGACAATCCGGGCGTCGGCCCCTGGGAGCCGGCGCCCGGATTGAACCTCTCAAACGCTCGCATGGCACTCCGCGCCGCTCGCGTGGGGCGAGGCCCCGGGTTGACAGCGTTTCGAATACCTCTGACTATGATGAAGAGGATGCGTCGAAACCTGATAGCGGGACTGCTGATTGCCGGTGGGCTGGCCTTGATGGCCAGCGCGCTGCCCGGGCTGGGCCTCGTGCAACTCGGCTCGGCGCCGGTTGTGACCCAGCCGATCCCCGCACTCGGCGATCCCTTATCGCCGCCCCACCAGCACCCGAAATTCCTGCCCGGGACGAGCAGTACCGCGGCCGGGCCCAACCAGGTGGTCGCCTACCTGTCGATTCCCAAGCTGGGGATCAAAAACGCCCCCATCTTCGACCGCGGCGTCGACGGCGGCGGCAACATGCAGATCGCCAAGGGCTACGCCGTCACCCATTACGCCTACTCCTCCTCGATCGGCGCGGGCAATGCCGTCCTCTACGGCCACGATGACATCGAGGGCAGCGTCTTCGGCCGGTTACAGGACCTGAAGGCCGGCGACGAGGTCGACGTCACACCGCCGGGCGGGTCGCCGGTGGGCTATCGGGTCACGGCGCGGTCGATCGTGGCCCCGACCGCGGTGCAGATCCTGCAACCAACTAGCGACGTGCGGCTCACCCTGTTCACCTGCTGGCCGACCTGGGTCGACACCCAGCGAGTGGTCGTCACCGCCATACCGGCGCCCAGCACATAAGCGCCGTCGCCCGCCTAGTGGTTCTCTTCTTCAGGCGGCGCCTGGAAGTATTTCAGTAACTCTTCGAGTGCTTTCGCTGCCTCGGGGTCGCGCAGGAGCCGCTCCTGCATCTCCTGCACCTGCTTGACCAGCTCCTTCGCCTGCGTTTCCTGAGCAACCTGCAGCAGCACCGGCTGGGTGGCGGCTGAGACCACCATCTGCGCCTGCTGCCGCAGCATCTCGACTCCCTGGCAGCCCAGACAGGTGCCGGCGTTGTTGCAGATGCAGAGCTGCAGCCGCAGGTTATCGAGCTCGCGCTGCAGCGGCGACAGGTCCACCGGACGGCTCACATTTCAAGCTTAGCCTGAGAACCCGGAACTTTTTGCCCCGATCGGCGTCCTAGCTCCTGAGATGAAGGTCGTGTCGGTTAAACGTCTGTCACGTCTCCTGGCGCTGCTCGGTCTCGCGGCTCTGCTGACGGCCTGTGGGTCGCAACCCAGCTCAAGCAGCTCAAATAGTGGCGTCAGCGGCGGCCTCGGACAGGGCTCGTCCGGTTATGTGGCGCCCGCGCCTGCCGACAAGAGCACGGCAGGCGGTCAACCCAACCAGGCGGCGAGCAACGCGGTCTTGCAGGCACGCGGCGATCAGAAGGTCATCCAGGACGCGACGATGGGCATCCAGATCAAATCGGGCTCGTTCTGGGATAGCTACAACAAGGCGGTCGCCGTCGCCGCCCAGTTCAACGGCTACCTCGTCAGCTCCCAGGTCGGCGACGTATCCGGCAAGGCGACTGACGCCGGGACCCTTGTCGTCGCCGTCCCCGCGTCGAGCTATTCGGACGCCCTGAGCGCGCTGCGCCAGCTTGGCAAAGCGACGCAACTCCAGGTCACCAGCCAGGATGTGAGTGGCGAGTACGTCGACCTGCAATCGCGCTTGCGCAACCAGCAGGCGCAGCAAGCGATCCTGCTGGACCTGATGCGCAAGGCGCAGACGATCCCAGACAGCATCGCCGTCCAGAATCAGCTTTCATCGGTGACTGGGGAAATCGAGCAGATCCAGGGTCGAATCCGGTTTCTCGACCAGCGCACCACCTACTCCACGATCACGGTTCGGCTCTACACCGTGGCCGCGGCGCCGGCGCAGCCATCCCTCTGGGACCGCAGCGGTCTAGCCACCTCCTGGGCGACGGCCGGGCAGGCGTTCACCGCGGTGCTGGGCGGCATGCTGGTGGTCAGTGGCTTCCTTCTCCCCTTCGCCTTCCTGATCCTGATCGGTCTGGGCATATGGCGCTTGCTGCCCGTGTCGCTGCGGCCGACGCTGCGGCGCGGGACATCAGCCTGAGGCTTCGTCCCGGCCAAACCGGTCATTGAGGAAGCGGCGGTGCGCGAGCAGTCGATCCATATCGGCGCCATGGACGATCTCGGCCACGCGGCGCATCTCGTCGTCGAGCAGGTCGAGCTCATCGACCACGACCTGGAGCGCAGACCAACCTCGACTGCCCGGTTGCGATGAGACATAGTCGGCCGGCAGATTCAGGTACCGCGCAACCGCAGTCGGCAACCAGTCGCGAGCCGTCCGCTCCACCAGGTAGAGCTCCTCTGAGCCCGGCGGCAGGCCGTCGAGGCCCGGCAGAATCTCCGATCGGATCGTGAGCTCGATCCGCTGGATGCGGGTGATGACGTCGGGCGGCACCCGGCCGCTCACGGCGTTGATCTCCTCGCTCATGGCGCGCTGAACCTGCCCGGGATCGAAGCCGTAGCGGCGCATGCCCGGCCTGGAGGGGACGGCCAGGGCGCCGACGAGATAGAAGCCGACGATAAGGGCCAGCCCACCCAGACCCACCGGGTCGGCGAGCGCAAGCCCGGTGCCCACCAGCGCGAGGGCCGATCCGGCCAGGTTCCGGCGGCTGGTCAGATAGCGCCTGATGCGATCCAGCGATGTCACGCCCTCAGCATGCCTCCAAACATCCGTGTCCCGCCAGAATCTTTCTTACCCGTAGGCTAGAGGCGTGCAAACGAAAAACATCGACGGCCGGATGTTCGTCGCCGGACAGCGGAGTTGGGCGACATCCGGAGCCAGCTTCGAGGCGATCGACCCAGCTACCGGTGAGCGATTCGCCACGGTCGCGTTGGGCGACAAGGCCGACATCGACGCCGCCGTGGCGTCCGCCCGAACGGCCTTCGAAGGTGGCTGGGCCGGGCTTCCCCCGGTGCGGCGCGTCCGAATCCTCAACCAATTGGCGAGCTTGCTGCGGGAGCGCCGTGCCGAGTTCGCCGCACTCGAGAGTCTCGACGTGGGAAAACCGCTTCGCCAGGCCGACGACGACGTGTCCGCCGCCGCCGGCTATTTCGAATTCTTTGCCGGCGTCGCCGACAAAGTGTTCGGCTCGAGCATCCCACTGGGAAAAGGCTTCCTGGATTTCACCCTGCGTGAGCCGCTCGGCATCTCGGCTCAGATCGTGCCCTGGAATTATCCACTGCGCCTTGCCGCGCGAGGCATTGCCCCTGCGCTCGCCTGCGGAAACACGGTGGTCGCCAAGCCGGCCGCCGAGGCTGGTTTGAGCATCGTGCGCCTGGCCGAACTCGCGGCCGAGGCGGGGTGTCCGCCGGGCGTCCTCAACGTCGTCACGGGCGGGCGTGAAACCGGGGCGGGGATCGCGGCGCACCCGGGCATCAACCACATCACGTTCACCGGCTCTGTCCCGACCGGGATCGCGATCATGAAAGCCGCCGCCGACAATGTGGTCCCGGTCACGCTCGAACTCGGGGGCAAGTCACCGAACATCATCTTTGGTGATGCGGACCTCGAACGGGCGGCGGCGTCCTCAGCCACGACCCTGATGCAAAATGCCGCCCAAACCTGTACCGCGCCGACCCGGCTTCTGCTCGAGCGATCCGCCCATGACCGCTTCGTGGACCTGCTCGCTCAGCGGATTCGGACGATCCGGATGGGTCCCGGCCTCGACAACCCGGACATGGGTCCGGTCGTCAGCGAACGCCAGATGAACCGGGTGCTTGGCTACCTCGATGCCGGCGCAAGGGATGGCGCGACGGCGGTCACCGGCGGTGGTCGGTCGACGGCACGCGAGCTCGCCCATGGCTACTTCATCGAGCCGACGTTGCTCGACCACGTCATCCGCGGCTCCGTACTCGAGCAGGAGGAGATCTTCGGCCCGGTGCTCACGGTCACGACATTCGAATCGGTCGATGAGGCGATCGCCATCGCGAACGGAACGGCCTATGGACTGGTGACCGGCATTTGGACGCGTGACCTCACAAAAGCGCTGACGCTGGCCACCGCCATCAAGTCGGGCCAGGTGCGGATCAACGCTTACAGCGTCGAAGGAAGCATCGGACTGCCGTTTGGCGGCTACAGACGGAGCGGCTTCGGGCGGGAGCAGGGCGTCGAGGCGCTGGCAAACTACACGCAGATCAAGAATGTCATGATCAATTTCGGCTAACCGCGAAGAGTGAGACAGGTTAGCCGGCGGTCGGTCCTCAAGCTGATGGCCGGACTGGGCACGGGCGCGCTCGGGACGTCGGCGGTCGCCAGCCTGTTGCAAGGATGCCGTCCGACCTCCACCGACCAGAGACCCGCACCGGGTCACGGGCCATCGGCGACGCCGGTAGCCCTTCGCGCCGAACACGGGAAACTCGTGGACGGCGACGGTCACGAGGTCCGGCTCACCGGCGTGAACTGGTTTGGCCTGGAGACGCCCAACTTTGCGCCGCATGGCCTGTGGGCGCGCAACTGGCAAGACATGCTGGACCAGATCGCGTCGGCCGGCTTCAATGCCATCCGGCTGCCATTCAGCAATCAGTTGCTGGAGGCGGGAAGCCTGGCGAATTCGATTGATGCGACGAAAAATCCGGATCTGCACGGCCTGACCGGTCTGCAGGTGATGGACCGGATCGTCGAGGGTGCCGGGCGCGCAGGTCTGGCGATCGTCCTCGATCGACATCGGCCCAGTGCTGACACCCAGAGCGAACTCTGGTATACAGATCGCGTCTCGGAGGCCCGCTGGATCGCGGACTGGACGATGCTGGCGCGGCGGTACCGTGGCCAACCGGCGGTCGTCGCGGCTGACTTGCATAACGAGCCGCATGGAGCCGCGACCTGGGGTGATGGGAACCCTCGGACCGACTGGCGGATGGCGGCGGAGCGCGCCGGTAATGCCATCCTTGGTGTCAACCCGGATTGGCTCATCGTCGTGGAGGGAGTCGAACGAGTCGGTAGCGACGCGTACTGGTGGGGCGGCAATCTCTCGGCTGCCCGGGATCATCCGATTCGCCTGGCCCAACGGGATAAGTTGGTCTACTCAGCGCATGACTATGGCCCGGGCGTCTACCCGCAGTCGTGGTTTGCCGTGGCAGACTACCCGAGGAATCTCCCGGCCATCTGGCGCCGCCACTGGGCCTACCTGCCGGCGGATGGCATCGCCCCGGTCCTCGTCGGTGAATTTGGCGGCCGGTCCATGGGGCACGACCCCGAAGGGACGTGGCAGCGAAGTCTCGTCGACTTTCTGAAAGCCAGCGGACTCAGCTATACGTACTGGTCATGGAACCCCGACTCGGGAGATACGGGCGGCATTCTCGAGGATGACTGGACGACGATCGACCGGACCAAGCTCGACGTGCTCTCCACCTACCAGTGGCCAAAACTTCGCCGGACGACGGCCGCAGCACCGTCGCTCTATCGGCATGCCGCGTGAGCTAGCGAGGGTCCCGGCGCGCTCGGCGTCCATCGAGCCGTTACACAGCCTGCTCGAGGACGCTGCATGGGACGTCTTTATCCGCACCATGAGGGATACGGCTACCCAGTTGAAAAACCGCACGATCTGGAACATCAACTCCACCGTCCGGGGCGGCGGAGTCGCTGAGATGCTGGCCTGGCAGATTCCCTACGAGCGCGGTGCGGGGATGGACGTTCGCTGGCTCGTTATTCAGGGCGGAACGCCATTCTTCACCTTCACCAAGCGGCTGCATGCCTTGCTGCATGGCATTGCCGCCGACGGCTCGATGATCAACGATGCGGAACGGAAGGAATATGCGCAGACGCTGGCCGGCAACGCCGAGGCGGTTGCGCGCGAGATCCAACCCCGTGACATCGTCATCCTGCACGATCCGCAGACAGCCGGGCTCGCGCCCTATTTCGTCCGGCATGGCTGCCGCGTGATCTGGCGCTGCCATATCGGCGTCGACCAGCCAAACGAGGTGGCGAAGGGTGCATGGCGCTTCCTGCTCCCCCACGTGGCCGCCGCGCATGCCACGGTGTTCTCCCGACGCGCCTACGTCTGGGAAGGCCTTGATCAGCAACGCGTCGACATCATTCCTCCCGCCATCGACGCCTTCGCTCCAAAGAACGAGGAGCTGAACGGCGAGACCGTGGCCGCCGTCCTACGGATCACCGGGATCCTGGCGGATGGCCCTGCCGGGCAGCCTCGACTGAAGGTTGGTGCGATAGCGGTCGAGCGGACCACCGATCTCTTCCCTGCCGCCAGGCTGCCGGAGGACGCCCGCCTGACGGTCCAGGTCTCTCGCTGGGACCGCCTCAAAGATCCGCTTGGTGTGATGGAGGGCTTCGCGCAATTCGTCGCGCCGAGGGTCGACAGCCATCTCATCCTGGCCGGCCCGGGCGTGAGCACGGTCGCCGACGATCCCGAAGAGGCCGAAGTGTTGCGCGAGGTCGAGGATCGCTGGCACCACCTGGCACCGGCGGCCCGCGATCGTGTCCACCTGGCACGTCTGCCCATGGATGACGCGCAGGAAAACGCCATCATCGTCAACGCGCTGCAACGGCGGGCACAGGTCGTGGTGCAAAAGAGCCTCGGCGAAGGCTTTGGGTTGACGGTCGCCGAGGCCATGTGGAAAGGTCGGCCGGTCGTGGCCAGCCGTGTGGGCGGAATCCAGGACCAGATCGAACACGGCAAGAGCGGCCTGTTGATCGACGATCCCCATGACCTGGCCGCCTTCGGCGCAGCGGTCGTCAGCGTTTTTTCCGATACAGGGGCCGCTGATCGACTCGGCGCCGAGGCCAAACGGCGGGTGCAGCGGCAGTTCCTGGCACCGCGGCAAATGATGCAGCAGGCTCAGCTGGTTGGACGCCTTTTGCAGCACGCAACCTAGCGCCGCGACGTCACACTGTGGCAGCGTAGTCCGAGAGGATGCTGCTTCAGCTCGTCGTGTTCTTCACGCTGGCCTCCGCCATCACGACGGCGGTAGTAATGGTGCCGGGGTTGGTCCGGGCGCGCGCCTGGACGAGTATTCCCCTGGGCTTGGCCATTCTGGCCGGCGCAGGCTGGCTCACCGGGTTGATCACCCAGGATGCCGTGGCCGGCACCATCCTGCCTCTCTTCGGAGTGGGCGCGGTGATCGAAACGCGTCGCCACCTACCGCAATGGAGCATGCTGGCCGCCCAGCTGCTTGCCCTGCTGCTGGTGGCGTCGGTCGCCTACCTGATCTACGCAGCCGTTCAGCCGATCGTCGATGGCCTCGGGGTGGTGGGGATTGTCGCGTCGTTCGTCTTGCTGCTGCTGGAGGCGTCCGCGCTGGCGCTGAGCGTCTACTACCTGTTCGAGATCCTCGACGTGTTCAGCCGCCGCACCCGCATCGCGCACCGCGCCGAGCCCTCGTACCGACCGAAGGTCGCCATCCAGGTCCCCTGCTACAACGAGCCGATCGAGGTCATGCGCGAGACGCTGACCGCCCTCTCCCAGCTCGATTACCAGGACCTGATCGTCCAGGTCGTCGATAACAACACCAGGGACCCGCAGATCTGGCGCGCGCTCGAGGCATTGTGCAAAGAGCTGGGCGAACGGTTTCAGTTCATCCACCTCGAGCCCTGGCCGGGTTACAAGGCGGGCGCGCTGAATGAGGCCACCCGGCGGTTGGCGCAGGACGTCAGCATCCTCGGCATCGTCGATGCCGATTACCTGGTCAAGCCC
Organism: Chloroflexota bacterium; assembly: GCA_005881175.1. Lineage (GTDB taxonomy): Bacteria > Chloroflexota > Dormibacteria > CF-121 > CF-121 > CF-13. Next base: position 26,105 of record VBEN01000018.1, read on the forward strand.
GCCTTCCTCAAAGAGATGGTCGGCCACTTCGCCGACGAGCGCGTGGCGTTCGTGCAGACGCCACAGAACTATCGCGATTGGAAGGACAGCGGCTATCTTCGAGGGCTGTTCTACAGCTATAGCTATTTCTTCGACGTCACGATGCCCAGCCGCGCCAACCGCAACGCCATCATTTTTGCCGGGACGATGGGTTTGATCCGCCGATCGGCGCTGGAGCGAATCGGCGGCTGGGACGAGAGCATCATCACCGAGGATGCGGAGGCGAGTCTTCGGATGCTCGGCCTGGGGTCGATCGGCGTTTACGAACCGACCGTCTGGGGCGAGGGCCTGATGCCGTTGAGTTTTGACGGCTTGAAGAAGCAACGATTCCGATGGGCGCTCGGCGGAATCCAGATTTTGCGCCGCCAGTGGAGGGACCTCGTCCCGTTTGCCCCGCATCGACTTCGGCTGACACTGGGCCAGCGGCTCGCTTACTTGTTCGGCAGCGTTCACTGGTTTTCGGACCTGCTGACGGTTGGCTTTACGGCCCTCTTGCTCCTGAGCGCCGTCGCCGCCGCCCTGCATCACCGCCTGCCGATCCGGGAGCTCACTGGGCCGATCCTGGTCGTGCCGCTCGCCTTCTTGATCAGCGGGGTGCTGCGGGGACTCTGGGCGTTGCGACGGGCCGAACGGTGCAGCTGGGGCGATGCCTTGAGAGCGCTCGCGATCTGGTTCGCGCTGAGCTGGGTCGATACGCTGGCCGTCGTGCGCGGGCTGTTCAGCGGTCAGGCGGCCTTCCTGCGCACGCCCAAGCAGAAAGAAGGCGGCAACCGGTTATGGCCGGCGATTCGGTCTTCGGCGATCGAGTCGCTGCTCGCCATCCTGGCGGTAGTCGGGGCCATCGTGTTGCTGCTGGCGGCGCCGGCCCTGGCCACCGTCATCCTGGCGATCATGTTGCTCTTCGAGGCGTGGATCTTCGGGAGCGCGCCCTGGGCCAGCCTGGCGGCCGAGGGCATCCAGCTGACACCGCAGCGGCGGATCTATTTGCGGTCGGCGCAGAACACCGGCGACCGGCCCGAGCGGCCGAGCCGGGCCGCCATCATTCCCGGCGCCCTGGCCGTAGTTGTCGCCGTGGTGCTGGCCTACGGTCTGCTCAACGCGCCCCCCCAGACCACGCCATCCGGGCAGGCCGACCTGCCCAGGATCGGCACGATCACCCAAAAGAAACTGCCACAGACCGGTCCCCCACCGACGCCTGCGCCGGCGACACCCTCGCCCAGTGCCAGCGCAACGCCGAGCGAATCGGCGAGCGCGACCTCCAGCCCCTAACCCGAAGCCCGGTTCAACGGCGCGAGCAGGGCGAGGCCGTCGAGGTCGTCGAGGTTGTACCACTGGAGCATCACGCGCTCGACGCCGACCGCGGACCAGGCGTCGAGCTGGGATCCAACTTCGTCCGGCGTTCCCACCAGCCAGTGGCGTCGGCGCAACTCATCGGGCGCGCTCCTGGGACTGATACCCGACAGCGCCGCAAGAAACGACTGCATCCAGCCCCCCTTCTCCAGCACCTCGGGCGCATCGCGGCCGATCACGATCCCACCCATCCAGGACCGGTGAATCGCATCCGGGTCGCGACCCACGGCGCGACAGTGCTCCTCGAGTCGAACGCGCTTGCCGCGATACGCCTCTGGCCCGGGGGCATGACTGTTCCATTCGTCAGCCTCTTTCGCGACGATTCGCAGCAGCCGCCTCTCGCCGTCGCCACCAATCAGCAGCGGAGGTGCCGGTCGCTGGACCGGGCGCGGCAACGCGGCCGCGCGCTGGAGTCGATAGTAGCGGCCGTCGACGTCCACCGGCCCGCCCGACCACAGCGCCTTGATGACGGCGATGCCTTCCTCCAGCCGGTCGAACCGCTCCTTGAGTGGCGGCAGGCCGATGCCGAAGGCCTCATGCTCGGCTTCGTTCCAGCCGGCGCCGACGCCAAGCGACAGCCGCCCATCGGAGAGCCCGTCGACGGCCGCCGCCATCCGCGCCAGCAGGGCAGGGTGGCGAAAGGTCATGGGGCTGACCAACGGCCCGAAACGAATCCGCTGCGTGCGTTGCGCCAGCGCCGTCAGCGATGACCAGCATTCCAGTGCCGGTCGCTCTGGATGACCCATCAGGCTGAAGAAATGGTCCGAGCGCCAG
>VBEN01000104.1 GCA_005881175.1 Chloroflexota bacterium
GAACGCGGCCGCGCCGCCGTAGACCTGGTTGAGATAGTCCCCGGTTTCGGTGTCGAGAAGTGGTATGGCCCATCCGCCGCGCTCGAAGCCGCCGCTGCGATCCTCGTCAGGTCCGCCCAACCCCTGCATCACGCCGTCGACCGAGACGTTGGTCGTGGTCGTCAACCTCATGTCGTGGTCACCTCGCTGAACAACCGCCGCGGACCGCTTCTGGATCCGTGTTACTTGTTAAAGACAAGCACACTTCGTTCTGTTTAGGGGTTGGCGTATCGGAACGTGTCGCAGCCTTTCGGGTCGCCCTGCCGGTAGCCGATCGTGAACCACTTCTGGCGCTGAGCGGCCGACCCATGCGTCCACGTCTCCGGATTGACTTGTCCCTGCGTCTTGAGCTGAATGCGGTCGTCGCCCACAGCCGCCGCGGCGTCCAGCGCCTGCCCGATCTGGTCCGTGGTCAGCGGCTCGAGGAATCCGGTCGCCGCCGCATGATTCGCCCAGACACCGGCGAAACAGTCCGACTGTAGTTCCGTGCGCACCGAGACGCTGGTTGCGCCTTGCTGGCCTGAACCCGACGACAGTTGCCCCTCCAGGTCCTGGATGTGATGCCCATACTCGTGCGCGACGACATAGCCTTCGGCCAATGATCCGCCGCGTGCACCGAACTTCGACTGCAAATCCTGGAAGAACCCGAGGTCGATATAGACGTGCTTGTCCTCCGGGCAATAGAACGGGCCGACCTGCGAGGAGGCAAGCCCGCAGCCGGTCGATACCTGGTCGCTGTAAATCACTGTCTTCGCCGGCTCGTACCGCTGGCCGGCTTGATTGAACTCGCCTGTCCAGAATTTCTGGATGCTGTTGACATAGCCGACGATTCGGCACTCCTCGCGCTGGTTCGCGTCGGCGCCCGTATTGCACTGTTGGAGTGTGCTGCCCTGCGGTTGCTGTCCCGAGTTGGGATCCTGGCCGCCGACGAGGCTGTCCAGATTGCCTCCCAGGAGGAGATACACGACCAGAAGAACCACGGTTCCGAGCCCGCCGCCACCGATCGCAAGGCCCCGGCCGCCGATGCGGCTTCCGCGAACGTCCTCGACCTGGCCCGGGTCGAGGCGGGCGTTGGGATCGAAGGACATGCTACGAACCCGCTCCCGCACGACGCGTGCGGAGTTCGCGAACGCCGTCCGCGACATCGAACGGCTCGGGTACGCGGCCCTCATGCTGTCCGACCACCTCGTCGATCAGTTCGCGCCGATCTCCGCGCTGGGCGTGGCGGCCGCCGTCACCTCCACCCTGCGGCTTGGCACGTTCGTCTTCAACAACGACCTCCGGCATCCGGTGGTGCTGGCGCAGGAGCTGGCGACCCTCGACCAGTTGAGCGATGGGCGCCTGGAGATCGGAATCGGCGCCGGCTGGAACAAGCCCGAGTACGAGAGCGCCGGCATCCCGTTCGATGCCGGCAGCGTCCGAATCGATCGGCTGGCCGAGTCGATGAGCGTCATGAAGCATCTCTTCTCCGAGGGACCAACCAACTTCGAAGGCCACTTTTATCGAGTGCGAGGCTTCGCCGACCTCCCCCGTCCCATCCAGCGACCACATCCACCCTTCTTCGTTGGTGGCGGTAGTCCAAAGCTGCTTCGCTTCGCCGCAGGCAATGCCGATATCATCGGGATCGCGCCGCGGGTTCGCCGGGACGGGAAGGCGGACGTGATGGGCTGCACGCTGGCGGGCAGCGAAGCGAAGATTGCCATCATCAGGGAGGCAGCCGGCCCGCGGATCGAGCAGGTCGAGATCAACACCTACCCCTCGTTTTCGGCGAAGGTGACGGATCAGACCGGGCCCGCCGCACGCGAAGTGGCCAATCGAATCCGCCAGCGCTACGGCGTCGAGCTGTCCGAGCAAGACATCCTCGAGTCGCCGCATGTGTTTATCGGCACCGTCGACAGCCTGATCGAAAAGTTCCGGATGCTCCGCAATCGGCTGGGAATCAATCACATCTTCGTGGGCGAGGACTATCGCGACTTCGCGCCCGTCGTCCAGATTCTCAGCGGCACCTGAGGTTTGCGGCTGAGGTCCGCCTCAGCGGTCCGCGCGCTCGTAGCGGAGGTAGACGACGCCCGATCCGAACCGCCGCGTTTCCAGCAGCCGCAGATTGATCGAGTTGTCCAGGGCCGGGAAGAATGGCGTGCCGCCTCCCAGCACGACCGGATGAACGATCGGGCGGAACTCATCGACCAGGCCCAGCCGGATGGCAGCCGAGGCGAGTGTCGCGCCGCCCACCGAGAGCTCCTTGCCTGGCTGCGCTTTTAGCCTGGTGATCTCCTCGGCGATGTTGTTCCTCACCAGCCGGCTGTTCCATTCGACGCGGTCAAGCGTCGTGGAGAACACGACCTTCGGCTTGGCCTGCCAGATCCGGGCGAACTCCACTTCGAAGCTGGGCGCCGATGGCTTTGCATCCGCTGTCGGCCAGTAGTCGGCCATGACCTCGTAGAGCCGCCGTCCGTACAGGAAGGCTCCCTCTTCACGCGCCTGTTCGTTGGCGAAGGTGTGCAGCTCCTCATCGACGATCGCCCAGTCGATCTTTCGGTTGGTTGTCTCGACGAATCCGTCGAGGGAGACCATCATCGAGTAAATCAGTCTCCGCATCGTTGTCCTCCGAGCGTAGCCTAGATGTCGTGGCCACGCCAGAGACCGAGGTCGAAGTCCTGACCTGGTCAGTGTTCGGGGACGCCAGCCAGGAGCTCGCCGGGATGGTCGCCCAGAGCGGTTACCGGCCGGGGATCATTCTCGGCATCGCTCGCGGTGGCCTGCTTCCCGCCGCGGCGATGGCCTATGCGCTCGACGTCAAGAACGTCTTCATGATGAGCGTCGAGTTCTATACCGGCGTTGATGAGCGGCTGGACCTTCCGGTCATGCTGCCCCCACTTCTCGACGCCGTCGACATCGCCGGGGCCCGGGTCCTGGTCGTCGACGATGTCGCCGATACCGGCGGGACTCTCAAGCTGGTCAAAGACTTCTGCGCCGAACACGTCGCCGATGTGCGCTGCGCCGTTCTCTATGAGAAGCCTCGCTCGCTTGTCAAGTGTGAGTACGTCTGGAAACGAACCGCGCACTGGGTGAATTTTCCATGGTCGAGTCAAGCACCCGTTGTGACGCATCTTCCGGGACGAGCTCTTAGCCCAACCCCCATTTCCTCGGATCGCTGAGCACGGTGTCGGCCGCGATGGTTTGAAGCATCGCGGCGTCGACCGCCGAAAGATCCGCGCGATAGGCGAGCCCCCGCGGACTCTGATGGAAGATCGTGGCATAGAACACACAGGCGGCAAGATAGGTGCCGGCCGTCGTTGGGTGGCTGCCGTCGTCTTGCCAGAGGCCAGGGTGCGGCTGATTCAGCATGGTCGACCAGGCCACCCCGACGGGGGCGACCGCGGCCTGCTCCTCGGCGGCGATCGCGAGATACCCATCGTCGATCGCCGATTGCATGCTCACGTAGTCGGGAAGCCCGTTTTCCGGCCAGCCATCGCGGTGCGCCCAGGTCAGGAAGAACACCGGTCGGGAGCCGTGACGGTAGATCGTGTCGGCAAGCCGTCGCGCCGCCGGATACATCTCGCTCTGTCGGAACTGTTCGACCGAGGGAATCTCGCTCTGCTCCTGGAGGACGACCACGTCCCATTTCTTCGACGTGATTGCGGCCGACGCTGCCGCGGACGCTGCGTTGTCGGCAAGCGTCGCGCCCCCTTCCGCCACCATCGCGGTTTCGACCCGATGTCCTCCGGAACGCGCCAGGCCCGCGAACATGGCCGGGAGGTCGTTGACGTACGTGTAGCTGTTGCCGATGAACAGCACGCGGGTACAGCTGGATGCCCCGGTCTGGTCCCCGCAACCCTGCTGGCCCTGGATTACAAGCGCGCTGAGGGCGACGAGGCCAAAGACGGCGGCGATGACGGCGGTCCACTTCAGCTTCGTCATCCACGCATCCCGGCTCATCATGCGGCCCATGGAGGCCAGCGAGGTGGTCGTAACCGCTTTGTGATAGGGCATTCAAACTCGCGGACCTGCGAAGATGGATCGCCCGCGGACTGAAGCTTTTCTCGGCCGGCTCGACGCGGGAGAGCGTCTCGTCGCTGATGGCGCCACCGCGACCACCAGGCCTTCATCGACGCCGGTTCGGACGCGGTCAAATCCCGCCTTCGATCCATCGGACGTAGCGGCCGGCCGAACGCTCCACCGCGGCCGTTCCGTCGCGGCTGATGACCCGGTCCCACCAACCTCCGTAAACGCGGTCGAAGGGATAGGGGCGCACGGTCGCCGCGATCCGCTTGACGGTCGCCGCCGAGAGCGGAATTTCATTGGGATAGCTCCGCATGAAGCTGACGAAGCGACGGTCCGCGACGACGGTCATGGTGTCGCCGGTGAGAAGAGCCCCGCGGCCTTCCGCCCCGCCGGACCAGTGCAGGACGGCGCTTCCCTCGAAATGGCCGCCGCATTGGATCAGCGTGAGGCCGGCCACCGGCGTGAGGGTCTGTCGCCAGTGGCTCACCGCCGGGTCGGGCCGCATCACCCATCGCCGATCTGCCTCAGGAATGAAGATGGGCGCGTGGCCGAAGGCCTGGCTCCATTCGACGCACACGCCATAGAAATGCGGGTGCGACATCGCGATGCCGGCCAACCCACCCCTGTCTTTGACCGCGGCGACGGCCGCGTCGTCGATAAATCCCAGGCAGTCCCACAGGACGTTGCCGGCGGCGGTCCGCACCAGCAGCGCCCGCTGGCCGATGCCAATTGATGGCTCGGCCCCGATCCCCGTCAGTCCGGGTTCCAGCTCGCGGACGTCGGCACGGCGGCCCTCCGCCTGCAGCTCATCGAGCGTCGCCCAACGCTGCCCTTGCGGCGGCACGTATTGACGCTCGTCCTGACAGATCGCACACTGCGCCGGCGGTTCCACGCTCGAGGCATGTTGCACGCCGCAGGTCCGGCAGATATAGGCGGGCACTCGAGAAATCTACGAGACCGTCGATATCGGGCGATTGCCGTTGCCCGACACGATGTCGAACCCGGCGGGTACGTCGTCGACGGTGATGAGGTGATCGAACCAGCCCTGCCGGGTCCTCAGCTGGACGAATCGCCTCGCGTCGAGTCGGGACAGCAGAATCATCGGAGTGTGGCGCATCGACGGCTCCTGGCGTAGGGCGCGCCAGCTGGCGATGGCCTGGAGGCGGAGCTCGCCGAGGTCGAGGAAGATGATGTCGGCCGGCTGCCTTTCGACGGCCACGACAGCCTCGTCGACGCTGTCGACGATCGTTACGCGATAGCCGTCCAGTTGGAGCTTGATCCGGTACAGCTCCGCGAGCTCCGGATCGCCGGCGACAAAGAGCACGTCGACCGGCTCCTCGTGCTCCAGCCCATCTGCGGGAACCAACTGAAATACGCTCCTGACAGCCATATGCTCTAGTCCCTTCCTGACCCACAATGTAGCGGCGCATCAGCAAAAGGAACCGCAATCTCCTGGACGGATCCGCAACGTGTAGATTTCCGTGCCGGCCCAACCCGGGTCTAGAGTGAGAACGTGACCGAACCGCGCGACATCGTCGTGATCGGGGGGTCGGCGGGGGCCATCGAGTCACTGGGCAAACTGGTTTCGCTGTTGCCCGCGCAGCTCGATGCCGCGATCTTCGTTGTCATCCATACCTATCCGCTTGGGGACAGCCTGCTCCCTGCGATCCTGACGCGCCGTGGATCGCTGACCGCGGCGGCGGCCAGTGACGGCGAGCCCATCGTGTGCGATCGGATTTACGTGGCACCGCCCGATTGCCATCTGATGCTTGACCAGGGCCGGGTCACGCTAAGTAGTGGACCAAAAGAAGAGGGGCACCGCCCGGCGATCGATCCACTGTTTCGCAGCGCGGCGACAGCCTACCGAGAGCGAGTGATCGGCGTGATCCTGTCTGGCACGCTAGACGACGGCAGCACCGGATTGCGCTTGATCCGGCGACAGGGTGGCACCGCCATCGTCCAGGAGCCCAAGGAGGCGCTGTTCCCTCAGATGCCCGAGAATGCGATCTGGAGCGCCAAACCTCAGCACGTGGCGCCCGTGGCCGAGATCGCTCGGCTGATCGCCAGCCACGCCGGGAAACCCGGCGACGGCGGTGAGGCGTCGATCGCTACGAGCGATGGCACCAGTCGCAACGGAGGAGAGGTCGCAGTTGGCGCCGGCGATGCGCCCGGGACGCCGACGGGTATCGCCTGCCCTGAATGCCACGGCGTGCTCTGGGCCGCTACCGACGATGCCGCGCCGGACTTTCGCTGCCGGGTGGGTCACGCCTACTCGGACGAGACCCTGCTTGAGTCGCATGCCTCGAGCCTCGAAGCCTCCCTCTGGGCCGGCGTCAGAGCGCTGGAAGAACAGGCATCGCTCGCGGCGCGGCTGGCCACCAAAGCGGAGAAGCGAGGCGATCGGATCAGCGCCCTCCGCTTTCGCGATCGAGCCGGAAGGGCCGGCGAACACGCTGCCAGGATGGAAGGGATATTGCAGGCCAGGCTGGCCAAGTCCGCCTGACTCAGGCGGGGACCGTTTCGACGGCCTCCATCAAGAGGATCACGCTTCGGACGCCTTCCGCGCCGGACATCGCCGAGCACTGGACCCGGCAGGTGAATTGCTTGCCGCGGCGGTTCGTGGCCGAGAGCGTCAGCGACTGGTGGCCGTTGCCACCCGACAGGCAGGACTGGATTGGCCCCGCCAGCTCAGCCAGCGGCAAGCCGATATCAAGGGCGAGCATCGGCTGACCGACCGTTTCCCCCGCGCGGACACCCCACATGTCTTCGGCGCGGCGATTCCAGAGCTGGATGCGCAGGTCCCGGTCGAGCACGGCGACCCCCACATCGAGGTTGGCCATGATTTGTTCCATGAAGCTGTTCAGGCGATCGAGCTGGATGCTTCGTTGTTGCAACTCGGTGTTGATCGCCTGCAATTCGGTGTTGGTTGACTCGAGCTCCTCGTTCATGGTCTCGAGCTCCTCGTTGCTCGATTGGAGCTCTTCATTCGTCGTTTCCAGCTCCTCCACGGTGGATTGCAGTTCCTCGTTCGTCGTCTCCAGCTCTTCGTTGGTCGATTGCAGCTCCTCCGACGCCGTCTCGAGCTCCTGCTTCGATCGTTCCAGCTCCCGGTATAGCCGGTTGGAGTCCGTGACATCCATGAACGTGATGCTGGCTCCCAGCAGCGTGGCGTCGTTATCGACCAGTGGAACGACCTCGACGTCGAAATACTGGGCCTCGCCATTGGCGCTCCGCCGCTCCACATCGCTGGCTTCCAGGGGCCGGCGCTCCTTATAGGCCTGGTCGATCATGGAGCGGAGCTCCGCCGGCCGATAGGAAACCTCGAGGTCCTGCATGGGGCGGCCGATGTCGGCGGTCACCAGGCCGAACAATGACCGGGCGCGTTGGTTGATCGAAGTCAAATAACCCCCGGCGTCGACGACGAGGTGCGCGAGGGGAAGCGTGTCCGCGACCACCTCGCGAAGTCGACCCTGGCGGGTCAGCTGGTTCCCCATGTCGACGTTGCCGGCCTGGGCCAGCACGAGCAGCCGCTCCCGGAGGCTGGCCTTCGGCACCTTGGTGAAAACGCGGTTTTTCAGTTCGACCGGCGTGAACAGCGCGTCCCTGCTGAGCAACATTTCTGCCTTGCCTAAGAACAGGTACCCGTTCTCGTTCAGCGCGTAATGCAGGCGCGCCAGGATCTTGGACTGCGCCTCGCTTTCGAAATACATCAGGGTGTTGCGGCAGATCAGCAGATCGATCCGCGAGATCGGCGCGTCCTGCACCAGGTCGTGGCGCCCGAAGATGATGGAGCGGCGCAGCTCGCTTCGTAACACGTAGCGATCCCCCTCGCGCTCGAAGTATTTCTCCCGTAGCTCTTCCGGGACTTCCTCGAGGTCCTTTAACTCGGCCCGGCCCTGACGAGCCTGGGTCAGCGCTTCTTCGTCGACGTCGGTCGCGTAAATCTTCGTCCGATCCCGGTATTCGGAGGCGCCCAGCGCCTCGGAGAGCAGCATCGCGACGCTGTATGCCTCCTCGCCCGAGGCGACGCCCGCGCTCCAGACCCGGATCGGCTCGTATTTTTCCTTCCCGGCGATCATCCTGGGCAGGATCTCGTGCTGCAGGTATTCCCATGCCGGCGCATCGCGGAAGTAGCCGGTGACGTTGATCAGGATGGTGTTGAAAAGGGCGGCAAACTCTTCCTGATGAAGCTGCAGGTACTCGAGATAGGCTTTGTAGTCAGCGACCCCCACCTGCGACATTCTCTTGGCGAGCCGGCGGTGCAGGGTGGTGCGCTTGTAGCCACTGAAATCGAAACCCCGATTCTCCAGCAGGTACTGGAGGAGGCGGTCGAAGTCGGGATCCTGCGGATCGTCGGTCATTGGGCCATGCCCTTCATGATCAGGGTGACGAGTGCCGATGGGATCTCGTCAAGCGGCAGGATGAAGTCCGCGTTTCCGGACTTGATGGCCGCGGCCGGCATGCCAGAGAACTCGGCCGAGCGTTCATCCTGGGCGATCACCGTGCCGCCCATCTTCTTGATCGCCCCGATGCCCATCGATCCATCACTGCCCGTTCCGGTGAGGACGACGGCTATGGCCCGATCCTTGTAGCTCGCCGCCACCGACTCGAACAGCAGGTCCGCGCTGGGCCGCACGAAATGGACCAGCTCGGATTGCGTCAGGGACAGCGTCCCGTCGGAATTGACGAGCAGGTGGCGGTCGGGCGGCGCGATGTAGACGGTCCCGGGTACCATCCGGTCGCCTTCGCGGGCCTGCACCACTTCGAGCTCGGTCCGCCGGCGCAGGATGTCGGCCATCAGGCTGCGGTGGCGGGGATCGAGATGCTGGACGACGACCACCGCCGCCGGGAAGTCGGCCGGCAGGTCGGCCACGACCCGGCCGAGGGCCGCGATGCCCCCCGCGGATGCGGCCATGGCAACCACATCGAAGGCCGCGCCCGGAAACGGCCGGGCGATATTCGGCAGATCGAGATCATCCGGTTCCGGAGATCGCCGGGCCTGCTGGACCAACGTTGCCCTCCTCCGGCCCATGCTACAACCCCCCGTCTTTTGCTGCCATTTTTGCGGTGCTCGGGGTTTCATGGGGGTCGATGCAGGAGACTCTGGAGGAGCAGATCCCGCCTGTCCTGCATTCGATGCGCCTTCTGGACGGCGAAGACCCTCTCACCCGTCAGCCCGAGGACGCCCGGCACTGGGTCTTGGTCTATGAGCAGCTGTTTCACCTCAAGTCCGAGCTCCTTGCAAGGACCCGCGCCCGCATCGGAACGATGCTGCCGGCCGCTCAGAAGGAGTTGAAACAGACCGATCTCGCTCTCATGCTGCGGGACAGCGAACGGCTTTACGAGCGCCTGCAGTTCTGGCAGGTTCGCGCCGAGCTGTTGGGTCCGTCGCAACAGGCGTAGTATCGAGCCATGGCCCGAGCTTCCGTTACCATGCCGCCCACCGATGAGCTCTACCTCATCCAGGGCGAAATGCCCGACACCCGCGACGTCGAAGATGCCCGGCAGTGGGTCACGATCTATCGCGAGCTGGCAACCTTTGCCGAGCGCACCCTGAACCGGCTTCGGAATGGGGAAGACAACCATCAGGCCGTGGCTCTGATCAGCCATGACGCGGACGAGCGTTCGATGGAGGCGCATTTCCGCCGGCTGCAGTCGCGTCTCGACTTCTGGGAACACCGCTTATGGGAGCTGGCCGGACTCGATCTCGATGTTCGCCGCCGCGTGCTGAGCTATGCCGGCCGGCACCTGACGCTAACCCGGCGCGAAGCCGAGCTGCTCGCGTTCCTGGCTCGCCGACCCGGTCAGTTCTATTCCGCGACACAGCTGGTCAGCCTCGCCTGGGGCGCACCCGAACTGTCCGCCGAGCAGCTCCGAACCTACGTCGTCCGGCTGCGGCGGCATCTGGCCACGGCCAGGGTGCCCGCGCGGCTGGTCAGCGAGCCGCGCCGCGGATATGGGCTGGTGTTCACCGCATGAGCGCGGTGCAGCCGCAACGGGGCAAGCTGGTTCCGCTTCGGCGGACGCGGCCTTCGGCGGCCGACGAGCGGGCCTCCAAGGCGGCGCGAACGATCCGCACCAAGTTATCCCTGCTCGAGGGCTACGCCGACATCATGGAGGGACTGTCTACGGATCTGAAGGTGCAGATCCTGGGGGTCATGGCTGAGAAGACTCGGGAACTGAGCGCCGCGTTACAGCCCTTCCTGGATCACAGCGCGCAGGGCAGGCCACCGATCTCGGACTATCGGGTGGTGCGGAATCGCACCCGGCAGCTGATCACCGACTACCGCGTCTTGCTCGCGCGTCTGCACCAGACGATGTCGCAAACGGGCGAGCCCGAAACCAAAGAAAACCTGAGCTAGCCACCGCTCGCGCCTGCCAGACTGAACCCTGGCCACTCCAATGGGCGAAGTTGACGGCGTTACCGCCCGCGAGCTCCGAGTGCTCGACGGACCCAACCTGTATTTCACGCGTCCAGCGATCAAGCTGACGCTCGGCGTGGGCCCCTGGCTCGCCCTGGCCGACGAACGTGCCATGCGACTGGCCCTGCGGGCGGGGATTCCGTCGGTGACCAGCGCGGGTGCACCGTTGAGCGATCAGCGCCGCCGCTTGGTCGCCCGCCTCGCGGTCCACCTCATCCGGGAGCTCGCTGACGCGACGCAGACCCACCTGGCCGTCCGTGGCCGGCTCGGGCCGAATCCCGACGAGGTCGTGATCGCCTTTCCCTGGCGCCGGCAGGGGGCGGCGGAAGCGTTTGGCAGGGAACTGGCCCCGCTGCTGGAGCTATGCCTGGATGGGCGCCGTTCGGTCGGCCGCGCGATCCACGAGGCGGCGCGCCGTGTCGCCGCGGTCGAGCCCGGGCCTCCACCACCAGCATTGCGGCCCGCGATTCCAATCATCGCCGTGACGGGAACCAACGGAAAGACCACCACCGTTCGGCTGATCGCGCATCTGGTCCGGACGGCCGGCCGGTCGGTTGGCTACACGACGACCGATGGCGTCTACCGCGACGATGACTTGGTGGAAGCCGGCGATTACTCGGGATTCGGTGGTGCGGGGATGGCGCTGGCGCAGCCAGGGATCGCCGTGGCCGTCCTGGAAACGGCCCGTGGCGGCATCTTGCTGCGCGGGATCGGCACCGATCACAACGACGTCGCCGTCGTCACCAATGTCACGGCCGATCACCTCGACCAGTATGGGATCCGGACGCTTGATCAGCTGGCGGAGGTCAAAGCGACGATCACCAGGATCACCCGGCCGGACGGCTGGGATGTCCTGAACGCCGACGACCCTCGGGTGCTCGCCATGCGCCGGCAGGCAGCGGGGCACCCCTGGCTGTTTTCCCTCGATGCCGATCACCCCGCAATCCGCGGCACGCTGGCGGAGGGCGGGCGAGCGATTTCCGTCCTGGATGGCGCGCTGATCATCATGTCGCCTCGCCGTCCCGTCCACCGGCTGCTGCCGGTGGAGGAGGTGCCGGTCACGCTTGCCGGTATTTCCGCCCATAATCTCAGCAACGCGATGGCCGCGGCGGCCGCCGCTCTGGGGGCGGATATTCCCGAGGATGCGGTCATCGAAGGTCTGCGATCGTTTGTGCTGGATCCCGACAGCAATCCCGGCCGCGCCAATGTTTTCGACGTCGACGGCCGCGTGGTCGTCATCGATTACGCACACAACGAAGACGGCATGCGAGGGCTGGTCGAAATCTGCCAGGGTCTGCGACTGCGGGGCGCGCGCGTCTTTCTGAGCTTCGGTGCGGCGGGCGACCGCACCAACGTCATCCTCCATCGCCTCGGGTACACCGCCGCGCGGGGCGCCGACCGGCTGGCGGTGGCGGAGCTCCAGCGATA
>VBEN01000019.1:0-28025 GCA_005881175.1 Chloroflexota bacterium
CCGAGATACGGCACGAGGGAGGTCCGGGCGAAGCGGGCCGCGGCAATCTTCCCCTCGATGCCGCGATGACCGAATCCACCCGGAACCACGACACCGTCGACATCGTCGAGCGCGCCCAGGTCGCCGGCCTCCAGCGTTTCGGAGGCGATCCACTTGATGTCGACGCGGAGGTTGTGGTGAACGGCGGCATGCCGCAGCGCTTCGGTCACGCTGATATACGCGTCGGGGGCGGGCAGGTATTTTCCGACGACGCCGATCCGGACGCTGGCAGCGGGCTGCTGGATCCGTTGAACCAGCTCCGTCCAATCGCTCAGATCCGGGGCGGAGGCCGGCGCCTCCAGGGCTTCGACGATGACGTTGCCCAGACCAGAGTCTTCGAGCATCAGCGGCACTTCATAGATGGACTGCGCGTCGGGCACTGAGATCACCGCCCGCCGGTCGACGTCGCAGAACAGGGCGATCTTGTCTTTCAGCGCGATACTGACAGGCCGCTCGGAGCGGCAGACGATGGCGTCGGGCTGAATGCCAATGCTGCGCAGGGCGGCGACGCTGTGCTGAGTGGGTTTGCTCTTGAATTCTTCTGAGGCCTCGATGAATGGCACCAGGGTCACGTGAACGTAAAAGACGTTCTTCCGGCCGAGGTCATTCTTGAGCTGGCGGATCGCTTCGAGGAAGGGCAACGACTCGATGTCGCCCACCGTGCCGCCCACCTCGACGATGACGACATCGGGATTGTCTTCCCAGGTGACCCGTGTGATCCGCTCTTTGATCTCGTTTGTGACATGCGGAATGACCTGCACGGTGCCGCCCAGGTAATCACCACGCCGCTCCTTGGCGATGACTTCGGCATAGATCTTGCCGGTCGTCACGTTGCTGGCCTTGCTCAGGTTGGCGTCGATGAAGCGTTCGTAATGGCCAAGATCGAGGTCGGTCTCGGCGCCGTCGTCCGTCACGAAGACCTCACCGTGCTGGTAGGGCGACATCGTGCCTGGATCGATGTTGATATAGGGATCCAGCTTTTGGAGGGAGACGCTCAGCCCACGCGCCTTCAGGATGGTTCCGATGGACGCTGCCGTGATCCCCTTGCCGATAGAGGAAACCACCCCACCGGTTACGAAGACGTACTTCGGCACCGGGACTTTATTCTACCCCGGGATACCGGCTGCCGCGCATCGATGTTTTCTCGGATGTAGGACCGCGTGTTCCATGGGGCACATGACGTTGTAAGGTCAGGCAGTGTATCCGTACGGCTTGATCGGCAATTGTGAAACCGCGGCCCTGGTCTCGACCAGCGGCGCCATCGATTGGTTCTGCTATCCGCGGTTCGACTCCCCCTCGATCTTCGCCGCCATCCTTGACCGACAGCGCGGCGGCAGTTTCCGGGTGTCCCCCCTGAACCCCGTGCCGGCCGGCGAGCAGGCCTACATTCGCGACACCAACCTGCTGACCACCACCTTTCACCGGCCGGAAGGGGCCCTGGTGCTGACCGACTTCATGCCCTGCTTCAACGAGGGTGAGCGTTTCCTTTCCCTTAAGCGCATCTGCCGCGGCATCGAAGCCCGAGGCGGGCCGGTTGAGGTCGAGTGCATGCTCGACCCGGCGCCGGCCTACGGCCGCGCTCGCACCAGCTTCGCCGAACGGGAGGGTATCGTAATCGCCTCCGGAGGATCGCAAGAGGTGATCCTCTCCTCGACGGTGCCGATGCAGGGCACGGTCGAAGAAGTGGATGGGCGGCCACGCTTCATCTACCGATTTACGCTGCAGCCCGGCCGCCAGGAGTGGTTCACGCTTGGGTTTGGCGAGCGCTACTTCGCGCTTGGCCGCAAGTTTCCGAGCAGCAGCGATGCGACGCAGCTGGCGGCCCGCACCCGCGAGTTCTGGGAGCGGTGGCTCGACCAGTGTCTCTATACCGGGCCCTTCCAGGACGCCGTCCGCCGCTCCGCGCTCGTCATCAAACTACTGACCTACGCGCCCACCGGCGCGCTCTGCGCGGCGCCGACCACGTCGATCCCCGAAGACCCGGGCGGCGATCGCAACTGGGACTATCGCTATTGCTGGCTGCGCGATGCCTCCTACGGCATCGCGGCCCTCTTCCGCGCCGGGTTTTCGCAGGAAGCGGCCGACTTCATCAACTGGATTCGGGACCGCGCCTACGACCATGACTTCGCCATGCAGATCGTGTACCGAGTGGATGGTGATCCGCATTTGCCCGAGCAGTACCTCGAGCACCTGGCCGGCTTTGACGGCGCCCGCCCGGTTCGGATCGGCAACCGGGCCGCGGGCCAACGCCAGCTGGATGTCTTCGGCGCCGTCATCGACTGTATGGCCGTCTACCAGCGCAAGGGCGGCTTTATCTCGACCAAGCTCTGGCACGTCATCGAGCGCTTCGCCGATGGGATCTGGGAGCTAAGCCGCGAGCCCGACAACGGCATCTGGGAATTCCAGGGCGAGCGCAAGCACCACACCCATAGCAAGCTGTGGTGCTGGGTCGCGCTGGATCGGGCCATTACCCTCGCTCAGGGCACCGGCAACACGGGCCACGTGCCTCAGTGGGAGCGGGCGGCGGCCGACCTGCGCGCGGAGATCGAAGCCCGCGCCTGGAATTCCCAACTTGGCGCGTTCGCCCAGGCTTATGACGATGGCTGCCTGGATGCCGCCGTGCTGCAGATGCCGGTCCTCGGGTTCCTGCCGGCGACCGATCCGCGGATGCGGGCCACTATCGAGACCTTGAGCCAGCGGTTGCTGAACGGCCCCTATGTCCGCCGTTACGACTGTCGCGATGACCAGGGTTATTTGAGCGCGGCTTTCCTGCTCTGCAGCTTCTGGTACGTGGACGGTCTGATCGGCATGAACCGGCTGGATGCCGCGGAGCGCCAGCTGGCGGAGCTGATCGGCCTCTCTTCACCCCTCGGACTGCTCGCGGAAGGCAACGACCCGGTCTCCGGGTCGCCGCTGGGCAACTTCCCGCAGGCCTATAGCCATTTAGGCGTCATCGACAGCGCCGTGCGGTTGGAACGCGCCCGTGCCGCTCAGCAGAGTCAACCGGCTGACCTTCAAACCGAGGAACGCGAGCAGGTCGCCGGCTAGCGAGCCCGCAGGGCGAGCCAGCGGCCCTCTGGCTAGCGAGCCCGCAGGGCGAGCCGCGCTTTCGCGCGGAAGCGCCGGCGCCGGATGCGGCTCGCGCGAGCACACCAGCGCAATGGAATTCTGCGCGAGTGCGCCGCGAGCGGCTGGACGGCGCATCGGCGCGTCTCAGTCGCTGTAGTAACTGTCCTTAATCGACGGTAGCGGCGGCGGCCGCGCCGCGCGGCTCGAGGATGACGAGCTTCGTCTCGTCGACCGTCGGGCTCGACGTGAACTGCAGCTTGGCTTGGGGCGTGAGATCGGTCGCGCCCATCTCCTTCGCGAACTTCTCCACCCCTTCGAGGTTCTGGGCCAGCAGCGTCAGGCCCGGCAGCTTGTACGAAATTGGCACCACCATCTTGGGCTCGATCTGGTTCACGATCTCCGTCGCCTGGGCCGAATTGATATGGCTGCCGCCGCCAATCGGCACGAAAAGAACATCGATCTTGCTGCCGATCGCGTCGAGTTGGTCCTCCGTCAGCGCATGGCCCAGGTGGCCGAGATGACAGCAACGGAGATCGTCGATTTCCACGGTGTAGACGAAATTCTTTCCTCGCTCGGCACCCTTCTTACCGTCGTGGTATGTCTGCGTTCCGTTCATCGCTACGCCTTTGATCTCGAACTCGCCCGCGCCGGTAACGACATGGGGATCGCCGGCCAGCCCCTGCAGACTGAAATGGGTTGGGTCCTCGTGGGTGAGCACGACGATCTGGACATTGAGACGCACGGGAGACAGCCCGAGCTTTGGCTCGTAGGGATCAATCATGACGGTGGCCTCCCGCCCCCGCAGCCGCACGGCGTTCAGGCCGAAGTAGGTGACTTCCATCGGGCGCTAGTCTACATCCGGTCTGGAGCCTTGACCCCCATCACGCCCAGCGCGTTCGCGATAGTGATTCGCGCCGCACGAGACAAGAGCAGTCGGCCGGCGGTCAGCGGCGCGTCCTCGGTCACCACCCGGCAGTTCTTGTAGAAGCGATGGATGGCGGCAGCGAGCTCATCGGTGAAGAACGCCAGCCGGTGTGGTTCCAGCGCTTCCGCCGATTCACGAACCACATCCGGCCAGCGCAGCATGATGCGCATCAGAGCGAGCTCCCACTCGGAGTTGAGTCGATCGAGTGTCGGTTCGCCGGCGGCCTGGGCGCCAAAATTCAGCACGTTGGCCAGGCGGGCATGGGCGTATTGCGCGTAGTAGACCGGGTTCTCGCTGGACTGCCGCCGGGCGAGTTCGACATCAAACTCCATCTGCGCGTCGGCCGACCGGAGCAGGAAGAAGTAGCGCAACGCATCGGGCCCGACGTCATCAAGCATCTCACGGAGCGAGATGCCGACGCCCGCCCGGCGCGACATGCGGACCGTCTCCTTGCCCAGTTTCGCGGAAACGAGCTGGACCAGCAGCACCGAGAGTCGCGCCGGATCGATTCCCAGAACCGCCAGTGCCTCCTTGACCCGGCCCACCTGTCCCTGGTGATCGGCTCCCCAGACATCGACCACCCGCTCGAAGTGCCGACGCTCGAACTTGTCGAAGTGATAGAGGATGTCCGACGCGAAATACGTCGGATAGCCGTCGCTCCGGATCACGACCTCGTCTTTCTGGGTATCGGATTTGAACCAGGTCGCACCATCTTTGACCACGATTCGCCCGGAAGCCTCGAGCCTTCCGAGGATCTCCGTGTTCAGGCCGGCATATAGCGTGCTCTCGTAAAACCAGTGGTCGTGGTGCACGCCGAGGCGGTCCAGATCGTGTTCGATGCTATTCCGCACCCAGCGGATCCCGAATGTTGCCAGCGCGGTGGCCTCAGCAGGCAGGCCTTGCGTGCGAGCCTGATTGGCGATCTCGGTCACGTAGTCGCCGCTGTAGCCGCCCTCGGGGGTGGGCTCGCCGAGCATGCGCGCCCGAATCGAATCGCCGAACAATCGAATCTGTTTCCCCTGGTCGTTGACGTAGTACTCGCGCTGGACGGCGTAACCGTCCGCCTCGAGCACACGGGCGACGACGTCGCCCACCACGGCCCCGCGCGCATGGCTGAAGAGCATCGGCCCAGTCGGATTGGAGCTGACGAACTCGACCTGAACCCGAATACCACGGCCGAGCTCGCTTCTCCCCCATTGCTCGCCCGCGCCGGCGATCGGCGCTAGCTGAGCCTGCAGCCACGCCGGGTCGAGGGTGACGTTGATGAATCCGGGTGGCGCCACCGCGGTGCGGCCAAACGATGACGGCAGCGCCATGGCGGCGACCAGCTCATTCGCAATCGTCATCGGCGGCCGCCGCAGCGTGCGGGCCAGCTTCAGCGGCAGCGTGACCGAGTAATCACCGTGTGCCGGGTTCTGGGTTCGCTCGACAAGTACCGCAGGTAGTGCGGTATCGGCCGGCCAGTCGCTGATGGAGGCGACGGCTTGCCGGACGCTCCGGTCGATAATCGACGACGGCGAGCTGGGCGGCGCCGCGATCAGGGGTGCGTTCCGAGCGTGACCTGGAGCGTTTGGCTCTTGCCGCCGCGGTAGATGGTGACAGTGACTCGGGTTCCCGGGGCGAATTGTCGGAGGACGTCCTTGAGCGGGTGATCGTCATCGATCGCCTGGTCGTTGACCTTGGTCACGACGTCATGGGCTTTGATCCCGGCCCGGTCCGCCGGCGATCCGGAGCTGACCTCCGTGACCAGCGCGCCCACCACCAGGCTATTGGCGGCGGCCGCGGTCTCATCGAGCTGCTGATAAGTGACCCCGAGGTAGGGCCGGTTCACGTGCCCCGTCTGGATCAGCTGGTTCGCGATATCGTGGGCCGCGTTCCCGTCGAGCGCGAAGCCCAGCCCGGGGCCGGCCTGCGCCTGCTCGATCGCAAAGTTGACGCCGATGACCTGCCCCGCGGAATTCAGCAGCGGGCCGCCGCTGTTGCCCGGGTTGATCTGGGCATCCGTCTGGATGGCATTCAGGATGTTCTCCGTGCCGCCTACCGACGCCGGATCCGGAACCTGGATCGAGCGGTGCAGCGCACTGATCACGCCCTTGGTCACGCTGTTCTGCTGACCGAGTGGACTGCCGATGGCGATCGCCAGCTGGCCGACCTTGAGGGCACTCGAGTCGCCCCAACCCAGGGATGGAAGGTTCTGCGCGTCGATTTTCAGCACCGCGATGTCATCCTCCGGGCTGGTGCCCACGACGCGGGCATCGTATTTCTTTGCCTGATCGCGCAGGATGATCTGCAGCTGCCGGGCGTTTTCGACGACGTGGTTATTCGTCACGATGTAGCCATCCGAGCGAACGATGAAGCCCGACCCGATGCCGTGCTGCTCCTGTTGAAGGAAAGTGTCCGCCGACGTGATGGTGGTCTTGATCTCGACCACGGCTTTGCCGGCCAGGTTGGCGACGTTGATCACCGCCGATTCTTCGGTCAGTGTGTTGTTGATCGGCGCCAGCGGCGCCACCAGCGCATTGCCGGTGGAGGTCACCTTGATCAGCCGCGGAGCCACGACGATGGTCGCCACGGACCCGGCCAGCGCCCCGACCACCGCGCTGATGGCGACGATGCCGAGGATGCCCCGGCGACGGCGCGGCTTTGGTACCGGTTGCACCGGCGACGGCGACACGGGCGCCGGTTCGGTCGGTGGTGGGAGGTATTGAGGTTCGCTCGCCATCGAACTCAGCCCAATTCTACCCCCGGTGTTTCAGCGACCCGGCAGCGGAAGCCACGTAAGGACCAGCTGCTCGGTGCGGCGGAACCCTGCCTCCTCGTAGAGGCGCACCGCCTGCGGATTGCTCTCGCGAGTCCAGACGGCGGCGAAGGTGACATGTCGTTGACGAAACAATTCCACGGCCTGCCGCAGCAATCGACCACCAACTCCCTGAGAGCGAAATGCGGCATCGACATACACTTCGGCGACCTCCGCCTCGAGGCCTGTGCCGGGGTTGAAGAGGACGCACCAGCAGAGGCCGACGACCTTTCCCGCGGCCTGCGCCGCCAGGATGATGTTCTCGCCGGTGAAGCGTTCCGGCGGGGCCTTGGCGATGTCGTGCTCGATCTCATCGCGGGTCAGCCGGGGATGGTCGTAGTGGCCCTGCTCATCCAGCATCAAGTCGCGCAGCAGCGGCCGAACGAGGTGATGCTCCGCGGGGTCGAGAATGGCGATCGAGACGTCGGTCGCTGAGGGTTTGTCTATGACTTGCCGCCCGACGGTACTCCGTCGAGCACGCTGCGCAGCGCTTGCGCCGCGCCGAGCAGCCCCGCCGTTTCCACTGGCACGATCAGCTTGGCGTTCTCGCTCGCCGCGAACTTCGACAGTGTGTCGAGCTGCAGGATCGAGACCAGGGTGGGATTCGGGTTCGCGTCCGTGATCGCCTTATAGACGGTCGTCACCGCCTGCGCCCGTCCCTCCGCCTCGAGGATGGCCGCTTGTCTGGCGCCCTCCGCCCGGAGGATGGCGGACTGGCGATCACCTTCGGCGGTCTTGATCTGCGCTTGCCGCTGGCCGTCGGCGATGTTGATGGCCGACTGCTGCTGGCCCTCCGACTTCAGGATCAGCGCCCGCTTCTCCTGGTCGGCCTGTTTCTGCAGGGCCAGGGCATTGAGGATGGTCTGCGGTGGCGTGATGTCGACGATCTCGATCCGGTTGATCCGGATTCCCCACTTGTCGGTTACCGACTCCATCTGCTGCTGCAACTGGGCATTGATGCGCTCCCGCTGGCTCAGCGCCTCATCCAGGGACATCCCGCCGAAGATGGCGCGGAGCGTCGTCCGCGAGAGCTGGTCGATGGCGATGAAGTAGTTGCTGACGCTGAACAGCGCCAGCTTGGGGTCGACGACCTGGCTGAAGATGGTGGCATTGACACTGACCGTGACGTTGTCACGGGTGATGACCTCCTGCTTGTCGCCGGTCCGAGGGGTCTCGCGGATGTCGACGAGCACCATCGAGTCGACCAGCGGCACCAGAAAAGTGACGCCGGGCTGGCGCACCGAATGGAACTCGCCGAGACGTTTCACGATGCCCTGGTAACCCTGCTGGATGACGTTGACGGTTCGGGCAATGATGACCACCGCGAGCAGGACGAGAATCGCGCCGACGATCAGCTGTGCGGACATGTTTCCACCTCTTCTCAGACGGTCGGGGTTGGTTGGGACGACGCCGCGCGGACGATCAGGACGGTGCTGCGAAGCGCGGTCACGACCACAGGGGTGGTCGCCGGCAGGGCGCTGCCGTCGTCGGTGAGGGCGGGCCAGAGTTCACCGGCGATCTTAACGTGGCCTGGTTGCCCATTGCCCGGGATTGCCTCAATCAACACCGTCCGATGGCCCACCATGCTCTCGGCACCCGATCGGAGCGCCGGCCGGCCGACATGCATCCGCGCCACGAGATAGGGCCGTGCCACGAAGATGCCGGCCACGCCGATGACTCCGAGGACGATCGCCTGGACCAGCAGGTTGAACCCGAGCAGGCTCGCGATCGCGGCGCCGAGCGCACCGAGGGCAATAAAGGCAGCGAAGAAGGCGACCGTCATGACTTCCGCGATCGCGAAGGCGACCGCCACGATCACCCAGAACCAGAATGCCGCCATTCGCGGCACATTCTACGGCTAACTACGCTGCTTCAGGCCGCAATCGACCGCGGGCTCGCCGCTCGACGGCCACCGGCACGATGCCCGCGCCCTGGATAACTTCGAGCACCCGTGTGATCTTGGCCTGCTCGCGTCCAGCCGGAAAGTCGATGCCGATCACCGACATGGCCGCATCACAATCCGGGCAGGTGGTCGCGCTTACGGCCTCCGTGGGGTCCCAAGCGCGTTGAGCGCACGCGCCGCAGCCGCGGCAGATGAGGTCGAAGACCATCCCCTTGGCGGCCGCCACCGGCGTGGCCTCCCCACCTCGCTCCACGTGATATACAACGCGGCTCGCGACAGCCACCTTGCAGTCCGCTATGCCGGTCAGGCGCTGAGCACCCGCCGCCAGCGAGACGGCACCTTACCGTCGTAGTCGATTGCCCTGGCTCCGAGGAACGTCGCAAGCCCGGCGATCGCCCCCCGTGTGGCCCGGGCCACCTGCAGATCATCGCGGCCAGGCTCGACGCTGACTCCCCGGACCGATAGCTGCATCTTGTCTCGGTTGAACGCTGGGTCGATGCGCGCCACGAGCCGGTCTTCATGAAGGACGGGCATTGCGTAGTAGCCGTAGCGCCGCTTTGCCGCAGGGACGTAAATCTCCATCGTGTAATCGAACCCAAACATCAGGCGAGTACGCCGTCGATCGATGATCAAGTTGTCGAACGGCGAGAGCAGGGTCGTTCGCGGGCTCCACGAGTCTGCCTCGATTCGGTCGAGAATCACATGGTCATCGGCGTGCACATACCAGGTCCCCGGCCATGGGCGGTCGCCGTCTCGGACTGTGACCTGCTCAATCCGTCCCTGCTTCTCCAGGAAAGCCAGCGCCGCCGGCAGATTCACATACTTCCATCGAATGAAGTGCTCGCGGATATCCGTTGGCGATGCGACACCAAGCGCTCGTAGCGAGATTTCCGCCGCCCAGCGGACGATCGCCGGTTCCCCCAGCCTGGTCTTCGGAGTCCACGTGGGCAGACACCGCTCCGGGCGATCCCACAGTTTTTGACCACCGCTTCGCCCCGCGACCATCAGCTGTCCCATCATCTGCAGGTAGAAGAGCATCATGCCGACGTTGCGGCCGTTGTTCCAGCCGCTGCTCCGCCAGGCGCCGGTCGACCGATCCTCGAAGGCGCGCGAGGGCAGTGGGCCACGTTCTCGGATCTGGCGCATCATGCTACGTCGCAGCGCGTCGTTCGCCTTCATCCATGCCAGGACGCGCTGCGACTGTCGCTCGCCTGAAGTCGTGAAGCCATGCCAAAAGCCCTTGCCGGTCGCGACACGATGCATGATCCAGCGGTAGATCGGATAGTGCTCGGTCACCACAATCGACGCGGCATGCGCCCAGGACTCGAACAGGCGGCGCTCATCCCAGAGCAAGGTCTCCAGGTGCTTTGGCTGATAGGGCCCGACGCGGCTGAATACCACGAGCTGGTGGCTCGGCGCGACCACGTTGGTCGGGTCGAGTTGCAGGAAGCCTAGATCCTTGACGACATCGAAGATGCTATCGGCGCTCGATTTGCTGGTCTGACCGACCAATCGCTGGCGCGTGATCGCCAGCCGCCGGGCCGTCGTCGCCGATATGGTGCGCACCGACGAAGTCTATTAAAGGTTGGAGCCGCCTCGGGGATTCGAACCCCGGACCGATGGTTTACGAAACCATTGCTCTACCGCTGAGCTAAGGCGGCTTAACAGCGCTCGGCTATTGTACTGAGCCGCGAGCGCGGTGGGGCCTTATGACGCGGCGACCGCCGCAGCCTCCGGCCGGCCCGCCTTGCGCATCATGAGCTCGCTCTTTTCGGCATCGACCACGACGGTGTCGCCTTCACCGAACTTGCCGTCCAGAATTGCCATCGCCAGCGGATCCTGAATTCGGCGCTGGATGACGCGCTTGAGCGGCCGAGCCCCGTAGGTCGGGTCGTATCCCTCGTTCGCAATCAGCTCCAGGGCCACCGGGGTGAGCTGCAGGCTGATCCGCCGCTCCGCCAGTCGCTTCCGCAGCCGCTCGAGCTGGATGTCGACGATCGACTTGATCTGTTCACGGCTCAGCGGCTTGAAGATGATGATCTCATCGACGCGATTGAGGAATTCCGGACGGAAGTTTTGCCGGACCGTCTCCAGCACCAATCGCTGCCGATCAGCATCGGACAGGTTCGGATCCTGCAACAGGTGGCTCCCCAGGTTCGACGTCATGATGATGACCGTGTTGCGGAAGTCAACCGTCCGGCCCTGGCCGTCCGTAAGGCGGCCATCCTCGAGGATCTGCAGCAGGATGTTGAACACATCCGGGTGCGCCTTCTCGATCTCGTCAAAGAGAATGACGCTGTAGGGCCGGCGGCGCACCGCCTCGGTAAGTTGACCGCCTTCCTCGTAGCCGACGTAGCCAGGCGGCGCACCCACGAGCCGGGCGACGGTGTGTTTCTCCATGTACTCCGACATATCGATCCGCACCATGGCCTGCTCGTCGTCGAACAGGAAATTTGCCAGCGAGCGGGCCAGCTCCGTTTTCCCAACCCCGGTCGGCCCGAGGAAAATGAATGACCCAATCGGGCGGTTTGGATCGCTCAGTCCCGCGCGCCCGCGTCGGACGGCGTTCGCGACCGCGGTGACCGCCTCGTCCTGACCGACGACGCGCTCGTGCAAGCGCTCTTCCATTTTGAGGAGCTTTTGGACTTCGCCCTCGAGCATTTTCTGCACCGGGATTCCGGTCCAGCGAGAAACGATGCGGGCGATGTCTTCATCGTCGACCTCTTCCTTCAACAGGCGATGGTCCTTCTGCAGCGCGACCAGCTCGGTGTTTTTGGCGTCGAGTTCCTTCTGCAGCGCCGGGGTCTCCCCGTATTTCAGCCGGGCGGCCCGCTCGAAATCCGCCATCCGCTCGGCCCGCTCCGCGTCCAGCCGCAATTGCTCCAGGCGAGCTTTGATTTCCCGAATCTGCTGGATCAGGGCCTTCTCGTTCTGCCATTGCGCACGCATCGCCCGGCTCTGCTCCTGCAGATTGGCCAGCTCCTTCTCGATCGCGCTGAGCCGGTCCCTGGATGCCCGGTCCTGCTCCTTCTTGAGCGCCTGGCGTTCGATCTCCAGCTGGCGAATCTGGCGCTCGATCTCATCCAGTTCGGTGGGAAGACTGTCGATCTCCATGCGGAGACTGGACGCGGCCTCATCGATCAGGTCAATGGCTTTGTCCGGCAGAAAACGATCGGTGATGTATCGCTGGGATAGCATCGCAGCGGCCACGATCGCCGCATCGGTGATGCGCACCCCGTGGTGCACCTCGTACTTCTCCTTCAGTCCGCGCAGGATCGAGATCGTGTCTTCGACCGAGGGCTCGCCGACGAAGATCGGCTGGAAACGGCGCTCGAGCGCCGCATCCTTCTCGATGTGCTTGCGGTACTCGTCCAGTGTTGTGGCCCCGACGCAGCGAAGCTGACCCCGCGCCAGTGCCGGTTTGAGCAGGTTCGAGGCATCCATCGCCCCTTCGGCGGCACCGGCGCCCACCAGGGTATGGAGTTCATCAATAAAGAGGATGATCCGGCCGTCGGACGACTCGATCTCTTTGAGAAGCGCCTTCAGCCGATCTTCGAATTCGCCCCGGTACTTGGTGCCGGCGATCAGCGCGCCAAGATCGAGGGCAGCCACCCGCTTGTCTTTCAGGGATTCGGGCACATCACCCTGCGCGATGCGCTGGGCCAGTCCCTCGACGATCGCCGTTTTGCCGACACCGGCCTCGCCGATCAGGACCGGGTTGTTCTTCGTCCGCCGGGAGAGGACCTGGATTACACGACGGATCTCCTGCTCCCGGCCGATGACCGGGTCGAGTTTTCCTTCCCGCGCCAGGGCGGTCAGGTCGCGCGTGTACTTTTCCAGCGCCTGAAACTTCGACTCAGGCGAGGCGTCTGTCACACGAGACGATCCACGCACCTGGGTAAGCGCCTGGAGGATCTTCTCCCGTGAGACCCCGGCCCGCTGCAGCAGGCGCGCGCCTTCGCTGTTCGCCTCGTCGACGATCGCGAGCAGGATGTGCTCGGTCGAGAGGTACTCGTCCTTGAGCCGCTCCATCTCACTCCAAGCGGCGTCGAGCAGCCGGCGGAGTCGTGACCCCAGGTAGCTTTCCGCGCCATAGACCTTTGGGAGTCGATCGAGCTGGGCCTTCAGCTCGGCGGCCACCCGGCTCGGATCCACACCGATTTGCTGCAGGATCGGCGGCACCGTGCCATCGGGCTGCTGGAGCAGTGCCAGAAGGAGATGCTCGGGCGTGATCTCCTGCTGCTGAGCTTCCTGGGCAAGCGCCTGCGCCTGCTGGATGGCTTCCTGGGTCTTCTCGGTCAAACGGTCAGGTCGAAACGGCATGCTCAGGATGTACCCGATTCAGAATACTCACTAAACTTGGGCGCATGTCCACCGAACCGTCGACGTCGTGGATCCGCCGCTGGGAACGCATCCGGCGCCGGCTCCCGGCCATCAATCCCGTGATCATGGGCCATCCCCTGCACGCGCTTACGACCGACCTGCCGGCGGCATTGATTCCGATCGGTTTCGCGTTTTCGTTCTGGGGACGCATGGCCGGCCAGCCGGACCTGGAGAAGGCGGGCTATCTCAACTCCGCTGCGGGCGTGGCGCTCGCTATCCCGACCGCGCTGTTTGGGCTTGCGGATTATCTCCAGATGGAGGTCGATGACCCGGCCCAGAGTACCGGGTTCACGCACGGCCTCCTGAATCTAACCGCGCTGGGCGTGGGCATTGCCTCCCTCGGCGGCCGCAGCCTCAAGAAGCCTGGATCCAGGCGGGGCGTCTGGCTCGGTGGGATTTCGACACTAACGCTGCTGGCGAGTGCCTATCTTGGTGGGGATCTCGTCTATCACCGCGGGTGGCGCGTCAAGCCGATCGAACGGGAGGAGATTGAGCAGCACCGGGTGCCGGAGACCGTACACGACGAGGACTTCGTGCTGCGACGCGTCCCGGTGAACCTCGGACACTGACCCTCCCCCGCGTGGGGGTAGGGTCAGTCCGCGGGCTTAGACCTCTTTGAAGTCGGCGTCGACGACGTCGCCGTCACCGGACTTGCCCGACCCCGGGCCTTCCGTGCCAGTGGCCGACTGTGCGCCGGCGCCGGCACCCTGAGCCTGGCTGTAGACGGCCTCGCCGATTTTCTGCATCGATGCGGCCAGCTCCTGGCTGGTCGTCCGCATGCGGTCCACGTCGTTGTCCTTGATGGCCTGCTTCACCGGCTCGATCTTGCTCTCGACCTCCGAGCGAATCGTGGCATCGATCTTGTCGGCGTTGTCCTTGAGCACCTTCTCCGCCTGGTAGACGAGGCTGTCCGCCTGGTTGCGGGCTTCGACTTCTTCCTTGTGCTTGCGATCTTCCTCCGCGTGCGCCTCGGCGTCTTTGACCATGCGCTGGACTTCGTCCTTGTTCAGCGTCGTCGAGGCCGTGATCGTGACCTTCTGCTCCTTGCCGGTTCCCAGGTCCTTGGCACGGACATTGAGGATGCCGTTGGCGTCGATGTCGAAGGTCACCTCGATCTGCGGGATTCCACGCGGGGCCGGGGCGATGCCATCGAGATGAAACTTGCCGAGCGTCTTGTTGCCCGACGCCATCTCGCGCTCGCCCTGGAGCACGTGCACCTCGACCGACGGCTGATTGTCGGACGCCGTCGAGAAGATTTGGCTCTTGGAGGTCGGGATGGTGGTATTCCGTTCGATGAGCTTGGTCATGACGCCGCCGTAGGTCTCGATCCCGAGCGACAGTGGGGTGACATCGAGCAGCAGGACGTCCTTGACCTCGCCCTTCAGCACGCCGGCCTGGATGGCGGCGCCAACGGCGACCACCTCATCCGGGTTGACGCCCCGGTGAGGCTCTTTGCCGTTCGCGAGTTTCTTGACCAGCTCCTGGATGGCGGGCATCCGCGTTGCCCCACCGACGAGGATGACCTCATTGAGTTCGGTGGGCGTGAGTTCCGCGTCCTTGAGCGCGGCGTTGAAGGGGGCGACCGTCTTTTCGGTCAGGTCCGCGGTCAGCTGCTCGAACTTGGCACGTGAGATCTTGATGTCGAGGTGCTTGGGACCGTTCTGGTCGGCGGTGATGAAGGGCAGGTTGACGTCGGTCTCCATCCGGCTGGACAGCTCGATCTTCGCTTTCTCGGCCGCCTCGGTCAGCCGCTGCAAGGCCTGCCGATCATTGCGCAGGTCGATACCCTGCTCTTTCTTGAACTCGTCGGCGATGTAGTCCACCAGCCGGCGGTCGTAGTCGTCGCCGCCGAGGTGCGTGTCGCCGTTGGTGGCCTTGACTTCGAAGACACCTTCGCCCACTTCGAGGACCGACACGTCGTAGGTTCCGCCACCGAGGTCGAAGACGAGGATCTTCTCGTTCTCCTTCTTGTCGAGGCCGTAAGCCAACGACGCGGCGGTTGGCTCATTGATGATCCTGACCACGTTGAGGCCGGCGATCTGGCCGGCGTTCTTGGTTGCCTGCCGCTGGGAGTCATTGAAGTATGCCGGCACGGTGATGACCGCGTCCGTCACTTTTTCGCCCAGGTAGGCTTCGGCATCGGTCTTGAGCTTCTGCAGGATCATCGCCGAGATCTGCTCGGGCGTGTACCGCTGTCCCTGGATTTCAACCTCGACCCGGCCGTCCTTGCCGGCCAGCGTCTTGTAGGGCACCATCTTCCGCTCGCGATCGACCTCGTTGTAGTTTCGGCCCATGAATCGCTTGATCGAGAACACGGTGTTCTCCGGGTTGACGGCGGCCTGCCGGCGGGCCAGCTGGCCCACCAGGCGCTCCCCCGACTTGGTAAAGGCGACGACGGAGGGCGTGGTCCGGCCGCCTTCGGCATTTGGAATGACGACCGGCTCGCCGGCCTCCATGACCGCGACCACTGAGTTCGTGGTGCCCAGGTCGATGCCTACTGTCTTTGCCATTGTGATTTCTCCTTCATTTCCGCGGCCCGGGCACGCGGGGCGCCGGGGCAAGCTGGGCGGTATATACCCTCGCCATTTGGGCGCTAAACGAATCCGAGACGCTGATTACGTTCCTGCCGCGCGGGTAGAGTTAGTCTAGGAGCGAAATGCGCACGGTGATCGTGGGTTGCGGCCGGGTTGGTTCCAGCCTGGCGCGGCAGCTGAGTGAAGAGGGTGATGAGGTGACTGTCGTGGACTTTAGCGAGGCCGCCTTCAACCGCCTGGGAGAAGACTTCGTGGGCGAGATGGTCTTCGGCTCGGCGGTCGACGAGGATATCCTGCGCCGGGCCGGCACCGACCGGGCGGAGGCCTTCGTGGCGGTCACGAACGCCGACACCACCAACATCATGGCGGCCCAGCTGGCGCAGCACGAGTTCAACGTGAAGAAGGTGATCTGCCGGATCTACGACCCGGCGCGGGCCGGCGTCTATGCCGAGCTCGGTCTTGAAACGATCTGCCCGACCACCATCGGCGCCGACAAGGTCAAGCGCTTCTTCGAAAAGTAGTGGGCGCCTATCGATTCACCCAGGCCGTGGGCATCGTTTCCATCGTGCTCGGCGTACTCATCCTGGTGCGTGATCTGGTCCAGGTGCGGTCCATCCCGTATGCCATCGCCGGCGTCGGCCTGCTGGCGTTTGGTGCCTGGCGGCTGCAGGTTGCCGGCCGGCTCCGACCTTGAGCCTCGCTCTCAATCCGGTCGGTGTCACTCTGGCGGTTGGCTTCACCATCGGCCTGGCGGGGACGCTTGGCTGGATGCTTCGGGTCCCACCGCCCGCCCCACGAGGGGCCACCAGCACGGTCCGCTCGGTGGAATCGATCCGCAAGGTTCTCGTTCCGATTCTCGATCTGGGCGCATCGGTCCGTGCCGTTGAACTGGCTGCCCGGCTGAATCAGGGGCACAAGGCGGAGATGGTCATCGTCTACGTCCACGAGATCCCGCTCCAGGCTCCACTGGTTATGCCCGAAAAGGATCCTCGGATCCAGCGCGCGCTCGACGCGGCCGCTTTCATCGCCACCCAGCACGCGATCGAGCCCCGCACGAAAGTCCTTGGGGCGCGACAGGCGGGCCATCGCATCGTCGAGATCGCGCGCGAGGAAGGCGCCGACTTGATCGTCATGGGGATCAGTTACCAGAACCGTCCCAATGAGGGCCCCCTCGGCCGAATCGCCGAACATGTCGTGCGCAATGCGCCGATGGAAGTGGTCGTCGACCGTGTGCCAAAGCAGAAGGTCTCGCTGATCCCGACGGATCAGCTGAGCGACCGGGTGACCAGCACGTAGACGGCCACGGTGCCAACGGCGTTGTTGAAGGAATGCAACAGCACCGTGTTTGTCAGCGAGCCGGTCCAGGCGTAGATCAGGGTGAGCACGACCCCCATATAGGTAAAGACCGGCAGTAGGGCGAGACTGATCGCCGGGCTGGCGTGAGCCAGGCCGAAGGCCAACGCGCTCAGCACGACCGCCGCCCACAGCGGTACGCGCGCGTGCAGGAGTCGAAACAACATCCCGCGAAAGAAGGCTTCCTCACACAGGGGGGCGGCCACCGCGGTGACCAGCAGGGCGAGCGCCAGGACGCGCAGTCCGGCCGGATGCTGGATGAAAAGCTGTCGGGCGTTGCTGGGGATGGCCAGGCCGTGATTGAGCACGGCCGAGGACAGGGTGGTGACCGCCGCGACCCCGATATACCAGGGCACGATCAGGACAAGCGTCAAACCCAGATCACGACGCGTCGGCCAGTGCAGGCCCAGAAAGGCCAACGGCGCCCGCAGCCTCCGAAGCGCGACCACGATTCCCGCCCCAAAGCCGAGGTAGACGAGAAGGGCCGCGCTCAGTCCGATCGTCCCCAGGTTGGCCTGGTAGAAGGATCGGTTGAGTCGAGCCAGCGTCACCGCCAGCAGGATTACGAGGATGATGCCCGCAATCGTGAACGCCAGGACCGGGATCAGATCGAGCCAGCGCAGCCGCTCCTGCGGCCGTGGTGGCAGCGCCGCAGGAGGGACTTCCATTGGGCAATTATCGAGAGCGGGCTAGCTGGCGATACGGTTGCTGATCCGCTCACCGTAAGGAAGACCGAGCGTTGCCCGGATCTCCAGGCTGAGCCGTGACAGAACAACCCGTGACTTGAGGAAGTAGCGCTGAACATTCGGCGCGGCATGCCACCAGAGGTTGTCCTCGGGCATCGTGTTGCTCAAGATCCAGATCGGAATTGCTCCGCAGATGGGGTCGCCGCTCCAGCGCTCGATCAGCTCCCGGCCGTCGACATCGGGCAGCTTGAGGTCGATCAGGATGAGAACGGGACCCCGACCGCGAACGAAGCTGTCGGCCTCCTGGCCGCTGCGCACGTGCTCGAGCGGCACGCCGTCACGGCGTAGTTGAACCACATACAGTTCGGCGACGTCGGCGTCGTCTTCGACTAAGAGGACCCGTCGCTCCCGCCCCACATCGCGACATTAGGCGTCAAAGGTTGCGAGCGCCATTGCGTCGGTTGCCGGGCGTATTGCGGATCGGGGCGGCTCAGGCCGCCGGTCGCATCCGATTTCGTGCCGTGCGATAGGCGTCGTAGGCACAAAACGCCCAGAGTCCAACACCACCGAGGTCGAGCGGGATTCCGACCGCAGCGCCCACCACCGTGAGGTCCAGCTCGGTCCCGACCACCAGCGGGCCCATGATGGCGGCGAAAAAGGCCAGGCCCTTCAATGGGGCCCCCGCGTACCAGTGGCCAAGGCCAGGCACGATGGAGAGGCGGGCCGCTCGGCCGGGACTGACCGGCCGATTCCGGGCAAAGCGCTTCGTGCCATCGATGATCTCTCCCTGGACCGGTTGGACGCGAAGCTGGGCGCCGCAATGCGGACAGAAGGCGGCCTCGGACGCCACGGAGCGGCGGCAGCGAGGGCACGTTTGCATGTCGCTAGCGTACTAGCATTACCGACGGTGGCGGCATCCGATCGGTCTTCGGTTCCGGTCACGATTCGGATCCTCGATGGGGTCGCCCACCTCACGCTGGATCGACCGCCCGTGAACGTCCTGGACATCGAGATGCTGCGACGGCTCAACGGCGCGCTGCGACAGTGTGATGTCCCAGAGATCCGCGTGCTGGTGTTGAGCAGCGCCCTGCCGCGCGCCTTCTCAGCCGGCGTCGACATTGCGGACCACGTCGCCTCCCGGTCCGATGCGATGCTGGCGGAAGTGCGCGAAAATGCCCGGCTCCTGCTCAATCTGAGGCCGATCACCATCGCGGCGATCCAGGGTTCGACGCTCGGCGGCGGCGCCGAGATCGCGCTGCTGTGCGATATCGTCATCGCGGCCGACGACACGGTCCTCGCCTTCCCCGAAATCACGCTCGCCGCCTTTCCGCCGGTGGCGGCGGCTTGCCTGCCCGAGCGCTGTACCTGGCCACTCGCGATGGGCCTGCTGCTCGGCGAATCCATGGATGCACGCGCGGCCCAGCAGGCGGGGCTGGTGAGCCAGGTTGTCGCGAGGGCCAGCCTGGCGCAAACCGCCGAGGAGATGGCGAAGAAGCTCGCCGGGCATAGCGCGGTGGCGCTGCGGGCGCTGACCAGCGCCACCCGGGGCCAACGGGCGCCCGCAGTGTTGCAGCGGCTGGACGCCGCCATCGCCACCTACAAGGCTGCGGTCGCCCCATCCAGCGATGCCGATGAGGGGATCCGCGCGTTCCGGGAGAAACGGGCGCCGGCCTGGAGTCACCACTGACGGACAAGCGCCAGACCCTCCGCGACGCGGTCGCGGAGCACGTGCATGACGGCGATGCCATTGCGTTAGGTCTCGCCCTCGAGTCCGGAATCCCGTTCGCCGCGGTTCACGAAATCATCCGGCAGCAGCGGCGCGACCTGACGCTGATCGGGCCGATCTCCGACATGGCATTCGACCAGTTGATCGCCGCCGGCACGGTTGCGAAGG
Organism: Chloroflexota bacterium; assembly: GCA_005881175.1. Classification (GTDB taxonomy): domain Bacteria; phylum Chloroflexota; class Dormibacteria; order CF-121; family CF-121; genus CF-13. The sequence continues at coordinate 19,584 of VBEN01000019.1, forward strand.
TGGTTGCGGCATGGGTCGGGAATGTCGCGGGCGGGTCGGGCTATGGCTTTCGGCGCGCCTACGAGCAGGGCGTGCCCCGGCGGATCGTGATGGAAGACCACTCGAACTTCACCGTTGGATTAGCGCTCAAAGCAGCCGCCATGGGTCTGCCCTATCTCCCGACCTTCACCGGCATCGGAGGCGACATCGTCCGCGGACATCCACGCATCCGGCCGGTCGACGATCCGTTCGGCGGCCCCAGTCTGCTCGCCGTGGCTGCGGTGAAGCCGGACGTCGCCATCATTCATGTTCAGCGCGCGGATGTCCAGGGGAATGCCCACCTGTGGGGCAACCTGGGGCTCACCGTCGAGGCTGTGTACGCGGCGCGGCGCACGATCGTCAGCTGCGAAGAGATCGTGCCCGAGGAGGTGATCCGTAGCGACCCCAACCGCACCGTGATCCCCGGCTTTCTTACGACTACGGTGGTCGAGGAGCCGGGTGGCGCCTTGCCCTCCTCGGTGCAGGGCTATTGGCGGCGAGACTTCGAGCCGTTCTTGCGCTACCACCAGGTCTCTCGGACGCTCGATGGTTTCCAGGCCTGGCTGCGCGAGTGGGTCCTCGATCTCCCAGACCGGCAGGCCTATCTGCGGCAGATGGGGCCAGCCGCCGCGGAGAAGCTGCGCGTGCATGACCGACGTCTCGCCGCCGCCGCCAATTTCGCGCCATGATCGCCACCTACACTCGGCGTGAGCTGATGGTGGTGGCAGCCGCGCGAGAGATCCGCGACGGCGAGGTCGTGTTTGTCGGCATGCGGCTTCCGTTGCTCGGTTTCGGGCTCGCCAAGGCCACCCACGCGCCCAATGCCGTCGGGCTATTCGAGAACGGCGTCATCCGGGATCGGCCGGCTGAAGCATTCATCTACACCATGGGCGATCCACCCAACATCGCCGGCGCCGTCGCCTGCCTCGGGCTCAACGACGTGATGAGCCTGCTGCAGCAGGGACGGGTGGACGTTGGCTTCATCGGTGGTGCCGAGATCGATCCGCTCGGCAATCTCAACACCACCCGGACCAGTGCCAGCGGCTCCTTAGTGCGCCTTCCAGGCAGCGGCGGCGGCGGCGACATCGCCTCGCTGGCGGGGAGGACCGTGCTCATCATGGAGCACGAACCACGACGGTTTCGGGAGCACGTCGACTACATCACCTCCCCCGGTCATTTTCCAGGTCGCCGGCGCGGTGGTCCGGCAACGCTGATCACCACGCTGGGCGTCTTCGATCTCTCAGGTGGTGGGGTGCGAGCCGTGACGCTGCACCCGGGGGTGACGCCGGAGCAGGTGCGCCAGGCCACCGGCTTTCCCCTGGCGATCGACGAGACCATCTCCGCGACGGCGCCCCCCTCTACGGATGAGCTCGCTTACATCCGCAAAGCCGACCCGGAGGGGTTCTGGACCGGCGATACGATGAAGGCCGGATGAGCGCGGAGCCGGCCTGGTCACCGACGGACGAACAGGCACGCGGCAGCCGCCTCGGGCACTTCATACACCGCTCCGGCTGCGCCAGCTATCCCGAACTATGTGAGAAGGCGGCTAAAGAGCCGCGCTGGTTCTGGGAGGTCCTGGTCAAGGAGCTCGGCGTGGTCTGGTCGACGCCGTATCGCGAGGTGATGGACACCTCGGCCGGAATTCCATTCACCCGGTGGTTCCCCGGAGGCCGGCTGAACGCCTACGAGTCGGCGGTGGTCCGGCATCGGCGCACCGATCCGGACCGCCTGGCGCTGATCGGCGAGACCGAGAACGGAGACACCCGACGGCTGACCTACGCCGGGCTGGAGGACATCGTGGAGCGGACCGCCGCAGGATTTCGCGCCATCGGCGTCGAACGGGGAGTCGCCGTGGGTTTGTATTTGCCGCTGGTCATCGAGAATGCCATCGCCCTGCTGGCCTGTGCGAAGTTGGGCGCCGTCGCCGTCCCGCTCTTCTCCGGCTTCGGCGTGGAGGCCATTCGTCAACGACTCGCCGATGCGGACGCCAGGGTGCTGATCACCGCCGACGCCGCCATCCGCCGCGGTCGGACGGTTCCCATGCAGCCGCTCGCCGCCCAGGCCGCGGACGGCTTGCCCCAACTGCAGCGGGTGGTGGTGGTCAACTGCGCAGGCGGCGGTGTTTCGCTTCGTCGGGATCTCGACGTTGCCTGGGAAGACGTCGTGCGGCCCGACCGTGGCCGGGTGCCGACCGAAGCGATGGCGTCGGACGAGCCCCTGATGCTGCTCTACACCTCGGGGACTACAGGACGGCCCAAGGGCACCGTGCACGGCCACGCCGGGCTGCCGATCAAGAGTGCCCAGGACTGGGCTCTGGCGATGGACGTCCACCCGGGCGAACGAGTGATGTGGATCACCGACATGGGTTGGGTGATGGGGCCGCTGCTGGTTTTCGGCAGCCTGATGCTCGGCGGGACCGCCGTCTTCTACGACGGCGCACCCGATCATCCAAATCCGGCGCGGGTCTGGGCCGTGGCTGAACGGCAGGGCGTGACCCACCTCGGCATCTCGCCCACCCTCACCCGCGTCCTAATGGCAGCCGGTGAACGCGCCGTGCCACCCTCGCCGATCTCCGCGCTGCGCGTCCTGGCTTCGACCGGAGAACCGTGGACCCCCGAAGCCTGGACCTGGCTCTTTGAGGTCGTCGGGCGAGCACAGGTCCCGATCATCAATTACTCGGGAGGCACGGAGTGCGGCGGCGGCCTGGTATCGGGAAACGTGCTGACGCCGTCGCGACCCGGGAGTTTCGCCGGTCCCATTCCCGGCATCGATGCCGCGGTCTTCAACGAACAGGGTCAGCCGGTAAGTGGCGAGGTGGGCGAGCTCGTGGTGCGTCAGCCTTACCTGGGGATGACGCTTGGGTTCTGGAAGGACCCGCAACGTTACCTGGACACCTACTGGTCACGCTGGCCGAACGTATGGATGCATGGTGACTGGGCACTGATCGACCCCGACGGCCTCTGGTACATCCTGGGCCGCTCCGATGACACCATCAAGGTCGCCGGCAAACGGGTTGGGCCAGCTGAGGTCGAGGCCGCGGCGCTGGATGGGACGGACGTTGCCGAGGCGGCGGCGGTTGGCGTCCCGGATCCGCTCAAAGGTCAGTCTGTCGTGGTCTTCGCGGTGGCCCGGCCGGACGCCGATCCGGCGCCGATCCCGTCCGCGGTCTCCCGCAGCGTCGAGCGGTCGCTGGGCAAGCCGTTCAAGCCGGCGGCGGTCCATGTGATTCCGCGCCTGCCGAAGACGCGCAATGGCAAGATCCTGCGGCGTGTGATTCGCAACGTCTTTGTCGGCGATCCGCCGGGCGACCTGTCATCGATCGACGACATGGCATCGCTGGACGCGATCCGCGCTCTCGGCGGCGGTAAACCGGCGCCCTGATCGACTGCGAGCCGGCCTAGCGGAAGTACTCGCGCAGGGGGGTGTTGCTCGACCAGCCCGCGGCGCCGAGGTGGGCCAGGTGAAAGCCGTCCTCGATCGTCCGCAACAGGCCATAGTGGTTTTCCGCGACGCTCGACCGGAATCCGCTGATCGACCGGGGCGAGATCACCAGCGTTGCGACGCGTCCGCCCCATGCATCGGCGCAGCAGCCGGCGCTGCTCGAGCCCTCGTCCCAGGTGATGAACAGCACACCGCCGTTGCGAAACGCGGCGGAACTGGTGATCGTCGGGACGACGCTGCGCAACCAGCCATCGCCGGTTGAGACCGCGCAGTCGTGCATGTCATTGCACATGTTGGGTGTGATCCAGACGAAATTCGGCACGCGGCCGCTGCTCATATCACTCCCAAACTGGGTGAAGGGGACAACGTGGGCGGCGCAGCGGCCCGCATTGTTTCGGATGTCGTTGTAGTACATGAAGGGGTCGTGCTTCATGGCGTAGTTTCCGGCCGATGCGCCCAGGTAGCAGGGGCTCGGCATGTCTTCCATGTAGGCCTTCCATGAGCGGCCGCTCGCCTCCACCTGGTCGGCGATGTTGGTCGCGCTCACATAGCAGGTCGTGCAGTCACTGGCGACCCCGAAGGTGCTTCCCGCGGTTAGGGCCAGGTAGTTCGGCAGACTCGGATGAGAGGCGGCATAGTAGTTCGTCGCCAGGCCGTAGCTGTTCGCCAGGCTGTTGATATAGGGCGCGGCAGAGCTGCCGATGATGCTGCCGGACTCGTGGTTCTCCATCACGATCACAAAGACATGCGAGAACGACGGCACAGCAGGGGCCGGTGGCGGCGGCGGAGCGGAATGGATCGGGGCCGCTGATGGCTTTAGCGCTGAGCGGGAGGCCGCGGGTGTGGCCGGTGGCGCGGTCGGCGTTGGGCTGGCGAGCGCGATCCGGCTCTCGTGCCGGGGTCTGAATTCAGGGTCGTTGCGATCGACGGCGACTCCCGTTGCTGCGACGACAGCCGCCGTCCTGGCGGGCTTGCCTCCCAGCAGCATCACGGTGGGAATGGCCATCAATCCGGCGGCGCCAATGGCGATGATCGCCCCTCGGGCGCCCGGCATTCGCATGACTCGATTGACGCGATCCGGGCGACCATCTTGCGCTTTGGACGTTGCGTGACGCAACGGCCGAGTGAATCGATTTGCCGGTTCGACACGTTGTATTGGGTAGGAGAACCATGATGAAACCACTCAACGCCGAGCTGGCTGCCCGAGCCTGGGAGTTCGCCCAGGGACTGGATCTCAAGGAATATCGCCGTCTGCAAGACGAGGTCCGGACGACCTGGCCTGCCACCGCGAAGCTGAACGGCCTGGACTTCGACCGCGCCTTTCTCGCCTTCATCGCCGAGCGCTGGCTGGATAAAGCGGCCTAGGCCCCCGGTTCAACGTGTGGGGCCAAGTCCAAGCCCGCAAGCCCTTCTGAATTAAGGCGTTACTCGCGTCAGGCCCGGACATGTCTATCAACGATGGCCTGGCGCTGATTCGCCGGCATGACTTCGAAGGCGCCCTCCCGCTGCTGGCCGCCGAGGTGCGCAAGCGTCCCGACGACGCCTACGCTGCCTATTACCTCGCCTACGCATTCGTTGGGGCGCAAGACCCACAGCCGGCGGTCACCTTGCTGACCAAGATCATCGAGGTGCATCCCGACTTCACGGATGCCCGTACCCTGCTGGGGCTGGCGCGGATCCGCATCTCGGACTTCGCCGGCGCCGCCGTCGAGTACGACGCCGTCCTCGCCCGTGAGCCCAAGAACGCCGCCGCCCTCCTGGGTCAGGGCATGATCGCCTTCTGGAAGCGCGAAACCGCGGTGGCGGATGACTACCTCGACCGCGCCCTGCGCGGCGATCCGGCCGCCCGCGATGCGCTCGTCTTCAAAGCCGACCTTCGTTATGCGGCCGGCGACATCAACGGCGCCGTGATGTTGCTGCGCGACGCCAAGCGCTTGCGTCGCCCGGCCTTGCCGGAAGTCTCCGATGCCGATATCGCCGACCGGCTGCTGCGTTACGAGTCGGCTCTCCAGCCGCTGCGCCGCGCCCGACGTGGCCTGCCGGACATGCCGGGATGGGTTCTCTCGGTGCTCGGCGTCACCCTGGCCCTCACGTTCATGGCGGGCATCGGCCTCCCGGGTGCCTGGAACGGCTTTCGCCATTACCAGGATGGCAAGGCGCGGCTGACCACCACCGATTACGCCGGTTGCGCCGCCGACATGGAGCAGGCCGTCGAGTCCGTGCCGAACTCGCCCAAGGCCTGGGGATACGAAGCCTACTGCTACTTTCTGGACAAGGATCCCAAGGCCGGACTTTCCGCCTGGTACACGGCACGCAGTTTTGATCCTGCGATCACGCTCGATAGCCAGAAAGAGCAGGACATCCTCCTGATAAAGGTCCGGCAGGCCAGCGCGCCGCCGCCGGCGGCGAAATGAGCGGGGCGCTGGATCCCATTCAGGAGGATCTCCCCCTGGGTCTGCCATCCGGTTCGGGCCCGTCCCTGCCGGACACGCCGGCGACGAAAGCGGCGCCATCGAATCTCGAGCGGCCGCCCTCGCTGTTCGAGCAGCTCTGGACGAGCGTGCGCACCCTTCCCTGGGCGCGCTGGCGCGCTCAGGCGGCGCCCGTCCTTCGATCCGGCGCCGGCGGAATCGGTAGTGTCGCCCGGCTCGCCGTAAATCGGGGCGGAACGGTGGCGAAAATCGCGGCCAGCCGCGGCGGCAGCGTCGCTCGCGTAGCCGTCAAGCGCGGCGCGCCCTACACCTTCCGGCTGGCAAAGGCCACCGCCCAGATCAGCCTGATTCGGGCATTCCCCCTGCTGATCGCCCGCACCATCCATCTTTTCGGCTTCCCCGCGGTGGTCGTGCGCACCGCTATCCAGTACACGATCGCGCACCGGGCCGGACTCGCGATCGACGAAGTCAAGTACTTCCGGGTCGACGACCCGGCCGGGTATACGGTCTACGAGGCGCCATCTCGGCTTTCGACCGCGATCGCGATCACCTACCTACCCACCCTGGTGCTCCTGATCCTGGGGGTTCTGTGCCTGGCCCCGGCGCTGACCCCGCGGGTCGTCCTGCACCTTCCCGTCACCTGGCTCACCTGGGTGCAGGTGTGGCTTGGCCTGGCGTTTGCCGCGCATGCCTTCCCTTCCTATGAAGAAGCGGGCCCGGTGTCGGAACAGGCACGTGTCGGGGTCCTCAAAGCCGATCCGGTCTCCGTGTTCTGGGTGATCCCCGCCCAGATCGTTGCCATCCTGACCCGGCTCGGCGGCATCCCGCCGGCCGTGGCTGGCGTGCTCGCCTGCTGGTGGCTGGCCGGCGCGCTCTTCCATTAGGTCGAGCGTTTTTGGCGGCGGTTTTTCCTGTACGCTTCCCCGGTGGCCCACGCCCGCTACCTGGCGGTACTGTTCAGCCTGCTTAGCGCGATCGCTTTGAGTGGATGCGCTGGCGAGGAGAGTCCGCCTCCCCCGCTCCAGGCAACGGCGTCGTCGGCAGTGGGCTGCAAGGCGGGCCAGAGCTACCAGCACACGACGCTCGGCTACCACTTGTGTTTCCCGGGCGGCTGGACAACGCGCGACTATACCGCGGAGCCGGGATCTGGTGGCGCCGTCAGCGTGGTCGCGTTCGGACCATCAACGGCCGTTCCCACGCACGTGCCGTCCTCGGGGAGCTTCATTCCGCCAATCGAGGTGCGGGTGATCGGCGGCACAAAGGACCAGGCAGAGGCAAGCCTCACCCAGGGCAATCCGGTCACGCAGACGAGCGTCGCAGGTATCCCGGCCGACAGGATCGTGGTGGCCGAATCCGGACCGGCCAGCGGCACGGTGATCGTCGTCTTCGAACGCCAAGGCAACACCTATGAGATCGAGGAAGCGCCGGGCGGAACGTACGAGGCGGCCTTCAACCTCGTGCTGATGACCTTTACGTTCCCGGCCAGCTGATCAAGGCGCTGAATCCGGAGCGGCGCTGGCAAGTCCCTCATAGCCGCTGCGGGAAGCAGGACAGGGCGTAGGAAAGCCAGCTTAGTGAAGCCTTGGGAGCCAGCTTCATTTGCTTTAGCGAACGATGCTTGAGCCTCCGACCACCGCCCTTGTTCAGCAAAATGCATCCCCCTCGCGGAGGTAGAAGCCAGCACTCATCTGTGGAGGAGTCGGGCCCACGGCGGATAGATTAGGTAATGCTCGAAGGCGATGGCTGGGTCAATTGGTCAGGTCTCGCAACTCATATGCATGACGCGGGCGGTCGCCTGGCGGTAGCCCAACAGCTACTTCGTGCCGCGGTTTCTCCGTAGGCGTGCCGCTGCATCCTCGAAAGCAGTGAGATCCCTGCCGAGCTCGGTCTCCGAAATGCGGTACTCACGCACCCGGTGGATCATCGCCTCATTGGCGGGCGCGGCCGACAGCCTTCTTTGATCCGTGAGCTCAGCAAGCCAGGCATTAAGCAGGTCGAGCACCTCGCCCAATTGGTCATCACGCAGCCTTCCCGCTCGGGTCTCACGAAAATGCCGCAGTTCAGAGCGAAGTCGTTCTGCAAGCCCTCGACCGGAGGCAATCAGGCGTTCCTTGTCAGACTCGGGCGGAATGGTCCAGGGCAGTTGCTCACTTGGAGTGAGTAGCTGATGTCGGGCCGTCAGCCAGCCCAGCGCATCCTCCCCCGCTGCAAACGCTGGTCGCTTTCGCGCGTGATACAGGGCTCGTCCTCGCTCAAACGCAGCCGCTTCGGCTGCGTGAACCCGCATAATCCGTTCCACAATTCGACGCGCCGAGGACCGGTCGCCCAGGCAGATGGCCCACTCAACGAGCGGCGCGGCCAGCACGAGCCAGTTGTCCGGCAGACGTTCCGCAACGACCTGCGGGGATTCGAAGTACGCGAGCACCGGAAGGACCAAGCCACGGCCCGACTCGACCAGTTCTGCAAGCGAGAGACGGCGCACACCGCTGTCATCCTGTTCAAGATGGCCAAAGAGTTCAACGAAATACAGATCTTTGTCTACGTTGATGAA
>VBEN01000019.1:28035-28815 GCA_005881175.1 Chloroflexota bacterium
GGCCCGATTCCACTTGGAGGGTTGTAACCGAATTTCGTCCGTACGGGCGCCCTGAGTTCGTGACACAGTTTGCCGACTCTTGAGCCACCGAAATTGGTCGCCGAGCTGGAGCGCCAACCATTCGCCAGCCTGGTTCAGTATTTCGGTCGGCGTGAGCTGCGCCGAGAACTGGGGCGGGCGAGTCACCTCAATAGGATGACGCTAGGAGGCTCCTAAATGAACTCGATGGCTGGGTCAGGCATCCACCGGCCGAAGGCCGGCAGTCATTAGCCTGTCGTTGATCCGCAGTACGAATCCCTCTCACTTGTGGACCTTGACAATCTCCGCGCCCCCAAGCACGCTCTTGCCATGCAGCGAATTCCGGCAGTCTTTATCCTCGTAGCCCTGCTGAGCGCCTGTACGCAATCGCCAAATGCCGCTCCGCCTGCCGCTAGCACGTCGTTGTCGGACACCGGTGCAGTTGCAGCCGGCGCAACTGGCAGCGCGACCCCCTCGTCTACGCCAGGCACTCCTCCCCCGAGCACAACTCCTGGGAGATCAGCAGTGGCCAGCGCCCATTCACTACCGGCGCCGACGCCAGATCGGAGCTTTCACGTGAGACTCCTTGGTGCGCCGCCCGGCACTGGGTACGCCCTGGAAGCCATCGATGCCCGTGGTTTGGTGATTGAAGCCTGCTACGACATCGTCGTAAGCCAGTTCGCGACAGCGTCCCACATCCCGACCCCACCACCGCAGCCAACCGTGACGACGAGCACTCACTTGACGAGCTGTAAGGGTTTC
>VBEN01000105.1 GCA_005881175.1 Chloroflexota bacterium
GACGATCACGGCATTCGGCAGGTGCAGCTTCCGGATATATTCGACGAGTAATTTCTCGGCCGTGAGGTGGTCGACCGGAATATCGAAGAAGCCCTGGATGGCGTCGGCATGGAGATCGAGCGCGATCACCCGGTTCGCACCGGCCAGCGTAATAATATCGGCCATCAACTTGGCGGAGATTGGATCACGCGCCTGGGTCTTCTTTTCTTTGCGCGCATATCCGTAGTACGGAATGACGGCCGTGATGCGGCCGGCGGAGGCGCGGCGCAGCGCGTCGAGAATAATAAATAGCTGGATTAAATTCTCCGAGACCGGCTGGCAGGTCGGCTGGATCAGGAAGACGTCGGCTCCGCGAACGCTTTCCGCGATCTTGACGTCGTACTCGCCGTCGGCGAAGCGCGTGATGCGCATGGCGGCGACGGGCTCGCCGAGCACTTCGCCGATCTTGCGCGCCAGCTCCGGGTTGGCATCGCCGGAGAGCAGCTTCAGCGCGCCCGGCTGCCGGGGCGCCCCCTCGGGCGTCAGCGGCCGCGTCTCGGTCACTCGCTCGCCGACTCTGGGCTGGGCTATTTCTTGGCCGCCTTCGACGCGTTCCGTCTGGCTCGGCGCCGCGCCGTGTACCCCTCCACGATTTTCATATCAGCGCGGCCGATCGCCAGGCTCCCAGCGGGCACATCCTTTGTAACTACGGTATCAGCGGCCGTGGTCGCGTCGCTTCCGACCCGTACCGGAGCGACGAAGATCGTGTCGCACGAGACATAGACGCCGTCGCCGATCTCGGTGACGTTCTTTTCGAATCCGTCCCAGTTCGCCGTGATGCTGCCCGCGCCGATGTTCACGTTTGCGCCGACCACTGCGTCGCCGAGGTACGAAAAATGCGGCACGGCGCTCCCGGCGCCGATTTTCGAGTTCTTGATCTCTGTGTGGGTGCCGATGTGAACGCCTTCGGCCAGCTCCGTGCCGGGGCGCAGCCGGCTGAAGGGACCAATAGCCACGTTGCTGGCGATCTTGACATGCTCGAGATGCGAGCGCTCGGCCCGACAGCCATCGCCGAGGGTCGAATCGCGGATCTGCGTCATCGGGCCGAGCACGCAGTCTTGACCAACTACGCTGTGGCCCGTGATCGTGCTGAACGGATGAATCACGGTGTCCTGGCCAATGCTCACGTCGGCGTCGACGAACGTCGAGCCGGGATCCGTGATCGTGACGCCCCGCAACATCAGGTCATCCAGGATGCGCTCGCGCATGATGTGCTCCGCCTGCGCCAGTTGCCGCCGGTCGTTGATGCCCAGAATCTCCCGGGCGTCGCCCACGAGCATCGTGTCCAACTTGCCCTTGATCAGCGCGACGACGTCCGTCAGGTAATACTCGTGCGCCCTATTCTTGTTCTCGAGCTTTTGCAAGGCCGGCCACAGGTCGCGTCCGCGAAAGCAATAGACTCCCGAGTTGATCTCGTGGATTTGCTTCTCGGCGTCTGACGCGTCTTTTTCTTCGACGATGCGACGAAAGACCCCGTTGCGAGCGCGAATAATCCGGCCATAGCCACGCGGATCGTCGAGCATGGCGGTAAGCAGCGTGACGGCCGCCTCGGACGCGCGATGCTCGGCGAGCAGTCGTTTCAGCGTCTCGCCGCGCAAAAGCGGCGCATCGGCATAAAGGACGATCACCGGGCCCGTCGTGCGGTGCTCGGCACTGACCTGGGAGAGTGCGTGTCCCGTGCCCAGTTGCTCGCGCTGCGGCACCGTCTGGCCCTCGCCGTTGAGTGCGGCCTGGATGCCGTCCTGACTGGGGTTGGTGACGACAAGCGTTCGCTCCGGGTCGAGGACACGCGCCGCCACCATCGACCAGAGCAACATGGGCCGACCGGCGACCGGATGGAGCACTTTGGGAATTCGCGAGTTCATCCGGACTCCCTTGCCGGCGGCGAGCACCACCACCGTGACGCCCCCGCGCGTCTCCGACAAACGGGCCTGCTTAGACCCCGCGGATGCGTTCACGCGCATGGGAGGAATTGGACCGGATTATAGCAACGCCCTGACGGGCATAAATTCGTATTCCCGCCCTTTGGGCCTGAGCCTACGCGGACCTGGCTGCGGCCGGGATCTTCCCGGGTGGGGTTAGCTCGATGCGGCCGTCATTCCGGCGTTCCAGCTTCCACCCCTCCTCGTGGACCATCCGGTGATGGGTGCCGCAAACGAGCGCCAGGTTATCGAGCTTCGTTGGCCCGCTATTCGCCCAGAAGATCAGGTGATGCCCACTGCACCAGGGCGCCGGCCGGTCGCAGCCCGGAAAGATGCAGTGATGATCCCGGGCTACCAGCGCCCTGCGCGTGGACGGCGGGATCGTGCGGGCGGCGTGCGTGATTTCCTGCTCCAGCTCCCCGAGCCCGGTGATGCGCGTGATGGCGGCGTCGCAGGCAAGGCGGCGAACCGTCTCGGACGGAATCATTCCGCCCCACTCGAGTTCGCCGGCCGGCGCCCCGCGTATGCCGGCCAGCGTATCGACGCTGGCCTTGATGATGAGTTGCGGCCGGGTGCCGGCACCGCCAGCGCTGGCCGTATCATTGCGCCGGCATAGCTCTTCGAGCGCATCCGCCTGCCGTTGTCCTACCGTGCGCTCATCACCTTTGCGCGGCTTGGCGAAGGGTTCGATAGCGGTGCGAATGATGGCCCCTGCCTCCGTGGTGACCTGACCCTCAATCGGAACCAGGCCGTTGAAGGCTTCGCCGATGCGCAAGTAGCGGCGAGAATGCGCTCGATTGGCTTCGGTCAGTGCCGCATCGGCATCGACCCTGTGCTCGAAGTCCTTGGCCACGCCAACGAACTGACCTGGATCCATCGACTCCGCTGCTTTGAGGAGCGCTGTTTCAGCTTTCCGCACCTGGGCGGCGCCGACGTGTTCGGCGGCCCGGGCCATGGCCACGGCGTGCTGATAACCAATCTCACCCCGGGTAAGGGCCTCTTCGGTCCGAGGCAGCTCTTTTAGCTGGCGGGCGACTTCGACTCGTTCCGCGGCGGCGCCCCCCGAAAGCTTGCCATTCACTCGCAACCAGGGCACCATGCCGAGGAACCCGTCGGCTTTGTAGGCACCTGACTTCTCGAAGCGGCGGGTCGCCTCGGCCGTCGCCGCCTCAGTTCGGTCGATGATTTCGCGGCCTTTGATGATGACCTCCCCCAGCTGTCCGGCGGGTTGGTCGGCAAGCCAGAGCGGCAGGTCCCGCAACCCGGACGTGATCCGCTCGAGCGGGGTCTCGCTGGACCTGCACATGCTGCCATCGTGAGGCACCGTCGCGACAGCTGTATGTCGTACCCTTCCGGGTTTTTCGAAAATTACTTGCAGACCGGAGTCTGGTCGAAGAGCCCGCGCCGCGACTCAGGCGGCCAGGTCGTCGGTGTCCGGCCGCCGCTCCTCCGCGGCCGTTCCGGGAGCGATCCGGTCGCGCAAGCTCGGGCCCAGTCGATGCAGACGGCGGCCGAGTTTGTAGCCATAGCGCTGCACGACGTCCTCGACGGCCAAATACGGCAGCTGCTCCCAGGCCAGGCCCCTGATCAGGTACCAGACGGCCCGCTTCGTCAGGTGCCTCGAGTCCGGCCAGAGTGTGCCACCCGGATCGCCGAAATGTTCGTCCGTATAGCCCGTCATGAGCGCCAGCCGGTACGCGGCCTTCAGACTGGCGTGGACCCGCCTGATGACCAGGGCGTCGGGCGCGTACGCGATCGTGATGCTGGCCAGCACCGCCTGTCGCGCCCAGACGCGGTCTGCGCCGACCGGCAGATGCTCATTGAAGTGAATGCCGCGCCAGACGGAGCGGCGCACGGCGGCGTTGTCGATGAAGAACGGCAGGGACGCATAGCGAATGGCATCGCCGACCCGAATCCGGCGCCAGTGCGCTTCGCGGCAGAACCGCTGGCCGAGGCGGAAGCCGGACAGCGGATCGCTCTCCATCGAGGCTTCCTGCCGGCCGTAGACGCCACCGACCGAGGAGTCCATGAAGGGCGCGGTCAGGTGCGTGAGCCAGTCGCCATTTCCCGGCACCGCGTCCTGCGCCAGGAATACCACCACATCCCCGCGGGCTACCTCCATCGCCCGATTCCAGCTCTTGGGCCCGGCCGGTTCGGCGATCTCGACGAATCGGGCCAGCGGAAACTGGCTGACGATGTGGCGCGTGCCGTCGGTCGATCCCAGGTCGGCGCAGACGATCTCCAGCGGCGCCTGGCCCTGGCCCATGATCCGGTGCAGGATGGTGCCGAAGGCGCGGCCGGCGTCCAGGGTTGGGATGACAATCGAGATCGACAGCGCCGGGTCGCCCATCACGCGGTGTAACGGGCGCTCGGGGCCTTTCCAGCCCCCGGCGCTAGGCGAACCTCACACTGATGAAGTAGTAACTCGTGGGTGTCGTGCCATCACGTGGGCTGACCCCGAAGACCTTGAGCTGCCCTTTCTGTCCCGACACGGCGCCGGAGAAGCTGACGCTGACATCGAAGTGCCCGAAGTCGGGTTTGACGGCCGACGCGGTCGTGGTTGCTCGGCCCAGCTCGGCGCCGCTGGCATCGAGGACTACGGCAACCACCGTGCCCTTGTCGACGCTGGCCGTCCCCGCCACGTCTACTGGCGAGCTTATGGCGGTACCCCCGTCCGGGCTGTCGATGATGATCTTGAAGTTGTTCCGGATGGGGGTGGCCGCGGTGGTGGGAAGCGAAGAGCTGGCCGGTGACCCATCGGTCGAGGCGGAGGCGCTGGCCGAGGGCGATCCGGTAGAGGGCGATTCGGATTGAAGCACGTACGTCGTGCCGCCGTCGCTACCGCATCCGGCCAACCCAAGGCCTGTAAGCCCGAGGATCAGCGCTACCCCAAACCCCTTCACAAGACGGCTCCGAGCCAAGCGCATTATAGGGCCGTTCCGCCGCCGCCGACGCCGCTCTTGACAAGGCGGAAGACGGGGCGCAAGGTGAGGCGGTCGAGCGGATCGAAACGGAGCGTGACCGACACGCCGTCCCGCTCGTTATAGGGGCTATCAAGGGAGCGGGAGGGGAGCGATGAGTATCCAGGACGACTCGACAATGGTCGCCGTTGCGACGCCGCCAGCGCCGCCACCGGCCGAACTTGGGCAGCCAATTGCGCCGCGAAAGCGCCGTCGGCGGCCCCTGGTACTGGGGGCCGTTGGCGTGCTGGCCATTGCCCTCGTCGCTGGCGCTGTTGTCGCCAACGCCTCGCTGTCGCAAACCTACAGCGCGTCCCAGGCCGTCCAGGACTATTACGCGGCGATGGCCCATCGCAACGCCGACGGGATGCTGGCCAACGCGACTTTCATCAGGGGGGATGGCTCGTACAGCTATTTCTTTGACAGGCCCGCCCTGCAGGGCATGCTCGAGCTGCCTGCGAACTCAGACATCCGCAATGTCAAGCTCACGTCTGACCGCCAGATCGACGGTTCGTCCCGGACCATCACCGTCTCGATGACCTGGAACGGCAAGGGCCGGTCCGAGACCCTGACGGTACGGAAGAATCCAGCGCAGACCCACTGGCTGTTCTATCAATCGTGGAAAGTCGAGATTCCATCAACCCGAATTCAAGTCAAGCTCCCCAACCAGAGCGGAATCGTGAGCCTCGATGGGATCCCGGGCTCGTCGGACAATCAGTCGGCGATCCAAGCCGTCCCCGGTTACCACCGGATCAGCATGGCCGAGACGGAGTTCTACGACGCCAGCAGCGCGGACGTCGACGCGGTCGATCCCACGGCGAGTGTGACGCTTGAAGGCAAGATTCGCGCCTCCGCCCTCGAGGCCGCGCAAGCGTCCGTGAAGTCGGCGTTCAACAACTGCGATGCAGCCAAGTACGACGACTGCCTCAACCACACCTATCCGGCGCCCGATCAGAATTTCAGCTGGTACTTCAAGCTTCCCGGTTACGGGAACGTCAACTACGCGAGGTATGTCTACACCCTGAGGGGTGACCTCACGGCTGGAATGACCCTAACCATCGACGCGGAAAGCGGCAAAGCTTCGGTCAGCGGCACCTGCGCTACCGTGCTGACGGTCGACGGTAGCCGCCGCTACAACCTGAAGGGTGATTACACCGGGACGCTGACCTGGACCGGTGACAGCTTCGCCTCACACGTCGTTGGAGGTTGCTCCGAGGTCAAAGGCTGACGCTCCTCTAAACTCTCCAGCATCAACGTCTACGCGTATCAGCACGGCATCTATCCACGGTCCGAGCAGGTCGTGGCGTCAACCCGCGGTCTCGACCGCGGCCGGGTGACGGCCGATGCCGTGGAGGCGGCCTTCGCCGAAGATCTCGCGGCGTTCGTCCGGGTGCAGCAGCAGGCTCGGCTGGACGTGTTCTCGGACGGTCTGCTGCGCTGGCAGGACATCTTCCGGCCGCTCATGGAAGCGGTCGGTCCGATCAAGCCCGAATCCCTGGTCCGCTGGTTCGACACCAACACGTTTTTTCGCGAGCCGGATCTCTCCGGCACGCTGCCTGGCGTCGATCGCGCAGACGGCCTGCTTCCGGACGCCTCCGTCCCCCGCCCGCGGGTCGCCACGCTGCCGTCTCCCTACATGTTCTCCCGCGCGGCGCGCACGGATCGGGACCGCAATCACCTGATGGTCGACCTCGCCGGCAAGGTCTTGCGGCCGGTGATCGATGCCGCGATTGCCGCCGGCTGCCAGCTCGTTCACCTCGAGGAGCCTTGGCTCGGCTATTTCGGCATCGAGTCAAAGGACTGGGCGCCGCTGCATGAAGCTCTCGAGCTCTTGCATCGTGATCTTCGCGCGACCCTGGCCTTCCATATTTACTTCGGCGATGCCGGGCCGCATGTCGACCAGCTCCGCCGTCTGCCGGTCGACGCCATCGGCGTCGATCTGGTCGAAACCGACGTCAACGAGCTGGGCTCGGGCTGGGACAAGGGCCTGGTCGCGGGCGTCATCGATGGGCGCAGCTCGATGCTCGAGTCGGTGGAAAACACCGTGGAGGTCGCCCGCCACCTCGCCGATACGGTTCGGCCACGCAACCTATATTTATCTTCCAATTGCGAACTCGCGTTTCTGCCCACCGTGGTCGCCGAGCGGAAGGTGCAGCGGCTGGGTGAAGCGGCCCGCAAGGTAAAACAGCTGGTGTCGGTATGAGCAGCACACTCGACCACAGGGCCCTGCTGACGCACGAGATCGGATCCCTGGACAAGCCGGCCTGGCGGGTGAAGGCCTACGCCGGCCAGCCGCTGAGCGATCGCGATCTCGAGGAAGCCCGCAGCTGGGGCGAGCGGCTCCAGGTCCCGAACTACGATCAGCTGATCGACCTGCTGCGTCACGCGCCCTTCAGCAAAGAACAGAAAACCGATCTCCAGCGCTGGTCCAGCCTCTACGCGCTGAAGCTCGAGGAGGGCGCCGGCCTCGACGTCGTCTACGACGGCGAGCAGCAGCGCACCGAGATGTACGACTGGGCCGTCAGCCACAGCAACGGCTTCGAGCGCCGTGGCAGCGTCCGGGCGTTCGACAACAAGTACTACACAAAGGCGGCTGTCGTCGCGCCGATCTCACTCAAGGCGCCGTTCCACAACGCCGAGTTCTCCTACCTGGTCTCGGTGGCCGGCGCCGAGCTGAAGATCCCGGTGACCGGCGCCTACACCATTGCCGATTGGTCGTTCGATGAGCGCTACGACCTCGACACCGACCTGCGAGAGCCGGCCGCGGATCGACGCCGCAAGCACAAGGCCGCCCGCCGGGACTTCGTCCTGGAAATCGCCCGCAGTCTCATCCGGCCGAACCTGATGGCGCTGATCGGGCTGGGCGCCCGATGGATCCAGGTCGACGAGCCGGGGGCGTCGACCGAGCCCGATGAGCTGGATATCTTCGTCGACAGTTTCAATGCCAGCGTGGAGGATTTGAACGCCATGTTCTCCACCCACCTGTGTTTCAGCGACTACAACCTGTTCTTTCCCGCCATCGAGCGGATGTCGCAGTGCCGGCAATTTGCGGTCGGCTTCGCCAACTACGACAGCCGCGAACTCGGCACGTCGGATGCCCAGCGCCCCGGCTACCAGGTGATCAAGAAATTCCGAGATCTGCCGTACAAGCCGGCGCTCGGCCTGGGCGTGCTGGACATTCACAGCGACTTCATCGAATCGCCCGAGCTGGTCCGCGACCGGGTGCTCTACGCGGTCAAGGTCTTCGACGATCCGGCGCGGATCCACGTCACCCCCGACTGCGGGCTGCGGACCCGCTCCTGGGAGGTGGCGTTCAAAAAACTACGCAACATGACGGCGGGGGTCGCCCTGGCCCGCCGCGAGCTGGGTCTGCCAGACCCTCCCGCCTAGCGCCCCACCCGGGCCCCGCCGGGGCTCGATCCCGCAAGGTACGGGACTTCACCAGGGTTGGAACCAGCCAGTGAGCGAACCGCAGCTGGCGGCGCCCTTTCAGGTCGATCGTCGGGCGGTGGTGGGCGAGATGCCAGGGCGGAAGATCAGCGACCCGAGCCTGACGATCGGGGCCCACGCCATCATCCGCTCCTTCAGCGTCATCTACGCCGGCTCCCGGATCGGCGCCCATCTCGAGACCGGCCACGGCGTGGTGATTCGCGAGGAAAACCGCATCGGTGACGAGTTCAGCATCTGGAACCATTCGACGGTCGACTATGGCTGCGTCATCGGCAGCCGGGTGCGGGTGCACACCGGCGTGTACATCGCCCAGTTCACCGTCATCGAGGACGACGTCTTCCTTGCACCAGGGGTGATGATCGCCAACGATCGGCATCCGATCTGCCGGGACTGCATGCGGGGACCCACCATCAGGCGCGGGGCCCGGGTGGGCATCAACGCGACCCTGCTCCCCGAAGTCGTCGTTGGCGAAGCGGCGCTGGTCGGCGCCGGCGCCGTGGTCACCCGGGACGTGCCGGCGCGCGCCGTCGTAGTTGGCAATCCGGCGCGGGTGATCGGCAGCGTCGATCAGTTGACGCACTCACGTTCATATCTGGAGAGGATCGCGTGACCACGGCGCTCAACGGCTCGGTCCGTTTCGTCGACCTCCACGCCCAGATCCGATCGCTGCAGCCGGCGCTGACCGAGGCGGTCCAGGCGGTGCTTGACCGTGGCGATTTCATCCTTGGCAAAGACGTCGAGCTCTTTGAGCAGGAATTCGCGGCCTACTGCGGCGTCCCCCATGCGGTTGGGGTCGACTCCGGGCTGTCGGCGCTCGAGCTGGCCCTGCGCGCGCTCCGGGTCGGCCCGGGCGACGAGGTCATCACCCAGGCCAATACCTTTATCGCGAGCGTCGGCGCCATCCTGGCAGTGGGCGCCCGGCCGGTGCTGGTGGACTGCGACGGTGACGGCGTCATCCGGCCCGGTGCGGTTCGGGCCGCGCTCACGCCACGGACGCGCGCCATCATGCCGGTCCACCTGTTCGGCCGCATTTGCGACATCGAGGCGATCATGGCCGTCGCCGACGGCGCCGGCGTACCCGTGGTGGAGGATGCCTGCCAGGCGCATGGGGCTCTCCTCAACGGTCGCCGGGCCGGCAGCTTCGGTATCGCGTCGGCCTTCAGCTTCTACCCCGCCAAGAACCTCGGCGCGTTTGGGGATGGCGGAATGCTGGTGACGACATCGCGCGAGGTGGCCGACACGGTCCGCCAACTGCGCAACTATGGCCAGAAGACGAAGTATCAACACGTCAGTCTGCCCCTCAATCACCGGCTCGATACCATCCAGGCCGCCGTCCTTCGGGTCAAGCTGCCCCACCTCGACGGCTGGAACGCACGCCGCCAGTACCTGGCGGACGCCTACCGGGAGCACCTCGAGGGGCTCCCCATCCGCATCGCGCCGGCCGACGCAGAGGGCCGGCATGTCTACCACCTGTTCGTCATCGAGAGCGAGCAACGCGATCGGCTGCGCGACGCGCTGCAGGCTCGCCGGATCGAAACCGGCATCCACTACCCGGCGCCCCTCCATCTGCAGGTGGCCCTCAAAGATCTTGGCTACCCCGCGGGCGCGTTCCCGACAGCCGAGCGGCTGGCGGCCGAGAGCCTGTCCCTGCCCATGTACCCGGAGATGGCGCTCGCGCAGGTGGAGCTGGTGGCCGAGGGTATCCGCGCCGCCCTCGCTGGCTGATGTATAAGGGCCAATCGATTGCCGTGATCCTTCCTGCCCTGAACGAGGGTGGAAAGATTGGCCGGGCGGTGTCCCGGATCCCACGCCCGCTGGTCGATGATGTCGTGGTCGTGGATGACGGTTCCAGCGATACCACGGCTGCGGAGGCAGAGGCGGCCGGCGCCCGGGTGCTGCGCCACGCCACCAACCGCGGCGTGGGCGCGGCGATTCGCACCGGCATCGAATGGGCGCAGGAGCAGGGCATCGCGCTGACCGGGATCATGGCGGGCGACGATCAGGACGACCCGAACGAGCTGGTCCGCCTCGCCGAGGCGATCGTGGATGGCGGCTATCAGTTCGTGCAGGGGTCCCGCTACCTGCCGCACGGACGGCGATTGAACCAACCGTTGAGCCGCACCCTGATGACCCGCGGATATTCCGTGCTCTTCTCCATCGTTACGCTGCGCCGCATCACCGATGCGACCAACGGCTTCAAGCTGTTCCGCACCGAGATCTGCCGCGAGTGGCCGCTCAAGCAGTCCTGGCTGGATCGCTACGAGCTCGAGCCCTATCTGCTGTATGAGGCGATCCGGCGAGGCTGCAAGGTCTGCGAGGTGCCGGTGACGAAGTATTACCCGCCTGACCGGTCGGTCGGGTACACGAAAATGAAGGCCTACCGCGACTGGTGGCGCATCGTGCGGCCCATGCTGTTGCTGACCGTTCGCATCAAGCACTAGGGGTTTTTCCCTCCCCCCTTGTGGGGGAGGGTCCGGGTGGGGGGATAATGTCTCTCATCGACATCTCATGTTCCCGAGTTAGCATCCGGGTGCGCCGGTGAGCAAGAAAACCGTCATCGTCCTTGGGATCGACGGCTATCTCGGTTGGGCCACCGCGCTGCATCTCTCCCAGGCCGGCCATGCCGTGGTCGGCATCGACAGCCTGGTGCGCCGCCGCTGGGACCGCGAGTGTGGAACCCAGAGCCTGATCCCGATCAAGACCATGCCCCAGCGCGTCAAGCTCTGGCGCCGCCTGACCGGCCACCGCATCGACTGGCGGCCGATGGACCTCTGCGATGCGCGCGCCGTCACCGAGCTGATCAGTGAGTTACAGCCCGACGCTCTGGTGCACTTTGCCGAGCAGCGCAGCGCGCCGTTCTCGATGGTCGATTTGCCGCACGCAACCCTCACCCAGGTCAACAACCTGGTCGGGACGCTCAACCTCCTGTTTGCGCTGCGCGACCACGCACCAAAGGCGCACCTCATCAAGCTGGGGACGATGGGCGAGTACGGCACCCCGAACATCGACATCGAGGAGGGCTTCCTCACCATCACGCACAACGGCCGCCAGGATCGGCTGCCCTTCCCGATGCAGCCGGGCAGCTTCTATCACCTGTCGAAGCTGCACGACAGCCACAACATCCAGTTTGCCTGCCGGATCTGGGGACTGCGCGCCACGGACCTGCACCAGGGGGTCGTCTACGGCAATCACACGGACGAAGTCGCGATGGATGCCGGGCTCAGCACCCGCTTCGACTACGACGCGATCTGGGGAACGGTGCTCAATCGCTTCTGCGTCCAGGCCGCGCTCGGGCTGCCGCTGACCGTCTACGGCAAGGGCGGGCAGACCCGCGGCTTCCTGGACATCCGCGACACCGTCGCCTGTGTCCGGCTCGCGCTCGAGAACCCGGCCAACGAGGGCGAGTACCGGGTCTTCAACCAGTTCACCGAACAGTTCTCGGTTAAAACGCTGGCGGAGAAGGTGCGCGATGCCCGCGCCGTCCACGGGCTGGCGACGAACATCGTTCACCTGCCCAACCCGCGGGTCGAGCGAGAGGAGCATTACTACAACGCCAAGCATCAGAAGCTGCTCGACCTCGGGTTACAGCCCCACTATCTCGGCGATACCCTGATCGAGTCCGTGATCGACGTCGTCGAGCGGCACGCGTCCCGGGTCGATCCGGTGGAGTTGGAGCAACCGAACGTCGACTGGCGACGCGGCGGCACGGCGAACTGGCGCAAGCCGGTGAAGAAGGCCACTGTCGATCGGGATGCAAGCCAGCGGCCGGTGGTTGTCAGCTCAAAGGCCCCCTCCCCGACCCTCCCCGCAAGGGGGAGGGAGAAAGACCCGACTGTTCCCGCAAGGGGGAGGGAGAAAGAGCGCCGCGTCGCTCAGACCCGCTGAGCCTCGGCTTCAGCCGGCAGGGCGTCGTCGGGGGCGGGCCGGCGCCACTGCAGGAACGCCCAGCCAACCGCCGCCTGCGGCACCGACACCGTCAGGTCGACCAGGTGGACCGCAAGGCTCGTGGCCAGGGCGATCTGCGGCGGCCACCCAATCAGCGTCAGCCCGGCAGTCCACCAGAGCTGAGTGGTCCCAAGGCCGCCCAGCCCCTGGACCGGGACCGCGAAGAGCAGCGTTCGAATGCTCAGCGCAAACCACACCTGCACCAGCGAGATCGGCTGGTCGAGGGCGGCGAACAGCGCGAAATACTGCAGACCGGTCGCGATCCGCGCCGCCAGCGTTGCCGTGACCAGCAGCATCGGGCGGCTTCCGGAGCCCAGCTCCTCGATGGCGACGTGAAGCCGCTGGTGCAGGGTGGTAGGCAATGGCAAGCCCTCGAGCCAGGTCACGATCAGGCGTCGGGATCGGGCCCAGAACAGCGCCGTCAGCCCGGCGCTGATCGACAGAGCGATCAGCAGGCCACCGATCAGCAGCGCTCTCGGCAGTTTCACGCCGGCCAGTGGGGCCGTTACCAGCGCGACCAGCACAAGGCTGGCCACATCCAGCAAGCGGCTCAAGACCGCCGCGCCGGCACCCACCGCGACCGGAGTCTTGAGCCGGGTGCGCGCCAGCCAGACGAACGCGGCGTCGCCGCTCGGGCCGGGCAGTATGAGGCTGGCTCCCCAACTCGCGAACGTGATGGCCAGCAGCGTGCCGCTGTTGGAGCGGTCGACGCTCAGCAGCAAGCGGTATCGCCAGGCTCGCGCCACGATGAAGCTGAACGCGCCGATGCCGGCCAATACGGCCAGCCCGGGAGAGATGTCCGACAGCGTCTCCAGCAAGTCCGCGGTTCGGATCGCTCGCAACACGAAGAACAGCAGGACCCCGCCGACCGCGACCGACACGGCTGCTCGGATCAATCCACGTCGTTGATGAGCGAACTCCCGGAGCCCCATCATCGATGCCTGAACCAGTGAAGCCACAACGAATCCTGATCACCGGCGGCGCCGGGTTCATTGGCGTGCACACCGTGAACCGGCTGGCCGCGGAAGGGCTGGAGCTGCTGGTCATCGACGACCGCCGTCATGGATGCGGCGAACCGCTGCCGTCCAGCGTCCAGCTGGAGAAGGTCGACCTCAACAGCACCGGCGCCGCGGAGATCGTCGTCCGCTTCCGGCCCGACGCGATCATCCACCTGGCGGCGCAGGGTGGCGTCTCGCGCTCTGTCCGCGATCCCGCGGGTGATGCCATGGTCAACGTCGTCGCGACCGTGGCGTTGCTGCGCGCCAGCGTCGACGCCGGCTGCCGGCGCTTCATCTTCGCGTCGTCGGGCGGCGCGATCTACGGCCGGGCCCGGCGGCTGCCGACGCCGGAGCGCACCACCCCCGCCCCGCTCTCGCCGTATGGAGCCGCGAAGCTCGCCGCGGAAGGCTATCTCGGGATGTTCGGCCGCACGTTCGGACTGTCCACGCTGGCGCTGCGCTATTCGAATGTCTACGGCCCGTACCAGGATGGGACTGGTGAGGCCGGCGTCGTCGCCATCACCTGTGACCGGTTGCTGTCCGGGCGGCCGCCCGAGATCCGCGGCGACGGCCAGCAAACCCGTGACTTCGTCTTCGTTGGCGACGTGGCCGAGGCCAACTGGCGCGCGCTGCAATCCCTCGCCGATGGCGGGATCAACATCGGGACGGGGGTAGGCACCAGCGTCCGAACCGTCGTCGAGGAGCTGGCCAGGCTCGCTCCTCAATTGGAGCGCCCGCACGTCGCTGCGAGATGGGCTCGCTCAAACCTTCAGGAGCTTTCAGGAACGGGCCGCGCGTGGGTCGGCGCCCGCCACCGGCGGGCCAGCCGCAGCCGAAGCCAGACAAGGTCACGGATCGCGCGCAGGATCGGAATGAGGCGAGCCCCGGACCGGACGCCGGCGACGCGCGGATAATGGCGCACCGGCACCTGCGCGATTCGCAGTCCGCTGCGCTGGGTCTTGAAGTAGAGCTCGGTGTTGAGCAGCGCGGATCTCGCCAGCAACGGCGCCGCGGCCTCCAGTACCTGGCGGCGCATCAGCTTGAGACCGCAATCGAGGTCGCGGACGCGCACGCCGTACAGGATGCGGACCAGCCGGTTGAAGACGCCCGCGATCACGAGTCGATACCCCGGGTCGGCGCGGCGCTGTCGCCAGCCGGCGGCCAGGTCGGCGCTTTCCATCAGCCCGGCGAGCGTGACGAGGTCGGCAGGATCGAACTGGCCATCACCGTCCATGAAGGCGACGTAGTCCGTGCGCGCCGATCGGAGCCCGTCGGCCACGGTGATGCCATAGCCCCGCTTGCCCTCGTGGCGGATCACGCGCAGCCGGCCGGCTTGCGCGCCCATCGCCCGGCGCGCCACCTCGACCGTGTCATCCGTGCTGCCGTCGTCGACCAGCACGATCTCCCAGTCCGGCGTGAGCCCGGAAAGCGTGCGGACCGATCCGCCAATCACCTTGACCATGTTCGCCGCCTCGTTGTGCGCCGGGATAACAAGCGTTAGCGACCCGTCGAGCATGGGCACAGGGTACGAGAATGCGACACGGTCCGTCATGAAAGCAGCGCCGCATGAGAAGACGATGAGACCGAAGATCGCTCGCCGCTTCCACTGGCAGCTGGTCGACGCGTTGCCATTGGTGCTGGCGTTGGTCGCCGCCGTCGCCTATGCATCGATCAGCGTTTACCGCCACGATGTGTTCGCCAGCGGCGCCTTCGACCTCGGGGTGCAGGATCAGACGGTCTGGGGCTACAGCCGGCTGGAGATGATCCCCAACACCGTGGAGATGATCCGCAACCTGCTGGGGGATCATTTCCATCCGATCCTGATGGCGATCGCCCCGCTCTACTGGATCTGGGACGACGTGCGCGTCCTGTTCATCGTCCAGGCGGTCCTGATCGCGGCCGGCGGGATCCCGATCTTCTGGTGGGCCCGCCAGCAACTTGGCCTGCTGCCGGCGATCGCCTTCGAGATCGCCTACCTCGTGTTCTGGGGCGTGCTGTCGGCGGTGGTCTACGACTTCCACCACATCGCGCTCGCCGTTCCTGCCGTGTCGTTTGGCTTGTACGCGGTGCTGACCAAGAACAACCGCTTGCTGTGGCCAATGGTGCTCCTCGGACTCCTGACCCGGGAAAACATCGCCCTGACGTTCGCGGCAATCGGGGTCTTTGTGCTGCTGGCGCAACGCCGCTGGCGGCTCGGCGCGGCGCTGGTCGCGGTGTGCGCCGCGTGGTTTGTCGCGGTGATCGAGGTCATCATGCCGGCCATCGCCGGCGTGCCGTATAGCCATTGGACGTATGACGCGCTGGGTCCCAGCCCGGTTGGCGCCCTGCTGCACATCGTGCGCCATCCGATCTCCAGCCTGGCGCTCCTCTTCGACAACACCATCAAGTTGAAGCTCTGGGCTGGGTTGTTCGGCGCCTGGCTGTTTCTGCCCGTCCTCTCCCCGCTCTTCCTGGTCGCTATTCCCGAGTTGCTGGAGCGCTTCTGGTCGTCGAACCCCGCGCTCTGGAGCGCCAGCTTTCATTACTCACTGGTGATCGCGCCGGTGCTCGCCTTTGCCAGCATCGACACGCTGGCCCGCATCCGGCGCATGCTTCCCCACCGTCTTTCTGAGCTCGCGGTGCGCGGTGTCTCGATCGCCGTCCTCGGGGCCGGCCTGATCCTGGCGTTCGGCATCGTTCGCCCGCTGGACGAGCTCGGGACCTACAGCTGGGCGGGGCAGGTCGCCCAGATCCAATCGTGTCTGGATGTGATCCCGGCCGATGCCAGCGTTTCCGCCTCGGACGCCCTGCTGCCCCACCTCAGCCATCGCCGCGAGATCTACCTGCTGACCATGAAGGCCGACGCCCAGTACGTTGCGATCGACCTCGCCTCTTACGGCGGCCACTTCTTCCCCGGAGAACAGACCCAGATCCGCGATACGATCACCCGCGCTTTATCCGGCGGCTATGGAGTCGCCTGCTCGAAAGGGACGACGGTGGTCCTGCAGCGCGGCGGCGGCAACCAATCACTGTCGCCGGAAATCGCGGCGTTCGTCGCCCAGAGCTAACCGTCGAGGATGAAGTCGAACGTCGCTGTCAGCCCTGTCGCGCTCGGCTGAACTTTCAGCAATAGACGCGCGTCGAAGATCGAGTCCTGCTGGTTTGCGCTGACTCCCGGGAAATAGAGTTGAGTCGTGAGCGCCCGACTCCCCGGCGCCTGCACCTTCACGTGGATGTGCTCGGTGCGCCCCGGATACTCGCCAGGGACAATCGTCTCGAGCACGTACCGTCCATCGGGTCCGGAGCGTTGATTCCCACGAAGCCGATAGCCGGCGTTGTCGTAGGTGCCGCTCGAATCCGCCTGCCAGAAGTCGAGCCGCGCGCCAGAACTCGGGCGGCAATCGCGACTCAGCACTCGACCCGACAGCGCCAGGCGGGTGCCCGCCATCCCGGCCTCGACCAGTGACGTGCGCATCGGCGAACCGGGCTTGAAGTACGGCCCTTCGGTCTGCGCCGGCGTTGGCTGACCGGAGCAAGCTCCCGACCCAGCAGCGGGCGCTGACGCCGCCGCGGTCGGCTTAACGGTCGTAACCGGGCCCGCGGACGGCTGACCTCCGCACGCCGTCATGAGAAGGATCACGCCGAGGATCCATGAGCGCCTCACCTGGAAGGTCATGGGTGCCAGCCTACGCCGAGGAGGCCGTCTTCTCGCATGGACGTGCTTCGGCCAGCCGTGGTTCAGCTTGCTAGGCGGCGATCGGATTCGGTTTCATGGTCAGGTGCCTGTGAGAAGGCGACCCGTGGTGAAGTCGGCACTACTGGGTGCCGCCGCGGCCGCCCTGACGGTGAAGGCTGTCCTGGCGAGTCCGGTCGGCGTCGTGGCGCACGGCCCGCTCGACAAGCTCAAACGCAACGTCGACGAGAAGAAGCAGCAGGCGCTCTCCCAATCCCGCCAGGCCCTCGATCAAGCCGGAGCGCGGCTGGTCGCCAGCATCGTGAACGTACCGACCTCCGGGGCGGTCGTAACGCCAGCAGCTCCAAGGCCGAGTCCCGATAACCAGGTCCGGCCGTCGGGTGCCGCCGCCAGTGCCGAGCTGCCACCCGGGCGCCCGTACCGCCGCGCCTTTATTCGTCGCGTCCTCACCGAGGCGGCGCAGCGCCACCATCTGGACCCGAAGCTGGTCCTGGCGCTGGCCTATTGGGAGAGCGGCTGGGACCAGTCGAAGGTGTCGGCGGGCGGCGCCGTGGGCCTGATGCAGGTAGAGCCGGCGACGGCTGCGGAGGCCGGCCCCGGGCTGCTGGGCCGCCCCATCGATCTCGATGACCCGTATGACAACGCCGACGTCGGCGCAGCGATCCTGCGCGAGGACCTGGACAATTTCACGGACCCTGTGATGGCGCTCGCCGCCTACTATCAGGGCCCGACCAGCCTTCGGGAGAACGGCATGTTGCCCGATACCCAGCAGTATGTCCAGGGGATCCTCGACCTGGCGGGCCGAATCAGCTGACGCCCTACCCGAGGGCGTATCGCACTCCTTGGAGAATTCTCATCCGGACCCCGTAGACTTGGCCCTCGGTTGCTGGCGTTTGCGCGGGGCTCTGTCCGAGCCTGGTCGACCAAACGGCGCGCGCTCTGGTTCGGGCTGGGCATCGCCGTCATCGCATGCTGTTTTCGCGCCAGCGTCATTGGTGATGGGGTCGGCTATTACAGCTACCTTCCTTCGGTCGTTGCCCACGGTTCCTTCGACCTGGGCCCGGTGTTCGACCGGTTCATCGCCATCAATACGCCGGTCGCCCGCCAATTCCTCGAGATCACCCTTCCGAACGGCCTGACGGCAGATTACAAACCGATCGGGGCGGCGCTCCTGGCCCTGCCGTTCTATCTCATAACGCATCTTCTTTTCGTGCTCCTTGTCCCCGGCCACCAGGATCCCGATGTCGGCGCCGAGTATCAGCTCGCCTTCACGGCGGCATCGCTTTTTTACGCCGTGCTCACCACGGTCCTGCTCTATCGATTTGTTCGCTCGGTGTTCGGCCCG
Source organism: Chloroflexota bacterium (assembly GCA_005881175.1). Taxonomy (GTDB): domain Bacteria; phylum Chloroflexota; class Dormibacteria; order CF-121; family CF-121; genus CF-13. The sequence goes on from VBEN01000105.1 coordinate 18,333, forward strand.
CGCCCGGCCCGGCTAGCGACGGTCGGGGTGGTGCTGGCCACGCCGCTGGTGGCCTATGTTCTCTTCGGCGCCTCCTACTCGCACACTTTCTCGGTGTTCACGATCACGGCCTTTGCCATCCTGTTGTACGCGACACGGGCCAATCGAACGCCCTGGCAGTGGTTCCTCGCCGGCTTGCTCGGCGGCCTGGCGACCGTCACGCACGTCCAGGAGGCGCTCTTTCTGGCGCTCGTTCCGGCCGAGGCCGTCTGGCAGGTGGCGCATCGGGCATGGAGCGCGCGACGGCTGACCGGCTACGGCCTGCTGGCGATCGGCGTGGCCTTACCAATCGTCCCGCAGCTCGCGGTCGACCAGGTGATCTTTCAGCAATGGCTGCCTCAGCCCGCGCAGAACATCGTGTTCGACTTCACCCGCCCGCACCTTCTCGACCTGCTGGTTTCGACCCACCACGGTTGGCTGAGCTGGAGTCCTCTGGTGGCGGTGGCCTTGCTCGGTCTGCCAGCCGTCATCCGTCGACTCGAGTGGCTGGGCGTGACCTTGCTGCTGGTCGGCATCGGCGAATTCTGGATCAACGCGTCGCTGTCGGACTGGTGGGGTGGAAACGCGTTCGGTGCCCGCCGGATGACGGATCAAAGCCTGCTGATCGGTCTGGGGCTGGCATCCAGCTGCGCCTGGTTGATTCGGCGCCGCCTTGCCAGGTTGGCGACGGCGCTGGTGGCAGCCGGCGTGTTGTGGACCGCGCTGCTGCTGGCCCAGTACTACTACGTGATTCGAAAAGATGTCGGCCCGCCCTGGGGGGATTTTCTTCTCGGGCAGGTACAGGCGATCGCGTTCATCCCGCGCCTGTTTATCCAGGGGAGCGTGGTGCGCGAGGTCGCCGCTGGCTCCTGGCTGCTGGCCCTGTACACCGGCCTGGTGATCGCCGCCGTCGTCATTGTGGCCGTGAAGCTCGGGTTCTGGAACTCGCGGGGGATCAATGGCCGGGCCGACGGAGATACACCGAGTCCGGATAGTTCTGGAAGGCGAGCTCGTAATCTCGCGCCAGTACCGTCGCGATCTCCGGCCATTGGCTGAGCGCCTCCTCAGACGTGACGATCAGCTCTGGTCGCATCGCGTCGACCCGGTCGGCGACCGCCGACCCCGAGCCCAGCAGCACGACGTTGTTGTAGATCGGCGCCGTCGGCAAGCGGAGCGGTAGGTCCGCCAGCAGGTACAGCCAGGCGGATGACGACCAGATCACCGCGCTGGACTGGGACAGGCCGTGGTCAACAAGCCACGCCGCCGTCGCCTCGTCGGCGGGGCCGCGGATGTCGAGTTGCGCGGACCACTCGGTTCGGTGCTGACTCAGCTGGGCCCCCGGCCAGGCGGCGTACGCCTGCAGCAAGTTGAAATCGGTTCCGGCCACCAGTGCCAGCGGCACGGTCACCGTGAACGCGGCGGCCAGCGGCGCCAATCGCCAGCGGAACGGCAGGCGGATTCCTCGTACGGACGCGAGCGCGAGGATGGTTGGGGCGAGCGCGGGCACCAGAAAATGCGGGTATGGCCGGTTCGCGATCGCGGACACCCCCAGGTCCGCGCAGGCCCACAGCCAGAGCGGCCAGGTCGGGCGCGGGTCATGCCGGGCGGTAAACGCGCCCACCAATGCCAGCGCCGGTCCGAGAAGACGTAGTCCGATGCCGAGCCCGGAGCTGGGCGCGCTGAAGGCGACATATCCCTGGTAGAAACCGACCAGAGCGAACGCGACCGCCGGGATGCCGGCCACGATCAGTGTCGGCGTCAGCCAGCAGGCGGCGACCGCGACGAAACCCAGGCCGTAGCCCAGCAGCGTGCGGCGCCTTACGCCGGGCAGGAGCGCGATGATCAACGCAAAGACGGCCGCATCAGAAAAGGCTGTCTGCTGAAACCCGACCCATGTCGTCGGTGCGATCAGCACGCTCTCCGGAACCAGCAGTTCCGCCTGGAAGAGCGGCAGCCCGATCGCGAGTGCGAAAGCGACGCTCGCGATCAGCGCCCGGCGTGGCGAGAGGAGCCGACCGGCGAGGATGGCAAGCGCGACGAAGGCCAGCAGCCCGCTGAGGAACGTCAGCGCATGAAAGCCGGCTTCCTGGGTGCCGAAGAGGCTGAGCGGCAGGGCGACGGCCCAGATGTGGAGGGGAGGCTTGTTCGTCCAGGCCTGTGTGTAGAGTGGCAGCCCATGCAGCACCGCCCGGGCGGTCGTCGCGTAGCCTGCCTCATCCGTGTACCAGTGCGGCTCAAAAAATGAGGGGACCCGGCAAATCGTGTAGACGAGCAGGCCGGGCGCCAGCCAGGTCCAGCGGCGCCAGGACCCGGCCCCCCTGGCAGCCCGGGACTGGCTCATCAACGTCGAAGTATCAGCCGGCTTGATAAACACCGAGTGAGGACACGATAAGGGACGGATGAGGCCGCTGGAGCCGTTCTAGGGCTGCGCACTCGCCCGCGCGGCCGCCAGATGCTCCCGGATGATGGCCTGGCAGAGCGCGACGTCCCGGGTGGCCTCGGCCGCGGTCGTGCGTGGCTCGCGATCTCTTACCACACAGTCGTAGAACTCGAGTAACTCCCGCTTGAACGATTCCTCATATGAAACGGTTTCCGCCGTCCGCCAGGAACGCGAATTATCCGCCCGCCCGCCTTCCAGGACCAGCTCTGTAGGCGCGCTACGCAGGAACGGCGACGGAAAGACCAGGGTAGCCCGGCCCTTGGGGCTGAAGAACGCGAATTCCTGACGGTAGCGCGCGACGCCATCCTGGACGTTGACCCAGTGCATCGCCGCCGAGCTCTGGGCAAAGTCGAGAAAGACGCTGATGGAGGCCTCGCTGACGTTTGCGAAGCGCAACGCCGTCGGCTCGCCCAGCAGACCGCGCATCAAATTGATGTCGTGGATCATGCTGTCCAGCAGCGAGCGCCGGTACGCCGCGCGCAGGGCCGGATCGGTGATGCCGATCGCCGCCGTCACGCGCGCCTCGTCATCCGCCTGGAACGCGCTCAAGGTTCCGCCGTTGATGTCCGTGCCGCGGACGATCGGATAGTGCCCGATGTACCACTTCAGCGGGAACTCGGCCGTCGTCGAGCTGGCGAAGCGCAGCGGCGAAAAGCCGCGGAGTTCCTCGGCCATCCGCTCGACCGCAGGATCGTACCGCTTCATGTAGCCGACCATGATGCGGACCCCGGCTTGCTTTCCGGCACTGACGATCGACTGGCCTTCGGCCTCGGATAGCGCGATCGGCTTCTCCACGAAAACATGCCGCCCCGCCCGCGCCGCACTCACCACGATCGGCTCATGGCTGCCGGTCGTGAGCACCATCACGGCGTCCAGCGGCTCCTCGAGAAGCGCCGCCCAATCCGTGAATCGCCGGCTGACGCCGTAGGCATCGCCAATCCGGTCCACCACAGTTCGGGACAGGTCACAGACCGCCACAATCTCGAAGCGGTCGTTGAGCTCCCGCAGATAATGCAGGTGCATCACCTGTGCGATGAGTCCGCAACCGATGACGCCAACGCGGAGTCGAGCCTCAGCCAAGCTGGGCGCGACTATACTCCGGTGGTCGATGGCCGGTCAATGCGTCGCGTGTCCGCGAGGCCGGCGCATCTGACCGCATCGATTGCCATCGCCGGTGCCCCGGTCTCGTTCGGCGCCTTTGAGGTCACCGTCGGCGTGGATCCGCACGTGCCTGATGCCATCACGGTTCTCGACGCAGTGCAGCGCGCCGGGTACGCCGGCATCGACCTCGGGCCGCCTGGCTACCTGGGAGATGGCCGTGAGCTTTCCGATCGCCTTCAGCGCCGTGGCCTTTACCTCGCGGGCGGTTATATCGCGATGCCCTTCTCCGAATCCAATCGAATGCCGTCCGCTCTGGACGAACTGGCTCGCCTGCTCGATATCTTCGACGGCGTGAATGGCCAGGCCCCCAATCCGCCGCGAGCTACGCTCGCGGACGCCGGCTCTGACGCCCGCCGGCGGACGCCGGGGCGTGCGCATGACGATCCGTCCCTGATGCTCGATCAAGCCGGCTGGACAAGGTTCGCCGACGGCGTCGCCCGCGCCGCCGCGCTGGTTCGCCGGCGCGGTTACGAGCCGACCTTTCACCATCACGGCGCGAGCTACGTCGAAACGCCAGAAGAGATCGGCGAAATGCTCGCGCGGACCGACGTCGGGCTCTGCCTCGATACCGGCCACCTGATCATTGGTGGCGGCGATCCCCATCAAGCCCTGAGCGATTGGGCCGCCCGGATCAATCATCTGCATCTGAAGGATGTTCGCCGGGCGGTGATCGATGGCGTGATCGCCAGGGAGGGCGTGATGATCGATTTCTGGCGTGAGGGTGCGTTCTGCCCGCTGGGCGAGGGTGATCTCGACATCGACGCGATCCTGCGCGCCATCCGGGATCGGGGTTTTCGCGGCTGGCTCGTCGTGGAGCAGGACATGCTGCCCCGTCCGGACGTCTCACCCGATCGGGCCGCTCGCGACCAGCAAAAAAACCGGGAGTATCTTCGGGTCCGCGACTTGTGAGCGACGGCGGCCTGGTTCGAAACGCGGGCGAAGGCGTCAACCCGAAGACGGCGGGCTGGACCTACCTCTCGTTCCGCACCGTTGGCTGCCGCGCGGATGAAATCCTGGCCGGCGAGACCGGTGCGGACGAGACGGCACTGATCTGGCTGGGCGGGCGCGCTGAGGTCGACGGCTTCGGCCAGGTTGGTGGACGCGACGACGTGTTCTCGGGATTGCCGTCGGCCCTGTTGCTCCCGCCAGGCGCCTCGTTCACGCTGCGGGCTCTCACCCCGCTCCACCTCGCCATCGTCTCGGCGCCGGCCGAGTCGGCACCCGCAGCGCGCCTAATCCGTCCCGAGGATATGCGGGTGGAGATGCGCGGCACGGGCGTCACCCAGCGCAAAATCCACTGGATCCTGTCGGAAAAGGAACCCGCGGCCCGCCTGCTGCTGGTCGAGGTGCTGACCCCCGCCGGCCACTGGTCGACCTACCCGCCCCACAAGCACGACGAGCACACCCCGGGGGTGGAGCGCGCGCTGGAGGAGCTCTACTATTACCGGTTCAACCCCGAGCAGGGCTTCGCCTTCCAGGGCATCTACACGAAACCATCTCCCTCCCCCCTTGCGGGGGAGGGTCGGGGTGGGGGGTCTCCCCTCAATGTCTCGATCCGCGCCCACCACGATGATCTCGTCCTGGTTCCGCGCGGCTATCACGTCGTCTCCGCCGCGCCGGGATACGACTGCTATTACCTGAACGCGATGGCCGGCGCCGTTCGCGAGTGGCTCTTCACCACCGACCCCGACCACGAGTGGCTGATGGACTGGAAGAAAACATGACCGAGGTCGTGGTGATGGGCCGGCTGAGCGCCGACATCTATCCGACGCAGCTGCGCACCGCTTTACGCGACCAGCGCAGCTTCACCCGCTACGTCGGCGGCTTCGCCGGCAACGTGTGCACCGGCCTGGCCCGGCTGCAGGTGTCAACTGCCATTGTCAGCAAGGTGGGCAACGACGGACACGGCGAGTTCATCCGCGATTTCCTGTTACGTGAAGGCGTCGATGTCGGCTGGCTGGGCGTCGACCGCACGCTCAATACGCCGGTCGTCTTCTGTGAGATCTGGCCGCCGGATCGGTTTCCATTGCTGTTCTATCGAACCCCGACCTGTCCGGATTGGGAGCTGACGGCGAGCGACTTCGACCTGGAGGCTGTCGCCAACGCGCCAGTCCTGCTGGTGTCCGGCACGGGGCTGGCGCGCGAGAACAGCCGCCGGGCCCAGATGGCGGCTCTGGAGGGCCACCGGCATACGGTGATCTTCGACCTCGACTATCGCCCATCGTTCTGGCAAGAGGCGGCGGCGTATCGGGAGGCGGTCGCAGCCGCTCTACCTCATGCCGATATCGTCGTCGGTAATGAGGACGAGGTTCGAGCCGCCACCGGCCTGGTGGATCCACGAGCGGGCATCGCCGCGCTGCGCGCGGCTGGGCCCCGCATCCTCGTGCTGAAGCGAGGCGGTGAAGGGGCCACGCTCTTCGAAGGTGATCGCGTCCTTGAAGCGGCCCCCGTGAAAATGGCAGTGGTCAACGGGCTGGGGGCCGGTGACGCGTTTCTGGCGGCCTTCACCCATGCTCTGCTGCGTGGCATGGACTTCGCCACCGCCCTGCACCGAGCAAACCAGGCCGGGGCCATCGTCGCAAGCCAGATCCCCTGCTCGGAAGCCATGCCCTTCCTGAAAGACCTGGACGCGGCCGTCGCATCGGCGCCCTGATGGTCACCTTGACGCCATAATTCCACGGCTCATCGGAACCGCCATCAAGAATCCGCAGCCACACGACATCAAGGTCGGGCTCGTCGCGCCGCCGACGGCGCTGCAGCATTTCCCGCCGGCCTTCGCGAACGGGTCGGGACCCTTTCGGTTCACCATCTACGCCTCGGAAGACGCGGCCCGGGCGGCCATCGATAACCGCTCGGTCGACGGCGCCCTCATCTTCGGACCGGGCAGCGACCCGCGGCTGATCGTGGCCGGCGCGGCCGGTGATGCGGTAGTGGGCGTGATCACCGGCGCCTTTACGAACGTCTTCAAGGCGCAGGACCAGACGCTGACGGTCGAAACCGTCCATCCGTTTGCCAGCGCCGATCCGCACGGGTTGATCCTCTTCTTCGTCGTGCTGGCCGTCGTGGTCTCAACCCTGGTGGCAATGGCGGGGTTCGGATTGCGAAGCCAGAGCGGATTCGGTCTCCGGCTGATCATGGTCGTCGTTTACGCCGTGCTGGCGGCGCTGGTCGGAATGGGTATGGCGCGCTGGATCGCGGGAGACTACGGCTCTGGATTCCGGGTCGCGACCGCCCTGGTCGCGCTGGGATCAGCCGCCATCGGTGCGGTCGTTGCGGGCAGCGCCCGGTTGCTCGGGGCGCCCGGCGTCGTCCTTGCGGCGATCATCGTGGTGCTGCTCGACCTGGTCTCATCCGGGGGTCCGCTCGGCAGCAACTTGCTGCCCGACTTCTATCGCTGGCTGGCGCCAGGGATGCCGGTGGCCCAGCTGTACAGCGCGATGCGGAGCGCGCTCTACTTCGACAACGGGGGCATCGCCATGCCGGTCGCCGTGTTGGGGGCGTGGCTCGCCGGTGGTGTTCTGCTGATGGCGCTTGCCGAGCTGATCCGGTCTCGATCGCACCCGCGGGTCGCGCCGGCACCCGCTCGATAACCGGCGCGTGACTCGAACCGGCCGGCGGCCCGGGGAAGCTGGCACGCGGGACAAGATCCTGGCGGCGGCCCGATCGCATTTCACCGATGTCGGCTTCGACGGCGCGACGATCCGGGGCATCGCGGCGGCTGCCAAGGTTGACCCCAAGCTCATCCTCCACTACTTCGAATCCAAGGAGGGTATCTTCGTCGCCGCTGTCGACTTCCCCTTCGACCCAGCGGTCGCCATCCCTCCGCTGCTCGCGCCGGGACTCGACGGGCTTGGCTCGAGGCTGGTGCGCTTCTTTCTCGAAACCTGGGAGTCGCCGGCAGGCAGCCCCATGCTCGCCCTGATTCGGTCGGTGGTCTCCAGCGAGCGGGCGGCCACCCTGCTGCGCGGCTTCGTGACACGCGAGGTGCTGGCGCGATTGGCCAGGATTCTCGAGCTGGATCAACCGCATCTTCGCGCGACACTTGTGGGCAGCCAGCTTGTCGGGCTGGCGATGCTCCGTTATGTTGTGAAGGTGGAGCCGCTGGCCTCGGCTCCCGTCGCGCGCGTCGCGGCCTGGATCGGTCCGACCCTGCAGCGATACCTCACCGACCCGGCAGCGACCAGATCGGAGGGCCGGCCACGAAAAAGGACGGTGAAGACGTGAAGACCGACGCGCACAACCTCGTTCCCTTCTATGACGGATGGCGGCTCGCAAACGACCGCCTTACCGAACTGATCGGCTCGCTTACTCTCGAGCAGCTCGCGTTGAGGCCCGCGCCCGACCTCTGGCCGATCTGGGCGACCACGGCGCACCTCGCCGGAATGCGTGTCTACTGGTTGTGCACGATCCTCAAGGAGCCGGGAGCCGAACGGACGCCCTTTGGCGACCCGACTGGAGAGGGCTGGGAGGACGACCTGAGCCATCCGCGTGGGTCGAGCGAACTCACCTTCGCGCTCGAGTCAACCTGGGAGATCGTGCAGCGGTGCCTGGAGCGGTGGACGCCGGACATGCTTCAGGACGAATTCCGGCGAGAGTTCGATGGCAACATCCAGATCCATTCCCGGCAGTCGGTGCTGATGCGAATGATCACGCACGACGGCTATCACTGCGGCGAGATCTCGCAGACGCTCGGAATGCATGGACTGAAGGAGCTCGACATCTGGACTGGTCGGGCTCGGCTATCTCCATCGCGCGCTTAGACTGGTCCCGAGAAAGACGACGAGACGCTGCACCCGCCGCGCCCCCAGGTCTTTCAGCCGCGCTGCATGAACATCCAGCGATGGCCCTCAACGTCCTCGGCACGATACCGCTTGCCGTACTCGTCGGCCTCCGGCTCGCTGAGGATGGTGGCGCCCCGCTGCTTCGCCCTTGCGTAGTGGGCGTTCACGTCATCGACGTAGACCAGGACGCCGTCCACGATGTACGGCACGCTGGACCACTTCTGCGTCGGTTCGCATTCCGCCCGGTGGCGCCGCGGCGCCTGGTAGTCCGGGGTGGGCGTTGCCAGCATGATGACGCCCTCACCCGCCTGCATTTCGCCGTGGCTGAGCCGGCCGTCCTCTCCAACCATCCGGGTGCGTTCTCTGAAGCCAAACGCTGACGATAGCCAGTCCATCGCCTTTGGCCCGTCTTCGTAGGCGATCATCGGGATGACGTCGGGATAAGTGGCTGCCATCGCTGAACCCTCCTACAGGTACTGCCGTTCCTTCTTCTTCGATGCTTCGTAACTTTCGCGGGCTGCCTTCACGGCGTCGACGCTCGCCACCTCCGAGACGGGCACATCCCACCAGCTCTCGTAGGTGGGCACGGCCTCATACCGGTCGACCTCGATGCAGATTACCGAAATTCGATCGGTCCGTTTCGCGTCATTCAGTGCCGAGCGCAGCTCCTCGATGGTCTTGACCCTGACGGCCACCGCGCCCAGGCTGGCGGCGTTCGCAGCCAGGTCGATTGGCAAGACCGCGGCCGGCGCCTTTTCGCTGTCGAGGCCGATCGACCCATTCTTGCGGAACCGGTACTGCGTGCCAAACCCGTCCGTACCCAGGGACCGCGAGAGCCCGCCGATCGAGTTGAAGCCATGGTTGTCCACCAGGACGATGATGAGCTTGATCCCCTCCTGGAGCGCCGTCACGATTTCGCTGTTCAGCATCAAGTACGACCCGTCGCCCACTAGGGAAAAGACCTCCCGATCGAGCGCGGCCATCTTGACGCCCAGCGCGCCGGCGATCTCGTAACCCATGCAGGAGTAGCCATACTCGACGTGGTACTGCTTGGGATCGCGGCTACGCCAGAGTTTGTGCAGGTCACCCGGCATCGAACCGGCGGCGCAAACCACGACGTCGCGCGGGCCGGCCGCGTCGTTGACCGCACCGATCACCTCGCTCTGGGCGGGCAGGGGCTGATGCGCCAGCCCATACAGGCGACCGACCTCCTTGTTCCATTCCTGATTGAGCCGCGCGGCCTGTTCACGATAGGCGGCATCGACCTGATAGCCCTTCAGCCGGCCCGCCAGCGCCTCGATGCCGGCACGGGCGTCGGCGACCAGTGCGACCGCGCCATTCTTGGCGGCATCGAAGTCCAGCACATTCAGGTTGATGAAGGCAACGTCCGGGTTGGCGAAGATCGTGTGCGAAGCCGTGGTGAAGTCGGTCCAACGGGTACCGATCCCCAGCACGACATCCGCCTCGCGCGCGACCCGGTTCGCCGCCAGCGTCCCGGTCGCCCCGACAGCGCCCAGATTCGACGGGTCATCATAGGGCAGCGATCCTTTCCCGGCCTGCGTCTCCCCTACCGGGATCCCGGTCGCATCCACCAGCCTGCGCAACGCCTCGGTCGCCTCGGCATAAATGACGCCGCCGCCGGCGACCACCATGGGCCGGCGAGCGCCACGGATCAGCGCCGCCGCCCGGTCGAGGGCGCTGACATCCGGCGACATCCGCGCGATGTGCCAGACGCGTTTGTGGAGGAACGCGTCCGGATAGTCGAAGGCCTCGGCCTGCACATCCTGCGGCAGGCTGAGCGTAACGGCGCCCGTCTCGGCCGGATGGGTCAGCACCCGCATCGCCTCGAGCGCGGCTGGGATCACCTGCTCGGGGCGTGTGATCCGGTCCCAGTAGCGAGAAACCGGTTGAAAGCAGTCGTTGACCGAGACATCGCCTCGCCAGGGCACCTCGAGCTGTTGCAGGACCGGGTCCGCCGGCCTCGAGGCGAACACGTCGCCGGGCAAGAGCAGCACCGGAATGCGATTGATGGTGGCGAGCGCCGCTCCAGTGATCATGTTTGTCGCCCCCGGTCCGATCGAACTGGTGCAGGCCAGGATGCCGAGCCGGTTCTTCATTCGCGCGTACCCCACTGCCGCGTGCACCATCGCTTGCTCATTGCGGCCCTGGTAATACGTCATCAAGTCGGGACGCTCGTAAAGCGCCTCCCCGACGCCGGCTACATTGCCGTGGCCGAAAATCCCGAAGCATCCGTTGACGAAGCGATGCTCGATGCCGTCACGCTCGACGTATTGCGCGCTGAGAAATCGCACCAGCGCTTGCGCCATCGTCAAACGAGTTACCGTCATAACCTTCCCTTTTCGGCAACGATCGCCGCCGCGGCGTCGACGGCGCGAGCGACATCGCCGTCTTTGGGATACAGCAAGGTTCGACCGGCCACCAGGCCGCGAACCTGCGGGATGGCCATCGCCCGCTTCCAGTTGGCAAACGTCTTCGCTGGATCGTCGCCGGGATCTCCGCCGAGCAGCAACGTGGGCAGCGTGGTGGCGCGCATCACCCGGTCGAGGTCATCGACGACCGGGAGTTTCAGCCACAGGTACCCCGACGTGGTGCCCAGACCCGAGACGACCGTGATGGCGCGAATCAATGAGTCCGCATCGGCGCGGTTGCGCACCCGCCCGTCATCGACCTCACTGGCGAAGACCTCGATCATCGCGGGGAGCTTACGGGCGGACAGCTCATCGATGGCGTGCGCGCACGAAGCCAGCGTCCGCAGCGCTTCTGCTTCATCGGCCACGCGGACCATCATCTTGCCCCCATCCAACCCCGCCGCCATGATCCCCTCCACGGTGTAGGCGGTGAACCGGTCGTCCAGCTCGAATCGGAAACCGGTCAGTCCGCCACGGTTCATGGACCCGAACACGACCTTGCCCTCGAGCGCCCCGAGCAACGCCAGGTCATCGATGATGTCCGCCGTGCCCAGGATGCCGTCGACGCCCGGTCGTCCCAGCGCCGTCAGCAGCCGGCGCAACAACTCGCCTCGGTCCGCCATCGCCATCGGGTCGGCGCCAACTTTGAGCACGCCGCGCGCCGGGTGATCGGCCGCGATCAGGAACAGTGATCCACGTTCGAGCAGCGGCCGGCGGCGCCGCTTCGCCAGCGCCCGGTGCACGGCGTCCGGATCGGTGGCGCGGATCTCGGTAAGGCGGGCGAGCAGTTCGGCGGGGGCGACGGTCACGTTCTCGAGTCTGCCACGACGCTCATCTCGAAGGAATACCGCTCCGCCGGGTAGATGTGCGATCCATACTCGACCGGCTGGCCGGCATCGTCGTAGCTGATGCGCCGCATCGTGAGTAGCGGCGCACCAGGGCCCAGCTTCAGCAACCTGGCTTCCCGGGGCCGGGGGCTGCGCGCCCCGATTGACTGCGAGGCGAGCCGCAGATGGATGCCACTCTGGCGCAGCAGCCGGTAGAGGCCGGTGAGCTTGAGACCTTCCTCGGTCACCACCTCCTTGAGCGCCAACGGCACGAAGTTGCGCATCAAGGAAATCGGTTGGCCACTCGCAAGCCGCAATCGCTCGAAGTGCAGGACCCGCGTTTCCCCGGATAGCTGCAGGCCGGTCGCCACGTCGAGCGGAGCCGGGACGACTTCATAAGCTAGCAACCGCGTAGTCGGCGCCTGCCCGGCCTCCGTCAGATCGTCGTACAGACTGCTGAGGCGGACCGGCCGCCGCACGCGGACCGGAACCACCAGCGTGCCGATGCCGTGCCGGCGAATGACCAAACCCCTGTTCGCCAGGACGGCGATCGCGCGGCGCACGGTGGGTCGGCTCACTCTGAGTTGCCGGGCGAGCTCGATTTCATTCTCCAGGTGGGATCCGGAGGAGAGCGAGCCCGAACGGATCGCCGTCTCCAGGTTCTCGGCCAACTGGTAATACAGCGGTACCGGGCTCGCCCGGTCGAGAGCGGCGTCCGTCAGTCCCCTTCGAGCCCCCATTCCCCTCAAGCCTGCGGCCTATCGGCCGCAGAAACTAGTTGTCATGACAACCTGACCTCAATACTATAGTGGGGGTTCGGCGCATGAGCGGGATCGACAACCTCGGAGGAGGAAAGGGAATGCAGCGAATTACCCGGCGTGAATTTGTCAAACGGACCGCGGTGACGAGTGCCGCGTTCACCTCACTTCCGGCCATCCTGGCAGCGTGTGGGACGAGCACCGGCACCTCGAACAAGCCGTCGAAACTGGTGATCGCGGCGGTCAAGGGCAACGAGGACGCGCCCTTGAAGAAGGTGGTTGGAAAATACAAGTCCGAGACCGGCATCACCATGGAGGTCGTCGAGTTCCCCTACGACCAGCTGTTCGAGAAGCTGGTCACGACCTTCCAGGCCAACGGGTCCTCTTACGACCTCTGCATGATGGACGACCCCTGGATGCCGAAGTTCGGCACCATGGGCGCCCTCCAGCCACTCGACTCGAACTTCGGGTTCACGCGCGACTCGGACATCCCCACCGTGGTGTATGACGTCGGTACGTGGCCGCCGCCGCACGGCCCCGTTCCGCCCACCGAGCAGGGCAAGACCCAGCATCTCTACGGCATCACGATCGTCGGAAATGTCGAGATGTTCATGTACCGCAAGGACAAGTCCGATGCACCGAAGTCCTGGGACGACGTGCTCAGCAATGCCGCCAAATACAATGCGGCAAACTTCTACGGGTACGTTATCCGCGGCAAAGCCACCAACCCCGTGAGCAGCGACTCGCTGCCAATCCTCTGGTCGTTCGGCGGCAATATTTTCGACGACAACTGGAAGGTCCAGCTGGACACGCCGGCCTCCATCGATGCCGTCACCTTCCTCACTCGCAGTCTGAAGAAGTACGCTGAGCCCGGCGCGGAAAACACCGATGCCGCGGACCGGTCACGCTTGATGGCCATCGGCCAGGCTTACCAATCCACCGTCTGGCCGGGCGAGATCACCGACATCGTCGAGGACCCCAGCGTTTCCCAGGTGAAGGGGAAGGTTGCGTATATCCCCATCCCGCAGGGCAAGAGCGGCAAGGGTCTCGGCATGATGGGCAACTGGCTGCTCGGCATCCCCAAGGGTTCGAAGAACGGTTCAGCCGCCGCCGATTTCATCAAGTGGATGCTGAAGACGGACAACATGCGCAACTACGTCGCCAACGGCGGGATCCCGATCCGCAAGAGTATCCTCAACGATTCGTCGCTGGCATCGGCGAATCCCTACTTCCAGGCGCTGGCCCAGTCGTTCGATGCCGTGCCCAACTGGCGGCCCCGCACCGATCAGTGGAACGCGGTCGAGACCTCCTACGGCACCGCGATGAACGCGGCCGTGGCCGGCCAGATGTCGCCGCAAGCAGCGATGCAAAAGGCCGCCGGGGAGATCCGGACCACGATGAAAGCCGCTAATTACCCGTCCTGACCGACCCGTCCTACATTTGACGATGTGAGCCGCCTGGTCGCTGAAATCCCGGCCCCAACCGGCACCGAGCCGGTACGGGCCGGGCGCCGCCGGCGGGGCCGGCAGGAGCGGCTCGCTTACATGATCCTGCTGCCCGCGCTGGGGACGGTCTTCGTGATCGTGACCATCCCCTTCGTGATCGCGGTGTTTCAGTCCATCAGCAGCGACGATGGCACGCTGATCGGCTTGAGCAACTACGGGCGAGCCCTGAGCAACCCTCTGCTGTACGAAGCGCTTCGGGCCACCGGCTTCTATGCCCTGATCGTCCTACCCACGGAGATCCTGCTCGGTCTCGCGTTCGCCTTGCTGGTCCATCGCACCGTCCGCCGTCCCGGGCTGCGCGCCACCTTGTACGTGCTGGCCGTGCTGCCCCTGGTGGTGCCGCCGGTCGCCGTCGGCGTGGTGGCCCGGCTCATCTACGCCCCCGGCTACGGCGTGCTGAACTATCTATTGCAGTCGGCTGGCATCACCCATTCAGAGATCCAGTGGCTGGGCGTCCCAATCCTGGCGATGGGCTCGGTGGCCACCGTCGACATCTGGCAATGGACGCCATTCGTGTACCTGGTTCTGTTTGCGGGACTGCAGACGGTGCCCCGGGAATCCGTGGAGGCGGCTCAGGTGGACGGCGCCACCTGGTGGACGCAGTTCATCTACATCGAGCTGCATTACCTGTGGCCGCTCTTTCTGTTGATCCTGTTCTTTCGGACCGCCGACGTCCTGCGCGTCTTCGACCACGTCTTCATCCTCACCGGGGGCGGGCCGGGCACGACCACCCAGCTGCTGAGTCTCTACATGTACCGGATCGAATTCAAGTTTTTCGACGCCGGACAGGCGGCCGCCCTGGCGGTGCTGGTACTGGTATCGATCAGCATTCTGTATGCGCTGGTCACCCGGGCGCTGCCCCTGGAGCGCGCCTGATGCGCCGTCGCCGCCGGCGAAGCGCGGCGGTTTGGGCCCGGGTCGCCCTGATCACCGTCGGCCTGGCGGTCGCAGGGCTTCTTTACGCCTTTCCCCTGTACTGGCTGGTGGTGACCTCGCTCAAAAGCAAGGCCGAGCTGTACACGTCGATCACGTTGTTTCCTCGCAGTCTGACCCTGGAGTCCTACGGCAACGTGCTGATCGACAGCGGGTTCTGGATGCTGCTCCGCAACAGCGTGATCGTCTGCCTGTCCACGGTCATCGTCACCATTGCCGTTGGGCTGGTCATCACGTACCCGCTCACCCGGCTGCCTGTCCCTCCCCGCCTGCGCGTCGGAGTCCTGAACTGGGCCCTCTCCCTTCGCTTTCTGCCGCCGATCGCGGTCGTCATCCCGTACTTCGCCATCGTCCGCACGCTGCAGATCTATGACCAGCCCATCGCGCTGATCGGCATCTACTCGCTCTTCAACCTGCCCTTCGCCATCTGGATGCTGAAAGGATTCCTGGCAGAAATCCCGCTCGAGGTCGAGGAGGTCGCCCTGGTGGACGGCGCCAATCGCTGGACCGCGTTCCTACGGGTGTTGCTGCCGCTGGCCGCACCGGGCATCATGGCCGCCGGCATCATCGTGTTCACCTTCGCCTGGAGCGAGTTCCTGTTTGCCCTGATCCTGACCGCCACTCCAAACGCCCAGACCTTCCCCGTCGGTGTGCAGGGACTGGTGACCCAGTTCGCCATCATCTGGAATCAGATGGCAGCCGCCGGCGTGATCGCCATGTCGGTGCCATTGGTACTCATGGTGGTGGCCCGCAAGTATATGGTGGCCGGCCTGACCTTCGGCGTCATCCGCGAGAAGTGACCGCAGCGGTCTATTTGAACGGCGCCACCTTGATGACGACGCCTACCCAGCGGGTCCTGGAGATTGCCCGCGACACCGGCTATGCCGGCATCGAGGCGCGCGCCGAACGGTTGCTCGGCGATAGCGCCGAGGTCCGCGCGACGGCAGAGGTCGCTCGGCCGAGAGACGTCCTCACGCTGAATGGGGTGGCACTAACCGTGCGGGCCGACGGCCGCATGGATCGACAGCGTTTGGAAACAGACCTGGGGCCGCGGCTCCGCATCTGCGGCGAGGTTGGGTCACCGTACCTGCTCGCCATCCCACCCCGGGCACCCGGACTTGCCACCCGTAAGGCCATCGCCGGAACCCGCGACGCGCTTAGGCTCGCCCGCGACCGCGCCGACGCCGTGGGCATCCGGATCGCGTTCGAGTTTCTGGGCTTTGCGGACTGTCCGATCAACACGCCGGCAATCGCCGCCGAGACGGTCGAGGGGATCGATGCCATCGACCTCGTCCTGGATTCCTGCCACTGGCATGCCAGCGGTAGCCAACAGCTGGAGGGTTACCCGGTAGATCGGGTGGTGCTCGTGCACCTCAACGACGCGCCGGACAAGCCGCCGCGCGAGATCGAAGATGCGGATCGACTGCTCCCCGGCGAGGGCGTGATCAAACTTACGGAGCTGACGCGGCAGCTCCAGACGCGTGGCTTTTCGGGCCCCTGGAGCCTGGAGACGTTCAACCCTGGCTACTGGAAAGGCGATCCGCGGGCCATCGCGGGCCGCGGGCTCCAGGCCGTAACTGCGATCCTCCCCTGACGGCGAGGTCTGGTCTCAGCGAAGCCACCATCGCGCGAGACGGCGAGGCGCCGCCGATGCGCTGCCGACGGCAGGCCAGATCGACCTGAG
>VBEN01000146.1 GCA_005881175.1 Chloroflexota bacterium
TGTCGGTTACGTGCTGGTCGAAGCGATCGGTCTCGCGCCGGCGCCGCTCGAGCCCGCCGGCGACCGTCTGGCCGAGGGCATTTTGATCATCGCGGGCGACGCGCTGCTGCTGGCCGTCGCGGCACTTGCAGGTTGGATCGCAGCGCCGCGGGCAGCGTCTTCGTCTTCTTCGGGTACGGGCAGAGGTCGTTGATCGGACAGATTGGGCAGAGCGGCGTCGGCCGGCAGACACGACGACCATGGAGAACGAAGCACCACGTCGCCTTGATCCAGTCCTTCTTCGGGTAGATCGTCCGGAGGCTCGCCTCGATGTCCGGACCCGCGCGGTCGAGGCGAAGCCGCTCCGCGACCCGAGCGACGTGGCGGTCGACGGCGACCGCGGGAACGCCAAAGGCCGCTCCGAGGACGATCGATGCCGTCTTGCGACCGACCCCATGCAGCCGGGTGAGGCCGTCCATGTCGGAGGGCACCTCTCCATCGAACTCCTCCAGGAGGCCATGGGCCATCGCGCGGAGCGACTTCGCTTTCTGGTTGTAGAAGCCGGTCGCCTTGATGTCCCGCTCGAGGACCCCCGCCGGCGCCGCGGCGTAGTCCGCCGGGCTCCGGTATTTCGTGAAGAGGACCCGGGTGACCTCGTTGATCCGCTCGTCCTGCGCCTGCGCGGCAAGGATCGTCGCGACGAGGAGCTCCAGCGGCGAGGAGAAGCGGAGCGTGGGCCCCCAGTCCGGATGCGCCTTCGCGAGGCGGTTCAGGATCTTCCGGGCCCGCGACCGTAGCGCGGGATCGGGCCGCACGGTCGCACGGGGCTTTTGTCGCTTCGGCCGCGCGGGCATCGCTGAACCATACTCGCGGTCGCCTCGGTCCTAGGCGAAGGCCGCACCCTCCCGCAGATCGGCCCACGTGATGAGGACCCTGAAAGCGCGGCACCAGACGACGACACTCCGGTAGCTCGCCACGTCGATATCCGCCGGGAGCTCGTAGTTAAAGGAGCCGTTCGTAGCCTTGAGGGTGCCGAGATAGAGACTGGTTGCGGCGTCCCACTTACCACCTGTCTCGCGAGAGAGATAGACGTGAACGTCGGGCGCGTTGGTCAGCATGACGTCCTCGAAACGAACGTAACGGCTGCCGCCGATGTCGACGATCCGCACGGGTCCTGTTCCGTTGTGGATCCCATCGACGTAGCCAAGCTCGCCTGACCGCAGCACGCGCGGAGCCACTGACGTCGGTGCCGTTTGGGCGGCCTCCGCCGTGTCCGGGGCGAGGGTCGGTGAGGGGAGCGCTTCGTTCACATAGGTACGAACGAAGAGCGGCGAGGCGAGGTACCAGACGATGACGGAGAGCGCCGCGATGGCTAAGAACGCGCCAGCGAGTCGCGCCGGGTGTGCGGAGAACGAGCGCCCGGTGACCCTCACGGTCACATGCTGGCACGGCCCTTGATTGACGCCTGCTCGGCCGCCTCCTACGCTCGACCGTCAAACGCGGGCCCGCAACGCGGAGGGGAAACGCGAAGGGGCCACGCAGCGAAATCGCGAAGTGGGAGGAACTCATGCAGAGACGCTGGCTCTCGGCGGCTGCGATCCTCGCCAGTCTGACGCTCGTCGTTGCCTGCACACCAGCATCCACAGGTGGCGGCGGCGGGGATAAGGGCGAGATCATCATCGCAAGCAACTTCCCGACATCGGGCGCGGACCGCGCGAGCGGCCGGGGTCCCGAGGCGGGTGTTGCCTACGCGGTGCAGCTGACACCGACCATCAAGGGCTTCAAGATCACGCACAAGCCATACGACGACTCGGTGAACGGTGTCCACGATCCCCAGAAGGGCGCCCAGAACTTCAACGACATGGTCGGCAACTCGAAGATCCTGGGTGTCGTCGGCCCGTTCAACTCGAACGTCGCGCGCGCGACCATCCCCGTCGCGAACCGCGCAAGCCTCGTGATGATCAGCCCTTCGAACACCAACGAGTGCCTGACGCAGACGTTCTCGTACTGCGACCCCCAGCCGGCGGCCCTGCGGCCGACTGGAAAGAACAACTACTTCCGCATCGCGGCGCCTGACACGGTCCAGGGTCCGGCGATGGCGGACTTCGCGGTCGACACCTTAAAGGCGACGAAGATCGCGATCTGGTCGGACAACGAGACCTTCGGCAAGGGCGTCGCCGACAACTTCGGCAAGGAAGTCACAAAGAAGGGCGGAACCGTCGTGCTCCGCCAGGACTTCGACTGGAAGACCACGAACGACTTCCGGCCCTTCCTGCAGGCGGCCAAGAACGCGGGCGCCCAGGCGATCTACGCCGGCGCGACGTCCGCCACTCACGGCTGCATCCCGCGCGCGCAGATGAAGAGCATCTTCACGACGGACATCCCGTACCTCGGCCCAGACGGCATCGGCACCTCCGACTGCATCACCGACGCCGGTGACAACGCAAACGCCAACCTGTACTTCACCAACGCCGCGGCCGAAGCGGCACAGGACCCGAACAACCAGGCCCTGATCAACGACTTCAAGTCGAAGTTCACGGCGAAGGAAGACCTCGCGGCCTACACCTTCCCGGGCTACGACTGCGCCAAGATCCTCCTGGACGCGATCAGCCGAGCGATCGACACGGCCGGCGGCAACATGCCGACCCGCGAGCAGGTCGTCGCGGCGGTCCAGGCGACGAAGAACCTCAAGCTTTCGACAGGTACGTACAGCTTCGACAACAACGGCGACCCAACCGCTGCCACGATGGCGTTCTACCAGTACCAGACCGCGGCCAAGGACTGGGTCTTCGTGAAACAGTTCTCGGTCGGCGGGTGAGCCAGCTCTAAGAAGCGAAGCCCGGAGGGGGCGCGCAAGCGCCCCCTCCCTTTTCGCGCGAGGGGGGAGTGGGGACGATCGGCGAGGCGGTCAGGCGACGCCGAGGTGGTCTTCGCGCCGGGGCTGCCGGTCGCATCCTCGACTTCGCGCTCATAGCGATCATCGCCATATTCCTGATCCTTCTCGGCACGAAGGTCGTTGCCCAGGGCGGGTCGTTCTTCCTTCAGATCCTCACGTTCGCCGTCGCCAACGGCGGCATCTACGCGCTGATCGCGCTCGGCTACACGATGGTCTACGGGATCATCGAGCTCATCAATTTCGCCCACGGCGACGTGTTCGCCTTTGGAGCGTTCCTCTCAGCGTCACTCCTGCCGATCTTCGGTCTTCGTGAGGGAGGGACGTTCACCGCCGGATCCGTGATCGCGCTACTCGCCGTTTTCGGGCTGACGATGCTGTCGTGCGGGATCTTGAACATCAGCATCGAGCGGATCGCGTACCGGCCGCTTCGCCACGCGCCGCGGCTCGCGCCCTTGATCACCGCGGTAGGCGTCTCGTTCTTCCTGGAGGGCGTGCTGTTCCTCTGGAAGGGGCCGTCCAACGTGCACTACGCGAACATCATTCCGAACGCGGGGTTCGAGATTTTCGGCGCGACGATCGGCGCCAAGGATCTGCTCGTGATCGGCGTGTCGATCGTCCTCGTGATCGGGCTCGCCCTGTTCGTCGACCGAACCAGGCTGGGAAAAGCGATGCGCGCGACGGCCCAGGATCGCGACGCGGCCCTGCTCATGGGCATCGACATCGACCGGACGATCGCGGCGACGTTCTTCATCGGCGCGATCCTCGCCGGCGCGGGCGGGACGATGTACGGCCTCTACTACAACACCTCGGTCTTCGACCTGGGCTTCAGCGCAGGGCTCGTCGCCTTCACGGCCGCGGTGTTCGGAGGCATCGGCAACATCTACGGTGCTGCCATCGGCGGCCTGGTCATCGGGATGATCCAATCGTTCTGGGACGGCTACTTCGACTCCGCATGGACGCAGGTCGTGATCTTCACGATCCTCATCCTCGTGCTGATCTTCCGCCCGACAGGACTCCTCGGGATGCGGGTGCCCGAGAAGTGAGCATGCTGCGGCAGTTCTGGGAAGGCGGGCCGCGCCGCGATCCGAACACGATCGCGTACGTCGTCCTGCTCGTTGCCGCGATCTTCTTCCCCATTCTCGTGAACGTCATCACCGGCGGGAACTCGTCCGCCATCATGACCATCGCCGCCGACGCTGGTGTCTATGTGCTCCTGGCGATCGGTCTGAATGTCGTGGTCGGGTTCGCGGGCCTTTTGGACCTCGGCTACGCCGCGTTCTTCGCCATCGGGGCGTACACCTATGCGTTCCTGGCATCGGACCACATGCGGGTCACGCCACTCGGGGAGCCGATCCACATCTCGTTCTGGATCGTGCTGCTGATCGCGATGTTCGTCGCGGCGTCGTTCGGAGTGATCCTTGGCGCCCCGACCCTTCGGCTGCGCGGCGATTACCTCGCCATCGTGACTCTCGGTTTCGGTGAGATCGTGCCGCGCGTCTTCCGCAATGCCTCGTCGTGGACAAGCGGAGTGAACGGGATCTCCGCCCTGGACATTCCGTCGCTTCCGCTGTGGCTGCAGGGGCCGTGGTCGGGCGATGCGTTCGCGTTCGTGACCGACTTCAAGGTCATCTCGTCGCTCGCCTACTACGTGATCATGGTCATCCTCGTCATCATCTGCGTGATCCTCGTGCGGAACCTCCACCGCTCGCGCCTCGGCCGGGCCTGGATGGCGGTGCGCGAGGACGAGGTCGCGGCGGCCGCGATGGGCGTGAACACGGTTGCCGTCAAGCTCCTCGCCTTCTCGATCGGCGCAGCATTCAGCGGGTTCGCCGGAACGTATTACGCCGGGAAGCTCTCGCTCGTCTCGCCGGAGAACTTTGGCTTTTCCGTCTCGATCACGATCCTCGTGATGGTCGTGCTCGGCGGTATGGGGAACATCCCCGGTGTCATCACGGGAGCGCTGCTCATCTACTACGTGATCTTCGTGCTGCTGCAGCAGCTCCCCGAATACGCGGTGAACTTCGTGAGCTCGATCGGACTCTCCGGTCTCGTGCGGTCGAGCGGCGACTATCCCGGGATCGCTGAGTTCATCTCTCGGCTCAAATTCCTGGTCTTCGGACTCATCCTCGTGATCGTCATGCTGGTGAGGCCGCAAGGGCTTTTGCCGAGCCGCCAGCGCGAGCAGGAGCTCCACAAGGGTGTGCACGACGAGCCGGTCATCGAAGACGTGACCGCGGAGACTACATGACCGTCGAGGTGATCCCGCCGATCCTGCGCGTCGACCACGTCACGAAGCGTTTCGGCGGGCTCGTGGCCGTCGATGACGTGACCTTCGACGTGAAGAAGGGCGAGATCTTCGCGCTCATTGGCCCCAACGGGGCCGGCAAAACCACCCTCTTCAACGGGATCACCGGGATCTTCCCGCCGACGACCGGGCGCGTGATCTTCCAGGACCGCGAGATCACCGGGGCCAAGCCCCATCAGGTCGCGACGCTCGGCATCGCCCGAACGTTCCAGAACATCCGGCTCTTCGAGTACATGTCGGCGCTCGACAACGTTCGCCTGGGGCAGCACTGCCGCATGCACGCGAAGCTCTGGGACTCGCTCTTCAAGACGCCCGTCGAGCGCGCCGAAGAGCGTCGGGTGAGCGACCGCGCGATCGAGCTTCTCCAATTCGTCGGGATCGAGCGCTACACCCACACGTACGCGCGGAATCTCCCGTATGGGTCGCAACGCCGCCTCGAGATCGCCCGGGCGCTCGCGACGAACCCAGCGCTTCTCCTGCTAGACGAGCCGGCCGCCGGCTTCACGCCGCAGGAGAAGGTCGAGCT
>VBEN01000020.1 GCA_005881175.1 Chloroflexota bacterium
GATGGGTCCGTGGCCCTGGTACATCGTCGGCGGGGCGGTGGTTGCCCTGTTTGTGCTGGCCCTCCTGGATGCCCCATTCCGCCTGTGGTCTCGCGGCCAGCGCCGCCTCCGCTGATCCGTTAGGTCAGCGGCTCGATGCGGAAATCACGACCGTCCTGCACGATGCGTACCCCGCTTCCTTTGGAAATCGGAGCGATGACCTGGCCGGTGAGCCCGTAGACCGCCGCCTCGTGCATGGGTGAGTGGCCGACGATCAATGCTCGGCGGCCGTCGTTGAGCGTTTCGAACACCCGGCGCAGCGCGCCGCCGAACCGTTTCGCTTCTTCCTCGACCAGGGCGCTGTCCGCCTTCTGAAAGGCGCCGATGTCACGGCTGCCCGACTGCCGGGCCACCGAGAACCAGCGCTCCTCCATCGTGGAACGGAAGCCCTCGTCGACGGTCACGCCACCGGGCGAGCGCTTGCCCGACCCAGCCAGGAAACAGGCCAATGTCTGGGTCGCGCGCTGCGCGCCGGATGAAATCAGGAGATCGTAAGGCTCGACGAACCGGCTTCCGATCTCGACCGCTGCTTGAATTCCTTCCGGGGTCAGCCGGTCACCATCGCTGGCCGTGTGACGCCGCAGCTCGACCGTCTTCATTCGCCGCTCAGTTCTGCGACTGCATGGACCAGGCCGTCCCGGACGGCGTGTCCTGGACCTCGACACCGCATTGCGCGAGGATCGCGCGCAGGCGATCGGCATCTTTGAAGCGCTGCTCACGCCTGGCTTCGCCACGCAGCGACAGGAGGACATCGACAAGGGGCGCCACATACTCGCGAACGTCGTCGGACCCGCCGCCGCGTACGAGGTCGCCGAGGCGGACGATCAGGTTGCGCATCTCGGCCCGCGCCCGATCGCGCTCATCGGTGCCAACCATGTCCGCCGCCCACTCGTTGAGCACGCTCTCGGTCTCGAGGATGGCCGCCACGACGCCGTCGATGTCGCGTCGATCGAGGGCGTCACGGCCCTGAAGGGCCCGCTCCCGCGCCTGCTCGAGCATTGGCGAGGTGTCCCCGTCCCGCTCCAGTGCGGAAGGGGGCGAAATCGGCGCGCGACCGACCTGAGGATGCGGCAACTCGCTCAGCGCGAAGGTCGTCCGTTCCCAGCGTCGTTCGATCCCCCGGCGTCGGACGGTGACCCCTCCGCGGCCTCGCACGGTCACGGATTGGGCGTCGACATCGATGATGCACGCCGTGTACTCATCGACGCCGAGGATCAGGACATCCTCCGGCAGCATCGATTCCAGGAGGCGTAGCCGGGACTCCCCCATGTAGCAGAACCGTGTGTCGTGGGTTCCGCCCTCGCGGTTGTCGTAGTGCGGGATGACGACGCATCGAACGCCGATCTCGCCGAGCAGGTCGAGCCCTTCCGTCCACCACGGATCGGCACCAACCTTGTAGATCTCGTAGACGGGAAGGGCGAAGGCACCGAGGCCGATCGCCGCGGCGCTGGCGAAGGCGACGCACCCGCCGTGGTTGACCTTCTCGATAAGCCGTTCCCGCACCGGGCTGTCTCGCCAGTGCCTCAGCGCGTAGGTTGGACTGCCGGGTCCCGCGAAGACATAATTCGCATCGCCCAGACGCGTGAGAAACTGTTCGAATTCGAGAGCGGTGGCCCGTCCGCCATGCCGAAACGAGGCGAGCCCCATCTCGCATCCCACGTGTTCGCGGAAATAGCTGATGGTTCGGGCGGCGATCTCGTCGGCGTTCTGCTGGAAGCCGAAAGGCGTATCGAGAAGGATGGCGTCGAGTCGCGAGTTGCTGACCCGCCCGACCAGTTCCTGGTGGATAGACGTCATCACGGGGCTGGTCTCTCCGGAACCGAAAATGGCGATCAATCGTGCAGGACGAGCGTGACGCGGGCCCACACCAAGATGCTACGCAGATCGAATCCAGGGTGCCGCCCCGAACTCCTCGGCCTGGCGCCGAGCGTCCCTTAGCAGAACGTAGTATCGATCCAAGGTGGACTTCGACACGCTGGCTGCCGAGCTGCTGGCCCAACCCCTGGACCAGTTCACACCGCGCCGTAACGCCAGGGCGAAGGAGCTGAAAGCGTCCGGGCAGACCGACCTGGCCCGCCAGCTATCCGGCCTCAAGAAGCCCTCGATGCCGTTATGGGCTGTCAACCAGGTCCGCGATCGGCCCATGCTTGGCGAGCTGCGGAGCGGCGCCCAGGCGCTGGTGAAGGCCCAGGCTGCTGCCGCGAGGGGCCATTCGAATGCGGCACGAGACTTGCGCGCCGCATCGGAAGCCTTTCAGCGGAAACTTGAAGAGGCCGGTAATGCCGCGGCGGCCTCGCTTCGCCGGGCTCGACACGCTAGTGGTGAAGAAACGGTTCGGCGCATCCGTGAGATCCTTCGCCTGGCGGCGCTTGAGGGCGGCGACACATGGGATCGGCTGCAAACGGGAGCACTGGCTTCCGAGCCGCGGCCCCGTGATGACATGCTCGAAATGTTCGCAGCGGGCGCAACGTCAGCTGGGGGCAAGCGGGCCGAGCAGGCCGAGGCTCGGCGTGCCGCGGAAGTCGCCCAGCGAACGGCGCGATCGGACGACGAACTGGCTCAGCGAGCCACGGCGACGGCGCGCCGCTTTCGGAAGGAGGCGACAGATGCCGCAGCTGCAGCCGAGAGAGCCGCCGAACGCGCGGCGGCAGCGGAGGAGGCGGCCGCCCGCGCTCATGCGCAGGCGCAAAAATCTCACCGCGCAGCCCGTCAGCACCGATCCGGCTGAGAAGGGGCTTATTCTTGTCCTGCGGTTTCGCCGCGTCTGGGTACCGGTGTTAGCGAGCTGAGCCGTTAAATTCACCAGAAGGGGATCAATATGAAGACGACCTATCCGGTAGTGTTTACGGTCGACTTCCCGGACCGAGATCTCAATCGGCTTAGTACGGCATTCCGGATTATCGCCGTGATTCCGATCGGGATCATCCTCACTCTGCTGACCGGCGCCTCGCTGCGATATGTCACGAGCACAAATGGCACGAACGAGACCGTTAGCAGCGTTGCGACCGGGGGCGGCCTTCTATTTCTCCCGCTGGTGCTGATGATCCTTTTTCGGCAGAAGTATCCACGCTGGTGGTTTGACTGGAACCTCCAACTCCTCCGATTCTCCAACCGCGTCACCGCCTACATTGCCTTGCTGGACGACCACTATCCGTCGACCGATGAAGAGCAGGC
This sequence comes from Chloroflexota bacterium, assembly GCA_005881175.1. Taxonomy (GTDB): domain Bacteria; phylum Chloroflexota; class Dormibacteria; order CF-121; family CF-121; genus CF-13. Next base: position 3,214 of record VBEN01000020.1, read on the forward strand.
CGTGCATCTCGGTTTTCCCTACCCGGACGCGCGACAGCTGAATCGGTGGCTCCCATTGGTGAAGTGGCTGCTGGCCATTCCGCACTACATCGTGCTCTTCTTTCTGGCGATTGGAGCGGTGGTGGCGGTCATCGTCGCGTGGTTCGCCATCCTGTTCACCGGGCGGTATCCGCGCGGCTTGTTCGACTTCGTGGTGGGGGTCATCCGCTGGAGTAATCGGGTCACCGGCTATGCGGTGGTCCTGGTCACTGACGAATATCCGCCGTTCAGCCTGGGCTAGGCGGTCCGGGATCCGGCAGGCTCACATTTTGGAGGCGAACCTGGCCGCGCGCGACAAGCCTCCCGTCCTCGCGAGTAAGGCTCACTTGCCAGAGCTGCTGGGTCGCACCCTGATGAACGGCTTCGGCCACGAGGGTCAGACGACCCCTCACGATCGGGCGCAGGAAATCCGTGTTGTTGTTGACGCCAACCGCGAACTGGCCACGATCGACGACGGCGAGGGACGCGCCGACGCTGGCTGCGCTCTCGATTGCCGTGGTGAACGTTCCGCCATGGACGACTCCCCAGGGCGTGTGATGATCCGGCCCGACGTCGATCGAGCCGACGACGCGGTCCGGCCCGATCGCTTCGAATTGCATGCCCAGGGCCTTCAGGAAGGCACCCGGGCGATCGAGTTGCGGCAGGCGTGACTGGCTCGAGCCGGCCTCCAGCATCAGCCGGGCGTGACCGGCGTCACGAATTCCGCGCTCGGCGAGCCGGCTGGTCTGCTTCGGACAATGAGTGCGATCAACCCGCCGCCCAGCACGCAGAGGCCAGCGACCATGCCGATGATGGTCCCGATGCCAATGGAGCCTTTGAACGATGAATCGGAATACATACCCAGGCCGACATATCCGAAGAAGAAGACGAAGGTCTGGATTCCAAAAGCGATGAGCATGCCGGCGGCGACGGACTGCAGGATCGGCCGAGTGGGGGTTAACAGGATGACGGCCGCGACGAAGCTAAACATCACCACGGCCAGCGGCTCGGCGGCGAAGAGCGTGTTTCCACCGAATCCAGAATTGAAGACCGATGGATGGGTCGGGTCGTCTGTTCCGTACGTGATCGTCGCGTAGGGAAGCGCGCAGCCGGCGAGGACGCCGGCCGCACCGACGAGCGCGGTGATCCCTCCGATCCGCGCGGACCGGCGAGTGAAAGGCGTCGTTGCGTCGGGGAGGGCCACTGTTTGACCCAGCCTAGCACTGGCCAGTCGCGGAGCCCCGGTTCTTCACATCAGCCGACGGAGCGCGCCACCCGAGCCACGAGCTCCAGTTTGGCCCGCTGATCGTTCTGGCTCAACTTATTGCCCTCCATCGTGGAGGCGAAGCCGCACTGCGGGCTGAGGGCCAGTCGCTCCAGCGGAATGATGCGCGCGGCATCGGCGATCCGTCCCTTCAGGTCTTGCTCGGTCTCGAGTCGCGGCCGCTTGGTGGTGACCAGCCCGAGGACGACAACCCGGTCCTCGGGCACCTCCTGGAGCGGTTCGAACCCACCCGAGCGCTCGTCGTCGTACTCCAGGAGGTAGCGATTGAACCGGGACCGGCTCAGCACCCGGGCGATTGGGCCATAACCGCCTTCCGCGTAGTACTTGCTCTGGTTGTTGCCACGACAGATGTGCATCCCGAAGGTCATCCCGGGGTGGTCCGCGATGATCGCGTTGTCCATCTCGATACACTCGTCGAGGAGTTGGTCGGGATCGCTGCCCCGCCGCCGGTAGCCCTCGCGTAGATCGTGATCGAGCAGGGCAGCGTACTGCGGAGCATCGATCTGGACGTAGGTGCAGCCGAGGCGGCGTAGCTCCTCGATCTCGCGGCGAGTGATGTCGACGATGTCGGCCAGGTACGCGTCACGGGTCGGGTAGGCATCCCGTGACTTCTCCGGGTCGTAGTAGGCGGCGGCCTGCTGGGCCGAGATGAGCGTGATCTTGGCCGGATGCGGCGTCCGGGCGCGCAGGTAGGTCCAATCCTCCGCGGCCATGTGACGGCGCCAGCGGAGCTTCTCGACCACCACCGGCCGGCGCAGCCGGATCGTTTCACCCTGCTCATCACGGAACTCGATGCCCCAGCCGCCGTACTTATCGAAGCCCTCAACCGAATCGATGAGATGCCCGTAAAACGCGTAACGCCGCATCTCACCGTCGGTGATCACATCGATCCCCGCCTGCGTCTGCATCTCGATGGCATCGTCAACGGCCCGGTCCTCGAGGCGTTTGAACTCGGCTGCCGTGATCTCACTTGACTCCTGGCGGCGGCGGCCCTCTGTTAGGTAGGGCGGGCGAAGCAGGCTGCCGATGACCTCGCTTCTCATCACTGCGTCGGCGAGGCTGCCACGGGGCTGGCATACGCCCTGAGGAAGCTGGTCAGGGCCAGACTGGCGAGCACAGTTCCCCAGCATCGAGGCGACATTTATCATGCAGGCTACCGCACCTGACTTTTCGGCTACGGACGGTGGTGATCTTTCGTAACGTTACGGCGATGGAAAGCAAGACTGACCGAGGAGCTGTGGAGAAGAACGCAAACCGTCCTTATGCCCTTGGGGCAGGAGAGGGCTGGGTTTACGACGTGGGCGCTGAGTTCATCGTCAAATTGGGAGAACGGCGACAAGGACGGCGATTCGCGGTACTCGAGTACGCGACGGATCAAGACGAGTGGCCGGGCCATACCCACAACTCCGAAGACGAGGTCTTCTACGTATTGAAGGGGGCCCTGACGTTCCGCTGCGGTAATGACGAGTTTGACGTGGATGAAGGCGGCTTCATCTTCCTTCCAAACGGTATTGAGCACGGCTACAAGATTCGTGGTGGCAAGCCAGCCCGGCTCCTGGTCGTGACGGCACCGGCGTCCGAATCCGGCTCAACCGTGGGCTGGGACGGTTTCGTCTCCGGGTTAGAGACCGGTGCCGAGCTCAGAGCCTCGCCGTCAAGCCTGAATCGCTGATCCGAGTTTAGGTTCTCTTCTTAGGATCAATCCTGAACATGCACATATATAGGATGCGGAGACCGCTTGAAGCCGAAACCGCGCCCGCCGGCCGCTAGGGGAGCTCGGCCGCCAGGAGCAGTTCGCCCACGTCGCGTGCACGTCGGGCTGCGAGCCGGTCGCCCTCGCCAGCCGCCACAATCGATCCCTTCATCAGCACATGCCATTTACGGGCGAAGTCATCCGAGTCGGAGACGCCGGCAGCCGCGGCCAGGGCACGCAAGAAGACCCTGATGTTGGCCAGATGAGACGTGGTTGCCCGTCTCACGGGACCCGGCTGGAACATCTCGAGAAGAACGTTGATGAAGGAGCATCCCTCGAAGTCGTCGTGCTGGAACCATTCGTCAAAGACGTCGAAAATCGCGAGCAAGCGGTCGCGGGGGGTAGTGGCCCGGCGTGTGACCTCGGCCTCGAGCCACTGATGAGTCCATAGCTGCTCCCGTCTCTCGAGGAAGGCCAGAACGAGGTCGTCCTTGGAGCGGAAGTGATGGTAAAAGGTCATCTTGGCGACATCGGCCCGGGCGATAATCGTGTCGATGCCGACTGCCCGGACCCCTTGCCGACTGAACAAGTCATAGGCGGCCGTCAGGACTCTCTCTCGCGCCTGGCTGACCCCGTCTCCTGGCTTCGGCCGCCGCGATGACCGCACGGTGGCACCGCTCGCCGCAGTTTTACCGCTCATCCGCTAACCAACTGAGCTTCAGCATTGACAAGCTTGCCTACGTGCATACCATAATGCAAGACAGACTTGTCTGTCTGCCGCCGTTAGGACCAGGGGGATATCCACCGATGCGCGATAGTGAACGGGTGCCCGGCCACACTGATGGGGGCATGGTCTCCGACGTGGCCACCCTGTCGGGCCTGCGGGAATTCTCTGAGCAGCTTCTTGAGCGGATAGCGGACGCCGTCAATGCTGAGCGAGCCACCCTTTCGAGAGTGGACGGCGAGTGGGTCGTGATCGAAGGCAGTTTCGATCGCAGCGGCCCACCGGCGCAAGCCGGTGGCCGCTGGCGAATCACCGCGCCGGAATTTCAACGACTCGTTAATCAGCAGGAGCCTATGGTCCGCGCGTTGGATCCGGCGACGCTTCCGACGCCCTTCCGGGAACAGTTGGCAGGCGTCCGACACACCGTCACAGTGCCGCTGATCGTCGAGGGAGAAGTCTTCGCGACCATTGCTGTGAGCCGTCGGGAGGATCGCCCGTTTGAACCTCGCGACCTGGAAACCCTCCGCGAGTTGGGGAGCATCTGCGTCCTTGCCCTGCGTCATGCCATGTTGCTCATTCAGGCTCAGGTTGCTAGCACTCAGCTACGGACCAGCGAAGAGCGCTTTCGGCTGCTGGTCGACGGAGTGAAAGACTACGCGATTTTCCTGATGGATCCAGCCGGCCACGTGACCAGTTGGAACCAGGGTGCGGAACGGATCAAGGGCTACCGGGCTGAAGAGATTCTCGGACGCCATCTGTCAACCTTCTATCCCGCCGAGGATGTCGCCGCAGGAATACCAGCAATGGGGTTGAGGGTGGCCGGGCAGCAGGGTCAGTTCGAGGCAGAAGGCTGGCGGGTCCGAAAGGATGGCTCGCGCTTCTGGGCGAGCGTTGTCATCACAGGGCTGTATGACGAGACCGGCGGCTTGCGCGGATTCGCAAAAATCACGCGGGACATCACCGAGAAGAAACAGATCCAGGATCAGCTCCTCGAATCGGAACGGCGACAAGCCGCAAAGTTCCGCGAGCATGCCGACCGGATGGCAATCCTGGAGGAGACAAAGTCCCAGTTCCTGAAGCTGGCGTCGCATGAGCTCCGGACTCCGGTGTCACTCATTTGCGGATACCTGTCGCTGTTCGAGGAGGGCGACCTCGGCGAGGTCAACGAAAGGGGTAAAGCGGCGCTCTCGGTGCTGACGGCGCAAGGGCGGGAGTTGAACCGTCTTATCGGGGAAATGCTCGAAGTGGCCCGTATGGAAGAAGTGCCTCTTGCCTTAGACCTCGAAAACCTTGATTTCCGCGAGATCGTGGCCGACGTGGTCAAAACGGTTCGGCTGACGGCAACCGCCGGTCACACGCTGAGCCTGGTGATGCCCGACCAAGCGGTTCCAGTCAAAGCTGACCGCAAAAGGGTGTCGATGGTCCTCCACAAATTGCTGGATAACGCCATTAAGTACTCGCCCGAAGGAGGGGAGGTCGCGTGCGATCTGCTCTCGGTACCCGGGTGGGCCGAACTAACTGTGCGGGATCACGGACTCGGCATCGAGCCCGAGCAGCTCGACCAGTTGTTCCGCCGGTTCGGTCGGATCGTCACGGATGATACCGCGGACATACGTGGAAGCGGTCTCGGCCTTTATCTGGCGCGGGAGACCACAAGGCTTCACGGCGGAGACATCACTGTCGCATCAGAGCGCGGACGTGGCAGCACATTTACGATGAGGATTCCGCTGGCGGACACGACAGATACCCAACCAGCCCAAGCGGAGGTCCAGACCGCGGAAGTGCCGTCGGCTGTAACCCCGGCCGAGACCGGTCGGCGAGCGATCACGACTCTACGGTGAGCGATGCGGATTGCCGATGATGCGGTGGTGCCTGCTCGGTATCTAGCGCCGTCCTGAGGCGCGTCTCCAGCACAGGTGGTGGTCGGCAGGCTAGCAGGCCAGGAGCAGGAGATCGCGGATCTTGAAGGTCCCAGCTTCGTGCGAGGCGAGAGTCGGCCGCCAGGAGGGGTTGCTCGAAAGGTAGGACTCGGGATCCTGGCGGACGATCTCGACGAGGACCTCGGCAACGATGCGGCCACCCACTGCGCCCAGCCGATCGCCGCCGCCCTGAACCGCCGCCTCTCGCAGGATGTACAGCCACAGTGGCGTCTCACCATCCCAGTCGCCGAGAGCCAGTTCGTTGCGGGTCAATGGCGTCGCGCCGAGCGCGCGAGCCACGGCCTCCCCGGACGGGAGGCCGGTGCCCTGGCCTCGCTGCAGGTCCCGCGCCGCCAGCGAGCGATAGGCGTTCACCTCAACCGCACCGGTGATCGACTCGGGGAGCCGGATGAGTGACGTGGGCAGCTGACCATCGATCGGTTTCGCCCGCTGTGCTGGTGGGTGAACGGGCACATCAAAGAGCAGCCGCCAGTCGACCGAGTGCTCGGCCGCCAGCGGGCGGAAGCCGGCCAGGTCCGGAAAGACCGCGAAGCGCGGGCCCCCCTTCCGCAGCTGGTAGTCCGCCTTGATTTGGGAGTGGCCGTAGCGGTAGGCGGCGTCGGCAAATTCCACGGGGATGAACGGCTCGCCCTCCGGGTGGTAAAACCGCGGCCCGTCTTTCAGTACCTTGGTGGTTAGCTCGTCGCCGACGAGAATGGGCAGGAAATCGTGGAGGATCACCCACTGGTAGTGCCAGACCAGTGCCAGGCGAGCGTCCTCGAAGAGATCCGAGTCGGGAACGCCGTCGGCCCGAAGGCGGTCGACCAGGTGGTTGTGGGCGCGGATGAAGGCCAGCTGCAAGCCCGTCATGAAGGCATGCACATCGTTTCGCGGATCGCCGACCAAGGCGATTCCCTGTTGGTTGCGGGGGAGGTCGCCGTCAACCCCAAGCAACAGCTTTGCCGAATCGTCCTGATCGAACAAATAGGGCGAGCCCACAGGGCCACCGCCATAGAGCGTTTCCAGGTTGGCGCGCGGGGAGCGAACGTTGCGGAGGACGTTGATATCCGCATGGGCGCGCAATGGCGAGCGATCGGCGGTGATGTCATGCGCAAGATACTGTCCGAAGAAAGGCTGGCCTGCCTCGACGTGGCTGTCGGCATCGCATCGACCGCCATCGCAGATGCCGCCGGAGGTGCCGAGAGCAAGCAGGCGATCGTCGTCGAAGGTCGCGGCCGCCAGGTTGGGGAACATGCGACCGTAGCGGCCGCCCTGGACGACGGGGGCGTCGATGGTGCGGCCGGGCGCGAGGCAAAGGTCTCTCGCCGGTCGGGCGGTCGGAGGACGGGCCGCCGACGCTGCCAAGGCCATTACCGACTCATACCAGCACTCGCTCGAAACTTCAACTGCCGATTTGATTCAGGCAGCGGCTCGGGCGCAACCCGGCTAGTGATCACCTCGGGGAAGGACACCGCCGCGGCCATCCACCCGGAGCCATAGCCATACGAGCGGGATCAACCCGACGATCGATACCACGACATAACCGGTGATCCCGTTGATCGAATCGAAGGCGCCGTGGAGTACCGATACCAGCACGTAAGCACCCAGGATCCAGATGTATCGCCGGCCGCGGCCACGCGCTGCGGCGAAGATCGCCCCACCGACGATGGCCGTCCACATTCCGTGCCCAAAGGGGGCCAGGATGCCGCGAACCAGTTCGGTGACGACGACCGAGTCCAGCGAAAGGAACAGTCGTTGGCCCTGCACGACGAAAAGCGACGCCAGCGCGTAGCCGCTGCTTTCAAGCGCCGCAAAACCGAAGCCAACAGCGGCCCCCAGGACCATGCCGTCGCGGGTATGGAAGGAATGGATGCCCCAGGCGACAGCAACAACCATGAGTGTCTTGACGAGCTCCTCGACCAGGCCCACCTCAAAGTTCGCCAGGAGGCCCGTACCCACAAGGTAGTACTCGAGAAGCGAGGCGGCCAGAACGCCGAGCGTGCCGGCGATGATAAACGCCGCCGTGATGCGCCTCGGCGATAGAGCCGGACTGGGGTCGTGGTCCAGGTACCAGACAACACCTGTAACCGGGACGAGGAAGCTGCCGATGAGGACGATGGTCGGCAGCGTGATGACGTTGCCGGTGATCAGCGTCACACCGATGGCGGCGCCCCAGAGGAGCAGGCCGATGATGAACACGGCCCACCACGACGGAGCCCAGGATCGCTGATTAGCGGGGTTCGCCCGGATCATTTGGCTGCAACTTTGGGACTGACCGCGGTCATCTGTCTGTTCCATGCCCATAGATAGAAGCTCGCCAGGCTGCGGTTGGGTTGCCACTTTTCCCCGATTGTGTCGACCTCCGCCGGACCGGGCAGGTGGTCGAGCCGGTAGAGGCGCTGAACCGCGGAACGGATGCCAAGGTCGCCGATCGGCAGGATGTCGGGCCGCTCGAGGTTGATCAACAGAAACATGTCCGCGGTCCACCGCCCGAGCCCTTTGCTGGCCGTAATCTGCTCGCGAACCTGATCATCCGAAAGCTCGTGCAGGTGGTCGATATCGAGCTCGCCGGAGATGATGTGTTCGGCCAGCGACCGGAGGTATTCGATCTTCATCCGGGAGAGGCCGACGGTTTTCAGAACGGCGGGATCCATAGCAAGCAGTTCGGCGGGTGACGGCATTCGGCCTCCGAAGTGCTCCTGAAGCCGCCCGGCAATCGCCCGAGCAGCGAACCCGGAGATTTGCTGGCCGATGATCGAAAAGACGAGCACACTGAAGGCATCACCTACCGGGCGGCTGTTGCGCCAGGCGCTGCGATCGATGGGTTCGGTCGCATCGATCACGCGCGCCAGCCTACGGTCACTGGCCTTCAAGACCGCCAGCGCTCGATCGCGACGGGACGGCGTCGGTGTGCCGGCGATAGCCCATCGTAGCCGGAATCGGGGATCGAGCTACCCGTTCAGGATCGACAGATCCAGCTGGCGAACGCGCTCTGGAACACGAGTCCCGCGGCTCCACTGACGAGTGCCGGTTGTGCGGCTCGCGTTCGGCCATCGGTCAAGATTCCCTCGGCTCGTTCCATCATCCCTATGACGAAGCAAACCTGGCCGACGTGACGAGAAGATCGCGGTGGCGCCGCAGTCAGCCGGTCTTATGCTCGGGAAGGTGTTCGTCGAGGGCGGCCTGAGAAGGAAACCGATCGCCGCATGTTGGGCATTCGACCCCGCCCTTCGGTACGCCGATTCCAGGTGCCGCCTCCTCACCGTCGGTATCCTCGGGCTCCAACGGAACGGGTGGCTTGTCCGTCACATTCCTCCTGGATCAACACTGCCAAAAGACGCCCCCATTCCGCAAGCGTCACACTCGTTCCGAGCCTGCAGACCTGCGTGCCTACCCAGCCGAAATGCGAAACTCTTCCCGCAAGTGCCTAGGGATTTGCTGTGAGGGCCGAGAGCGCCGGCTTACTTGTGTACCGGCAGCGGAACGGGAAGCTTGAGGTGCTGCTGGTCCATCCCGGCGGTCCGTTCTGGCGGAAGCGTGACGAGGGCGCGTGGTCGATACCAAAAGGTGAGCTCGCCGAGAATGAATCGGGCATCGCCGTGGCGCGACGCGAATTCCAGGAAGAGCTCGGTGTGCCTCCGCCCGATGGGGAGCCGACCGGGTTAGGCGCCGTGCGCCAGGCCGGCGGGAAGATCGTCCACGCCTGGGCAGCGCCTGGCGATGTAGACGTCACCGGACTGACAAGCAACACGTTCGAGGTCGAGTGGCCGCCCCGCTCACAGAAGGTGCAGCAGTTTCCGGAGGTCGATCGGGTCGCCTGGTTCGACCTGGACGCGGCGCGCCGCAAGCTGCTGCCCGCGCAGCGCTTGTTCATCGATCGGCTCGAAGAGCAGCTGTGACAGTCTCCGAGCTCAGTGGCTATCTCGACCGCCTGGAGTCGACCAGCAGCAGGAACGAGCTGGTGAAGACACTCGCCGAGCTCTACTTACAGAGCTCGCCCGACGAGATTCAGCCGCTCACCTATTTGATCCAGGGGCGGCTGGTTCCCTTCTTCGAGCCGGTCGAGATCGGCCTTGGCGAAAAGCTGGTCATGGCGGCCATCGCTCAGGCCTTCGGTACGCCGATCGATGAGGTCGCGAAACTATTCGGCCGGCTCGGTGACCTGGGGCTGGTGGCAGCAAAGCTCTCGGTACATGGGACGAGCGCGGCGCTGCCGGTCAGTGAGGTGCACGCGAGGTTGACGGAAGTCGCCGGCGCGGCGGGTGCCGGATCGGTCGAAAAGAAACGCTCGCTGTTCGCGAGCTTGCTGAAGCAGGTCGATCCCACCTCAGCCAAGCACCTGGTGCGCATCGCGCTCGGTCGCTTGCGGCTCGGCATCGGCGATCCCACCGTGCTCGACGCGCTGTCGTTTGCCAGGAAGGGCGACCGCTCCCTCCGGCCGCTGCTGGAAGCCGCTTACAATCGAGCATCCGACCTTGGCCTGATCGCGAAGACCTTCTGGTCAGGAGGGGAAAAGGAGGTCAACGCACTCAAGGTTACGGTCGGAAGGCCGATCCGAAGTCAGCTCGCGGAGCGCCTACCCAATCCGGAAGCGGTGATCAAGAGGCTTGGAATGGTCGCCGTGCAGCCGAAGTACGACGGAATCCGTGTGCAAATCCATAAGAATGGCTCGGCCGTGCGCGTCTTTTCACGCAACCTCGAGGACTTCACCCTGATGTTCTCCGAGCTGACCACGGCTGCGCGCGGGCTGAAGGACGAGACGCTCATCCTCGACGGCGAGGCGATTGCGTACAGCAAGGAATCAGAGGAATACCTTCCATTCCAGCTGACGGCAAGCCGCAGGCGTCAGCACGGCATCGAGCAGGCTGCGAGGGACTTGCCGCTTGTCGCCTTCATCTTCGACATCCTCTACCGGAACGGTCGGGACCTCACGGAGCTCCCGTACGAGCAGCGGCTCGCGATGGTTGACGAGGTGATCACCGGATCCACCGTGCTGCTCCCTGCTCCAATCATCAAGACCGACTCGGTCGAGGTTCTCACCAAGACGCTGCTGGACAACATCAGCCAGGGCCTGGAAGGGGTCGTGGTGAAGCGACCCGAATCCAAATACCAGGCTGGCGCCCGCAACTTCAATTGGGTCAAGCTGAAGCGCCACACCAGCGGTGAATTGAATGACACGGTCGACCTCGTCCTGCTCGGCTACTACTTCGGGAAGGGCAAGCGCGCGGAGTTTGGAGTAGGCGCGCTGCTTGGGGGCGTCTACGACGCGGAAAATGACCGGTTTGCCACGATTACCAAGCTTGGTACCGGCCTGTCCGACGCCGAATGGCGCCAGATCCACGAGCGCGCGGACAAGCTACAGGTCGATCAGCGGCCGGCACGGGTGGATTCGATTCTCGTCCCAGACGTATGGCTCGAGCCAGAGGTGGTGGTCGAGGTGATGGCCGACGAAATCACGCCCAGCCCGAGACATACAGCGGGCAAGGTCGGTGATCAGCCGGGGTTTGCCCTGCGTTTTCCGAGGGTGGTCTCCTTCAGGGACGCAGACAAGAGGCCGGAGGACGCCACGACAGTAAAGGAGATCATCGAGTTGTTCCGTCAGCAGCGTGAGCGGAAACAACCCGCCTGAGTTACACGTGCCTACAATCGAGTCAGTCGTGAGCACGTTCCCTCCGGTGCGCGTGATTAGGCCGGCCGAACAACAGCCGGACGTGGCTAGCGGCGCGATGCGGCGTATGGCCGCGATTTCAAAGACGCTGTGTGGAGCCGAGCGAATCTGGGTGGGCTACGTCGAGCTCGGACCTGGTTTAGTTTCGGCAGCCCACCACCATGGCGAAGCAGAGAGCGCGATTTATGTCATTTCCGGAGAGGCGCGTTTCTATTCAGGCCAGGGACTGGCACTAAAGTGCGAGGCAGGGCCTGGCGACTTTATCTGGGTCGGCCCCGGCGCCGTGCACATCGAGATGAACGCCGGTCAACGCGAGCCCGTGCGGATGATCGTGGCGCGTTCGACACAGGACACCCTCGTGTTTAACGTCGCGACGCCGGCTGGTTGGACTCCGCAGTAGCGTCGACGAGCAGTCTGAGGCGGTCAGGCTGCCCGAGGTGCTGAAGAGCTAAAGGCCGGTGGCCTGAGAAGCCACCGGCCCTTTCGCGCTCGCGACGGTCGCTATGGCGCTCGGTCGCCGTAGATGTTCTGGTCGAGGCCGCCGGCCCGCGGGCAGGTATCGCCGGTGAACCCACCCGAGGCTGTCGGCGTGCGGCACTGCCACACGTCCGCGCTGGTGGCGTCCTCATCTTCAGCGGTCTCTCGCTGATCTGTTCCGAAGCGGGTGTTCCGCCAATCGCTCCAGACCGTGAAAGCGAAGTTGCCCAGCGACGTGACCCAGAGGTAGTCGCCGGCGAACGGGACGGTCCGGCCCGAGAATTGCTCGTAGTTTGGATTGCTGCTGACGTCGGTGACCCGGGTCGCCGTCGCCCAGCTGGCGCCCCCATTGGTTGACCTGGTGGCAAAGACGTCCAGGGCGGGTCCGGTCACGCCGTCCGCGTCGTTGCCGACCGGCCGCTGCGGCGAGTAGTTTGCATCGAGCCGGCTATCCCACCACGTGGCGTGCAGGACGCCGCCATCCGCCGAGATGTCCGGGAACAGTTGATGGCCGACCGCCTCATTGTCGAGCAAGGCCGGCGCAGAATGGGCGCCCGTTGCACCGTTCAGTCTGATGAAGTACACGGCTGACTGGCTGCCGATGTTTTGGTGATATTTGACGGGCAGGTCCCCTGAAACCACCGATCCATAGGTTGTCCCGCTCGGTACCTCGGTACCCGGCTTGCTCGGGTCATAGACGATGTAGATGTTCTCGTGGCTCGTGTCCAGCTGGTCAGCTGTTGAGCGGACCTGGGTCGAGCGCCGGAAGAAGGTGTAGCCGGACTGACAGTGGGAAGCGAAGTCTCCACAGCCTCCCGTCAGGCCACCTGAATCCAGAAGGTCTGTCGCGTCGTAGGGCTCGAAGGTCGTGATCTGGCTGGGCTGGGAGAAGGTCCGCGCGCAGTCCGTCGACTTCTGGTAGATCACCGCATCTTGTGTCTGGCTGCTCCGAACATCGGCGAATTGCCGGTATGTCAGGTAGACGTGGCCGTTGCTCGTCACCGAGATGTCGGGAAACTGGATGTCGTGCACCGTCTGGCTCACCTTCATTGGATTCGAGAAGGTTGCGCCATGGTCGGTCGAGCGAACCAGGTAGACGCTGGAGTTGTAACCACTCGAGGTGTTGCCCGTGAACCGCGCCCAGGCGAAGTACACGTAGCCGTCGCACGAGCCGCCCGTGCGATCGACTTCGATCGCGGTTTTGTCGTGGAACTTACCGAGCAAGTTGGGCGCCGAGGAGCCCTGCGCCACCGTCACGGTTCCCCGGTACGCCTTGCCGTCGTTGGCAGGGGCCCCACCAGGTCCGCCGGGGTTGACGTACCGCGCAACCCAGACGTCGCCGAAGGTCTTGGCCGTACCCTCCGGATCTCCTGAGCTCTCCGAGCCCATGAATACCCGGCCGTGGTTGTCCCAGGCGATCACGGGGTCGCCCGAACTGGCCGTCCGCACCTGAGCAAGCGCGGCGTAGGGCGAGGTGTCATCCGGGTAGCCCGGGACGAGCGAGCTCACGAAACTCCCGCCGCCGTTTTCGGAGCGGTAGTATCCCAGCCAAATCGGGCCGCTAGGGATCGGGGCGTCGTTCGCATCGCTGCCGTCGTTGTAGACGCCACAGTAATCGTTCGAGCTTCCGATCAGGAGGTTGGTGTTCCGCGGATCGACCGCGACGGCCGGCTCATTCTGGCGGCCATGTGACCCCGAACATTCGTCGAGGGTCGGGTCGGTGTAGGGCGCCCCCGTCGCCAGCGTATACGCGCTCACGTAGCCGCCGGCTGCCTCGTCATGAGTCAGCCTGACATTGGCCGGTGATGCGGATACCGAGACCGCGCTCAGAAGCAGCCCCCCAACCGCAACGGTAATCGGCAGGCGCCAGCGGATAGATCGCTTCATGCTTCCCTCCCTAGATCGCGCTTCCCAGTGATATAGCCGCACGCGGCTGCCCGCTCAGGATCGCCGACGCCGGCCCGATTGTCAAGCTCTTTACCAGCCTTTACCGGGCGGGGCGAAGCCACGGAACCTACCGAGGGGGAATTTTTCCATGCCGTCGACAGGTTATCCCGGGATAAGACCGATGAGTTTTGTGGCCAGGGCGGTCTAAAGAGGCGACTAAGGCGCAGGGAGGGACCTTCATGACCATCATCGACACCGCGAGGACAGGCCACCGCTCGGCGACCACATCTCGATGGCTGTCCTTGATCATCCTCTGCATCGGATTTCTCATGATCGTTGTCGACGCCACCATCGTCAACGTGGCGCTTCCGTCAATTCGGCGCGACCTCGGCTTTTCCCAGGCCGACCTCGCCTGGGTTGTGAATGCATACCTCATCGCCTACGGCGGTTTCCTGTTGCTTGCCGGGCGGCTGGGCGATCTGATGGGCCGCAAGCGCATCTTCCTCACTGGACTCGCGATGTTTACGGCCGCCTCGGTATTGTGCGGTTTGTCGTTCAGTCAGCCGATGCTGATTGCGGCTCGCTTCCTTCAAGGGTTGGGCGGCGCCGTCGGGACCGCCGTGATCCTCGGGATGGTCGTGACGATGTTTCCCGAGCCGGCGGAACGCGCGCGGGCCATGGGCATCTTCGCCTTCATCGCCTCGGCTGGCGCCTCGATCGGCCTGATCGCGGGTGGGCTGATCACCCAGTCGGTGAGCTGGCACTGGATCTTCATTGTGAATCTGCCGATTGGCCTTATTACTGCGATCGTTGCCTGGCGACTTCTCGAATCTGAGCCCGGCCTCGGGCTCTCGGAAGGTGCAGATGTGCTCGGCGCCTTCCTGGTGACGACAGCGCTGGTCCTGGGCGTCTACGCCATCGTGCAATCTGAGCGCTACGGGTGGGTCTCAGTGCAAACCCTTGGTATCGGTCTGGTTGCGACGACTCTGCTTGCGGCCTTCATCTGGCGACAGGCGACGACCCGCAACCCGCTCGTGCCCCTGCGCCTATTCCGATCACGCAACCTCTCCGCGGCCAACGTTATTCAGGCCAGCATGCTGGCGGGCATGTTCGGGTTCTTTTTCCTCGGTACGCTCGACCTGCAGCGGGTGCTTCATTACGGGCCGCTGGCTATTGGCCTGGCGTTCCTGCCCAATGCCGTCGCGATGGGCGTCCTCTCGGTGGGCCTGTCCGCCCGAATGATCATGCGGTTCGGCGCCCGATCGGTGTTACTCGCCGGCCAGATGCTCGTGGCCATCTCGCTGATCCTGCTGGTCCTCGGCCCGGAGACCACCGACTACTTGCGAGATTGGCTTGTTCCGATGGTCCTGCTAGGCATCGGCGCGGGGCTGGCTTTTCCTGCATTGACCATCCTCGCCATGGCCGACGCGACGCCCAGCGACTCGGGGCTCGCCTCGGGCATTCTCAACACGACCACCCAGGTGGGCGCCGCCCTCGGCCTCGCGGTTCTGGCAACGCTGTCAACCAACCGCACGAGCCAGCTGCTCGGCGACGGGGAGAGTGCCACCTCAGCCCTGAGCAGTGGCTATCACTTCGCCTGGGCGATCGGCGCCGGGCTTGTGCTCGTGTCCATCGTTCTCGCCGCAACCGTGCTGAGACCTTCGACAGCAGTCGAACCGGATGACTCTATCGAGCTCGAGGAGGAGTCGGCCTAGATGAACGGCCGGTTCACCATTGAATGCCATGCGTCGATTCCAGGGACTCGTCAAGTAGCATCAGATTGATGCAGGCCTCGTCGGCAACGATCGGGTCGAGCGAGCTCGAGCGCCAGCTCGAGGCGCAGCGTCCGGCGCTGACTGGATACTGCTATCGGATGCTGGCTTCGCCGTTCGAGGCGGAGGACGCCGTGCAGGAGACCTTGCTGCGGGCGTGGCGAGGCTTCGAGCGTTTCGAGGGTCGGGCAGCCTTGCGCTCATGGCTCTATCGCATCGCGACCAACGTTTGCCTCGATATGCTCGAGGGGCGATCGCGCCGGGCGCGTCCGATGGACCTCGGACCTTCCCGGTCTCCCGATGCAGCGAACCTCAACACGCGTCCCGAGGCGACGTGGATCGAGCCGATTCCAGACAACCTCGTCGCTCCCGAGGCTGATCCGGCAGACCGCGCGGTGGAACGCGAGTCGATCCGGCTTGCCTTCGTAGCAGCCCTGCAGCATCTCCCGCCTCGGCAACGTGCTGTGTTGGTGCTCTGTGAAGTGTTGAGGTGGAGCGCAAAAGAGGTTGCCGAGCTCCTGGACTCGAGCATTGCCTCGGTGAACAGCGCATTGCAGCGCGCGCGGGCGACCCTAGAGGCCAGCGGCATCAGCGCCTACGATGCGGCGCCGCCGATGAATGAGGCGCAGCGCAAGCTTCTCGACCGTTACGTCGCGGCCTTCGAGCGCTACGACATCAAGGCCCTGACCTCTTTGATCAAGGAAGACGCCCGGCAATCGATGCCGCCATACGACATGTGGCTGCAGGGTCGGGACAACATCTTCGACTGGTGGTTCGGGCCTGGCATCGGCTGCCGTGACTCACGGCTACTGCCCACCAAGGGCGCCAATGGCTCGGTAGCCTACGGGCAGTACAAGCCGAGTCCGTCGGGAAGTGGCCGCGATCCATGGGCGCTGATGGTAGTCGAGGTGAAAGACGACGTGATCTCCGAACTGACGTTCTTTCTCGATACCGAGCGGTTCTTTCCGCTTTTCGGCCTACCGCCGCGTCTCGAGGACTGACCTCACTCCGTCAACACGTCCTGCAGCCCCATCAGGGCGACGAGTTCGCGCAAGTCATCCGACACGCCCCGTAATCGAACCTGGCAGGCGCGGCGGTGAGCGGCGAGCTGAAGCCGTGCCAGGGCATCGACGGTCACCGCATCAGCATTGACGTCGCGCACATCGCAGTCGACCTCGCCGGCGCCGCTGCGGTCGAGCAAGGTGCAGACGCGGCTACAGAGGCCGGCTAAATCATCGCGCGCGATTGGGCCATTGATTCTAAAGGTGATCGCGCTTTGCCTGGGCAGCGGCATGGGCGTCACTTTTTAGACGGCATACATGGCAAAACTCATCGGAGCGGCCGTCAGTCGATGGGAATGCCAGGAAGGAGTGCCTGGGCTTTCCTGAGGCCACCCTCCCCAGACTGGGCGGATTTCACATGGATCGCGCTGGAGAAGGAGTTGTACTCAGCATGGATCACGAACGAGCAAGCACCAGCACGCACGCCATCATGGATAAGGTCCGCGAGCTGGACCTATATCCCATCGTCCCCGAAGAAGGCAAATTCACCGCATCGAAGCGACTGGCGCGAGCCATGGAAATCGCTTATCTGGCGTTGAGCGCACCCGACCGGTAGCTTTTAGGCGCCCCGTCTCGGCCGCCGTACTCACCGGGTTCGGCTGCCGTTGATGGTCAGGACGACGTTCCCAGTCTTCTGCTTTGTTTCCACATACGTGGTCGCTTCGACTACCGCCTCCAACGGGTAGCGTCGGTCAATGACCGCCCGGTACCTCCCGGTCTCGATGAGCTCCTTGAGGAAAAGAACGTCCTTCTTCGTATATCGAGGTGGTATTGGGAACATCACTTTCTTCCCTCCGAGCCGCGGGGTCCACAGCGCCAGGATCAGATTCCGAAGCCCGTCGGTTGCCACATAAATCCCGCCTTGCTTCAGTGAATCTCGGCAGCGCCGGAACGAGTGCTTGCCGACCGCGTCGAAGATGACGTCGTATGTCTCGCCGTTCTTGGTGAAGTCTTCCTGTGTGTAGTCGATGACCCTGTCGGCGCCGAGCGATCTCACGAGCTCGAGGTTCTTCGTGTTGCACACGGCGGTGACGTCGGCTTCGAAGTACCTGGCAAGCTGCACCCCGGCTGTGCCGATCGATCCCGATGCGCCGTAGATGACGATCTTCTGCCCCTTCCGAAGCCCTGCCGCTCTCAGGCCCATCAGGGCCAGGATCACTCCGTCGCAGACCGCCGCAGCCTCTTCGAAGCTCATGCCGGCCGGTTTGTGCGCCAGCGGGGCGCTCTCTTGCATGCAGATGAACTCCGCATGTGTCCCGAACCTAAACGTACTGGTCGTACCGAAGACGTGGTCACCGACCCCGAACTCGTGGACGGCTGCGCCCACGGCTTCGACCTCTCCCGCCAGTTCGGTGCCGAGGATCCGCTGCTTTGGTCGGCGGAGGCCCGTGAAGAAGCGGCTGATGAACGGCTTGCCTGCACGAACCGCGCAGTCGGACCGAGTGACCGTCGTGGCGTGCATCTTGACGAGTACTTCGTGCTCCTTGGGGACGGGCTGCTCGACGTCTTCGAGTCGCAGGACATCGGGTGCGCCGTACCGGTCAAAGACAACGGCTCTCATTGGTCCCGCACGAGCCTTAGCCAAACGTGCAGTCGAGGGTGACCTTTGCCAGGGCACTCTCGAGAACGGCGAGCTCCTGGTCGTCCAGATTCGCGACGAAGAGATCGGCAACGCCGCGCAGGTGCACCGGAGCTGCACCGGTCAGCCGCTCCAGTCCGGAGTCTGTCACCAGGACAACGACACCGCGGGCGTCGGCATCGGCGTGGCCACGACGAACCAGGCCTTCGTGAACGAGCCGGGCCACCCTCCGGGTCATGCCGGAACGGGAGATGAGCGCGCGGTCCGCCAGCTCTGTCATCCGCAGTGAACCACCGGCGAGCGCCAGCTGAGCGAGCACGTCGTAGTCGGCCAGGGCCAGGCCGGTCTTGCTCTCGAGATCGGTCTCAAGCCGGCGCATGAGGGTGGCGTGGGCCCGGAGCAGTGCATGCCACGCCTGCAATCCGCGCCGGCCTGGCAACGCCCTCGCCACGATCCGATCGAAGCGAGCCGCAGCATCGGCTTCCGATAGTACTTGCATATGCAACCAACCTACGCTAAGATACTTGCAGTTACAAGTATACGCGAAGCGCGCAGAAGGAGACTACCGATGATCAACGAACTCGAACTCGGCTTGGACCGGTCGCTACGGCGGCGTTGGGGCACCCGGGCCGACGAGCTCCGAGTGAAAAGGACTGTCGCCGCGCTCGAGGCGAATGGAATCAGCGTCCTCCGGGCCTCGGACGCCGCCGAGGCAAAACGGATTGTCCTGGAACTTATTCCCGAGGCCTCCCAGGTGCACCACGGGGCCTCCCAAACGCTCGACCTTGTCGGCATCACCGACGAGATCGACAAGTCCGGACGCTACGAGCCACTCCGGCCGCGGATCTGGAGCATGGATCGCAAGACCGAGAGCGACGACATCCGCCGGCTGGGTGCCGCGCCGGATGTCATGCTCGGCAGTGTCCACGCGGTCACCGAGACCGGGTCGTTGCTCACGGCGTCGATGAGCGGCAGCCAGCTTGGGCCGTATAGCAGCGGGGCCGGACGAGTCATTCTCGTCGTGGGGACGCAGAAGATCGTGCCTGACCTCGAGGAGGGTCTGCAGCGCATCGACGAATACTCCTACACGCTCGAAGACGCCCGCGCCCAGGCGGCGTATGGCATACGCAGCGCCGTGAACAAGATTCTGGTCATCAACCGCGAGATCGTCCCGGGGCGGATCACCGTCGTGTTGGTGGACGAGGTACTCGGTTTTTAAATGCCCCGGACAGAATCACGCGAAACTAGATCAGCCGCAGTAATGCCTGAATCGACGCTAGGTATCGGGATCATCGGGGTCAGCCCCGTCCGGGGGTGGGCCGCCACCGCCCACATCCCGGCACTGCGCGCGCTGCCGAGCTACGAGATCCGGGCACTCAGCGCCCACAACGTGGAATCCGCGCGCGCAGCAGGCGAAGTGTTCGGGGTCAATGCGGTCTTCTCAGACCACGAGCAGCTGGTGACGCAACCAGACATCGACATGGTCGTTGTAACCGTCAAGGTCCCGCACCATCGAAAGCTGGTCTCCGCCGCGCTTGCTGCCGGTAAGGCCGTCTACTGCGAGTGGCCCCTTGGCCGCGACCTCGACGATGCGCGAGCCATGGCCGCGCTCGCCGTCGACCAGGGAGTCCGCACAATCGTGGGGTTGCAGGCCCGCCAGGCCCCGGCGATCGAGTTCGTCCAGCAGCTGCTCCGCGATGGATACGTTGGCGAGGTCCTGTCAACGACCATGGTCGGACTGTCGATCCCGGGCGACGCCGTGGTCCAGCCCAACGCCTACATGCTCGACAGGGCAAACGGGGCCAATGTGCTGACGATCGCCGTCGGCCACAGCCTGGATCTCCTCAACTACGTACTGGGCGAGTTCGCCGACCTGTCGGCCGTATCGGATCTTCGCCGGCCGCTCATCACTATCGAAGAGACCGGGGAGCGCATCGTGAAAACCGCGCCCGACCAAATCGCGGTGATCGGCACCCTCACCTCCGGAGCGACCGCCAGCATCCACGTCCGTGAGGCAGTGGCTGGCGGTACCGGCTTCTTGTGGGAAATCAACGGGACCGACGGAACGCTCCAGATTACCGCTGACGCCGCTGTACCCGGAATCTTTCCATTGAGCGTCGCCGGAGCGCGCGGGCGGAACGAGCCCGCCGAGCTTGCTGTTCCGGCGGCGCTGACCCAGAAATGGCCCGCGCTTACGAGCCTGGAAGGAGCGCCCGCCTTCAACGTCGGGCGTGTCTACGCCGCGTTCGCGGCAGACATCGACAAGGGAACTCACACCGTGCCGGATTTCGCCGACGCCGTCCGGAGCCACCAGGTCATCGCCGCCATCGAGAGGTCCGCAATATCGGGGGAACGCGTGAAGGCGTGAGGCCCAAGCTTCAGCCGCCACCCATAGGAGCTTTGGGCGTCGTACAAGTCCCACGGCATCGGTGGAATCTGATACTGGCGCTGCTCTGCGCAGCGCAGTTCATGCTGATCCTGGATATCGCGATCGTCAACGTTGCGCTGCCCTCGATGCAGCGTACTCTCGGTTTGTCGGCTGAGAGCATCCAATGGGTGGTCGGCGGCTACGCACTCACCTTTGGCGGCTTTCTCATGCTGGGTGGTCGGCTGGCTGATGTCGCTGGCCGGCGGCGCATGTTCTTGACCGGTTTGGTCCTCTTCGTCGCGGCGTCGATGCTGGGCGGACTCAGCTGGTCCGGCGGAATGCTGATCGCGGCTCGCATGATCCAGGGGTTTGCCGCCGCCTTGGTCTCGCCTGCGGCACTGTCGCTTCTCATAACAATTTTCAAGGAAGGGCCAGACCGTAATCGTGCGCTTGGGATGTGGAGTGCTATGGCTGCCGGTGGAGCATCGGCTGGGCTGATTTTGGGAGGGCTGCTCACCCAGGAGTTGAGCTGGCGTTTCACGCTCTTTATCAATGTGCCATTGGGTCTCGCCGCGGTACTGCTTTCGCCGGTGCTGCCGGCAGATGCTGGCGGCCGTGGAGCCAAGGCCTACCTTGACATCCCGGGGGCGGTGAGCCTGACCGGCGGAGTTCTCGCCCTCGCCTATGCCGTGACCGAGGCGACCGGAAGAGGCTTTGCCTCCACGAAAGTGCTGATCGCTCTGGCTCTCTCTGCCGCGCTCCTGATTGCATTCGTTGTAGTCGAGAAGAACAGCAGCCAACCCCTTCTGCCGGGTCGGATGCTTAGGCTGAGATCGGTCGTGGCCGGCAACGGGGTGATGGGCCTTTTGATGGTCGTGATGATCGGAACTGTGTTCTTCAACTCGCTGTATCTACAGGAGATCCTGGGATATTCACCGATCCAGGCGGGTCTGGCCTGGCTCCCCCAAACGGTACTGATCATGGTCGTCTCTAATATCGGGGCCCGGTTTCTCACAAGGCTGGGGGCCAGAAGCCTGATCGCTGTAGGAACTCTTGCGCTCGCGGCAGGGCTGCTCCTGTTCCTGCGAACCGCCCCGCAAAGCGACTACCTCAGCGTCCTCATCCCTGCCATGCTGGTTACCGGAGTCGGCGCAGGACTCGCCTTCGTCAGCGTTATCGTGGCCGCCACGGCTGGCGTCCCCGAGCGGGATCAGGGGGTCGCTTCCGGCCTCATCGGTACCTCCCAGCAAGTTGGGACGGCCGTGGGACTGGCGGTTCTGGTTAACATCGCTGGGTCGGTCACGCGGGAATTCCACCCGCAAGGTGCAGTTGCCGTTATCGCCGGGTACCACCAGGCCTTTGTGATCGCGGCCGCGATCAGCGTCGCCGCGGCGATTATCACGCTAATTGCAATCAAGCGCCCTTTGACGCTGGCACCTTCCGGTGTGGCGCAAACGGCGTTGCCGCGCCCGATTCAGCCACTCACCGGGACGGCCGGAAGCTAGTCGTCGCGCCGGGTTACCCGAACTCGACGGCAAGATAGGCGGTGCCGTTGGGTGCCAACACCCAGGCCACGCCGACGTAGTGATAGGGCCCGAGGATGTTGGCGCGGTGGGGTGGATCCCCCATGAACCACGCGTTCATTGCCGCATCGTTGATGCCGCCTCCCTGGAACCCGATGTTCTCGCCGGTCGTCGGGCCCAGCCGGCAGCCGAGGTCGAGGCTGCGGCCGTTGGCATGCGAGATGTAGCCCTGCGTCGCCATGCGCGCCGCCTGCCCGGTCGCGACGTTTGCCAGGCAGGGACTCCACTGCAGCGGCGCGAGGCCGGCGGCCTGACGGTCCTGGTTGATCAAGCCCCACTGGCCGGTGCCAACGGCGACGCGCGGCGGCGCCGGAACTCGCGCCGGCCTCGGTCGCACCGTCCCCCGCACCGCAGGCGCGGGTATGGCCTGGGGCTGCGGCGATGGTGTTGCCAGCAACCGGGCCAGCTGCCGGGGCGTTGGCTCCAACTCGGGCCCCGTCTCAGGGATCGCGAGCGTGATCGACGCCGATTGCACCAGCAACGCATGCTGAGGCGAGGCCGAGTGCCCTAGCACAAGCACCGCCAGGAGCATTACGCCAACCAGGCCGCCGCGTGACAGCAGTGTCCTCATCAGTGGTACCGGTCGAATCCCCAAATTCATACAGACCGGAGAGATGTTTCCCGGGTGAGACTATACACACCGGCGCCCGGTGCGCCAAGCCTCGGGCAGGACCCATATTCGACCCGCTGGTTACCGGACTAAGACCGTGTCGAGCGGGGCACGACTGTGGTCGTCGTGGATCGCGCCTGAGGGGTCAGCACACTGTTGAGGATGCTTCCGGCGTAGCGCCGGTATTTGGTCCGGTAAGCGGCGTCGACTTCGTCGTCGATGTTGTGGTCGGCGTCGACGAATGTGACGTCTTTCTCGACGCCGCCGGCCGGGATCCGACCTTCGTGCCTCTCCTGCGAGCCACGGAACCAGGCGGCCGTGGGCCCCTTAACGGATCGGACGTGGAGGCTGTCGCCGTCGCGGACCACCCAGATGGTCACCGGCTTTCGCAGGGTACCGTCGCGCCGGAGTGACGCGATCTGCAGTTCTTCCGCGCTTCCGATCTTGGTGAGCTCGTCTTTCGTCCACTCGGTCATCGGCGTGTCTCCTTCGCCCCCACCGTTACCAGCGACTTGATCGCGCGGCGCTCGTCCATGGCAGCGTACCCCTCGGCGATACCATCGAGGTTGGTCTCGAAGTCAAAGACGCGCCCGGGATGGATGCGGCCTTCGAGGACGTCGTCGAGGAGCTCCGGGATGTACCGGCGCGCCGGCGCGACGCCGCCGCGCAATCCGATGTTGCGGAAGATCACGGTGTCAATCGGCACCTCGACGCCGTGAGGGGCCCCAACCGCGCCAACAATCGAGCCGGGTCGTGCGATGCCGAACGCGGTTGCCATCGATTGGCCCGTACCGACGCATTCGAGCGCGGCATCGACCCCGACCCCGTCCGTCATCTCC
>VBEN01000021.1 GCA_005881175.1 Chloroflexota bacterium
TATTACCGGCCGTCAACGGACACGCCGGCCGCTCGGATCACCACGGTGGTGGGTGGGCCGAAGCCGGCGCTCACCGAGTCATTCATTCGGGTGTTTCCCAACCCCTGGGTCACCGGAGTCCTGGAACGAGACCTCTTTGCCGGCGTGCTCGCCGAGCCGGCCGACAACCACGATCGCATCGATCGAGTCGATCGGATCGATCGGCTCGCCAGCTGACCGGAATCCTGATAGCTTTTGATCGAGCGAGCCATTCCGGCATGCGGGCAGGGCGCGGGCGCACAGTCGTCATCACGGTCATCATCGCCGTCCTGCTGGCGGCGGGCTATACGGCGTACGCGGCCAATCGCGTCTACCAGAGCCTGGAAAGCGGCCGCCGGGACCTGGCCGGGGCGCAGGCCAGCATGGCTGCGGCCGCCCGCACGGGCGACCCTGGCCAGCTCAGCGCCGCGGCCACCCAGCTCAAGCACGCGGTGCTGGACTTCGATGAGGCCAATCGGCGATCGACGGCTGATCCGGCCCTGCGCCTGGTTGGCGGAATTCCGGCGGCCGGTCAACAGATCGACGCCAGCGCCCACCTCGCCGCCATCGGTGGGGACATGAGCCGGGCAGGGGAGGGCGCCGCCACCGTGGCAATCCAGCTGGCCGCGCTCAAGCAGAAATATGCGGGCCGCCCGCTCGGTGCGGACGACCTCCAGGCGGTGCTCGAGGAGGCGCAGACGATTGCCAGGACCTACAGTGCCTCGACCCGGGCGATCGGCGAGCAGTTGCGCGCGGCGCACGCGGAACGGGAGCAAGTCACGGCGACGGACCTGCTGGCGCCCCTGCGGGACGCCTATGACCAGGTCGATCGAGCCCTCGCGGAGGCGGATACCGCCTTCCTTCGCTACCAGGACGTCAAGCAGGTTCTATCAGATTTTCTTGGGGTCCGACTGCCGGCTTAGTCTGCTCACCCGCGTGCCACGGGTGCGACCGTTTTGTAACGTTCCCCGCTACAAAGGCGCCGGATAATTTCGGCAATGGCCGCCGCCCGCAATGCTTCGCGCAAGGGCCGCCAGCGCTCCCAGGACCCGGCCGAGAGCCTTCTCAATCTGAGTAATGAGCGGCTGACCGGTCTCTTCCGGTGGACGCTGCTGATCTTCGCGGTCATCCTCAACAACCTCAACCCGGCCGCCGGATATGACCAGGCGCGAGTCAACGGCATCCTGGCCGCCTGGGGCGTCGTCTGCCTGAGCACCGTGCTGCTCTTGTTCTTGCACCGCCGGCCGGGAAAAGTGTTCAGTTACGGGACCACTGCCGTCGACATGCTGGTGGCGACCATGATCACCTGGGCATCCGGTGGCTACACCAGCCCATTTGCCGCCCTGTTTTTCCTGGTGATCACCGTTTCCGCTCTGCGTTTCGGCGCGGTTGGATCCGTGCTCTGCGCGATTGTCGTTGCCCTGCTCTACCTGACCGCGGGCGCGGTGGCTCCGCTGCAGGAGGGGACGTATCTGACCACGGTCGCCAACGAGCGAATCGTCATCTTGCAGCGCATGTTCCTGTTCGTGACGGTGGCGGTGCTCGGTTCGGTGATGGCGCGCGCGGTCTCGGCGCACCAGGAGTTGGTGACGCGGCGCGACGTTGAGGCCAAGCTGATGACCGAGGTCAACATGGCGCTCGCCAATGCCATCGAGGCCAAAGACAGCTATACCCGGGGACACTCCGAGCGGTTGGCCAAGCTGGCGGGGGCCTGCGCCGAGCGGATGGGCCTTTCCCGCGATGAGGCGGCGGCCGTTCGGTTAGGCGCGATCCTGCACGACGTGGGGAAGATCGGAATCCCCGACCGCATTCTGCGGCAGTCGATGGCATTGACTGAGGACGAGATGGCCTGGATGCGCCGCCATCCACAAATCGGCGCGGACATCATCGGACCGGTCGAAGGGCTGCACCACGTCGCCCCGCTGATCCGCCATCACCACGAGAAGTGGGACGGCACGGGTTATCCGAAGGGCTTGAAAGCCGAAGAAATTCCGCTGGGCTCGCGCATCATCTCGGTAGCAGATGCGTTCGAGGCCATGGTGGCCGACCGAATCTACCGGCCGTCGCTGGGCCTGAGCAAGACGCTGGAAGAGATCAAAGGCGGCCGCGGGAGCCACTTCGATCCGCGCGTCGTCGACGCCTTCCTGGACATGATCGCCACGGATACCGTTCACCTGCCGTTGCCCACAAAAGAACAGGGGCAGCGGCCCATGCCCGCGCGTCCGGAAGAACCGGCCCAAACCGCCGCTTAACGCGCTTCTGCGCCGCTCTTTGGGGCGCAAGCGCCGGCGCGGCCGCAAGGTAATGTTTGCAGGCGATGGAAGTTTTGCCTGGCATTTTCAGGTTAGAGCTCCCCATGCCGTTTGAGCTGAAGCATGTCAACGTCTATCTTTTGCGCGACGGTGCCCATTTCACCCTGATCGATACCGGGCTTCAAACCGAAGAATCGCGGCAGGCGCTGAACCAGAAACTGGCCGCACTGAAGGTTCCGGTCGATCGGATCAACCGGATCCTCATCACGCACATCCATCCCGACCATTTTGGCCTGGCTGGCGAGCTGCGCGAACGAGCCCGTGCCGAACTGGTGATCCATCGCCTGGAAGTGGCGCTCATGGAACCGCGCTACGCGCGAGCGGAGGACCTCGTGCATGATGTCGCCGAGTGGTTGAGTAAGAACGGCGTTCCCCCGGCAGAAGCCGAATTCGTGAAGACCGCATCGATGGCAGCCCGCGAATTTGTGTCGGTGGTTGAGCCTGACACGCTCCTCGAAGGTGCGGAGCGGCTGCCGATCGATGAGAGCGAGCTCGAGGTCGTGTGGACGCCCGGCCACTCGCCGGGTCATTGCTGCTTCTACTGGCCGGCCCGGCGGGTGCTGTTTTCCGGGGACCATCTCCTGCCGAAAATCAGCCCGAACATCGGCTTGCACCCGCAGTCGGGCGCTGACCCGCTGGATGATTATCTCGCCTCACTCGCCCGGATCCGGGGGCTCGAGATCGACCAGGTGCTGCCCGCGCATGGCGATCCCTTTGGTGATCATCGCGAGCGAATCGCGGTCATCATGCGGCATCACGACGAGCGCAAGGCCGCTCTCGTCAACCTCGCGCGGGACGGCGCGAAGTCCGGCTGGCAGCTGGCTGGTGGACTCTTTCGCGGCGTCATGGAACGCAACGTCTTTCAGCAGCGGCTGGCGTTGCAGGAAACGCTCGCGCATTGCCAGTCGCTGGCGGTCGAGGGCCGGCTGCGCAAAGAGTTAAGGCGCGACCTCGTGACCTGGAAAGCCGCCTAGCGCCGCCGGCGTTCCACCTCTTCGACGAAGTCGACGATCGTGGGCAGCACGGTCGCGAACTGCTCCGAATGGAATTGATGGCCGGCGGGATCAAGAATCCGCAGCCGGGCGTCTGGCAGGCCGCGCTGCAGTTCCTCCCCGCGCGCCAGAGGCACCATCTGATCCTGCCGGCCGTGCAGGATCAACACGGGCTGCCTGATCTCGCCCAACCGATCGCAGAGGTTGTGCTGCTTGACCGCCTGGTCCTGGCGGACGATCGCGTGAAGCGGCATCTTGCCGAAGTGTTGGGCATCCTCGGCAACCCACTCGGCGTGGTCGAGAATGAACTGCCGCTCGTAGAGATTCGCGTAGCGCCGGAGGGGGCTATCCGCGAGTCCCGGGACCGCGGCGACTGCGGTGCTCGGCCGCTCGCCGCCGCAGTGGGTGGCGCCCAGGATGAGGCTGCGGACAGCATGCGGCTGATCGAGCGCAAGCTGTTGCAGGATCATGCCGCCTAACGAAATGCCGAACCAGTGAGCGGAGGTCTCGCCGGCAGCACGCAGTACCGTCGCCGCATCATTCGCCATCAAGGGGATGCTGTATGGCACGTCCGGCTTGTCCGACCGCCCGGCACCACGATTGTCGAAGGCGATCACCTTCAAGCGCCGCGAAAGCGCCGGGATGTAACGCCACCATGCGCCCTCGATGCTCGAGGTTTTTCCGCCCACCAGGACGAGCGGCGGCCCAGTTCCTTCGACGACGTAATGCAGGCGCGTACCATCATCGGCGGTCGCGATCATGCCGGCATTAGCATGAACACCGAGATGGCAGGGACGTCGTCATTGGGCAGCAGCGCCGTCCCGGAGCCGGCGTGGCGTGCGCTGCGCAGCCTTGATCCCGAGATAGAGGAACGGGTCATGACGCTGGCTACGTGCCTGGCGATGGCTGAGCAGCGGTTCCAGATGCTCTTCGAGGACGTGTTGCCTCGCTTTGCCGAAACCCCCGACGACCTCAGTGGAAAGGCGGACGTGCTGGCCGACGCGCATCACTCGCTGACGCTGCTCCAGGAGAGCCTGCACGTCACCTCGCGGCGGATGCTGGACGTGCTCGACCGCGTGAGTCGAGAGCTCGGTGAGTGAGGTCGTCGAATCGAACCGGGGACCTAGAGCCCCTGCCGGTCGAGACGCTCCCAGGGTGGATGCTCGCTACCAAGCTCCCGCTTGAGGTCCGTGGCGCGGTCGACATTGTCCAGGCTGTGCTCGTCTGAGCGGGGTGGTTGCACCTGCCACGGCGCCGGGTCGTAACGCGAGTGATGGACCGGCGGGCGAAACCCCCAGGCGCGACGGGGCATCACGCCTGAGGTCTGGCGAAGCCGGAGCGGCTCGGCTGCCGGAGTGTCGTATTCGAGCTCGCCAGACCCCGGCCGCAGCGCCATCAGCAGGCCGGCCAAGACGATGACGACCACCCATGCGCCCATGATGGCGACCGACCAGTCGACCAGGCTCATCGACTCGCCATTGTAGGCTCGATGACATCGGTGGGCCTGGACTGCATCATCTGCAATCCAGTGAAGGTGAGGTAACCGCCGAACAATAGGCGCAACAGCTGGTCAGGACTCGCCAGCGCCAGCGATGCCCCGGCGACGGCGCCGACTACCCCACCCACCGACAGCCAACCGGCTGTCTCCAGCCGGATGTTGCCCATGCGAAAGTGTGTGATCGAGCCGGAAATCGCGGTAGGGATGATCACGAGCAGCGAGGTCCCCTGGGCCACGTGCTGGCTGAGCCCCATGAGCAGCGTCATGGCCGGAATCATGATGGCGCCACCGCCGATGCCGAGCAGGCCGCTCAAGACGCCGGCGAGAGCGCCGACCAGCAACGCCAGCGCCCAGAGCGATGGGCCGCCTGGCCTCAGGCTCGAGCCGAAATGCACCGGCGCGCCGACCGCGTGCAGCACGGCCTCACCAATCATGAGGAGCCCGACGACGATGGCCAGGACGCCGAAGGCGCGCCGAAGACCGGCATCGGAGATGCGCCGGCTCAATCGGGCGCCAGCCACAGCTCCTCCGACCGCGCCGATCGCCAGCGCGATCGCCACCTCGACATCGACTTGATGGCCACCACCGAGGATCGTCGCGCCGACAAGGGCAATGGGGACGATCACCGCCAGGGAGGTGCCGTTCGCCTCTCGCTGCGGCGTTCTCAGCAGGTAGACCATCGCCGGCACCATCACGAATCCGCCACCCACCCCCAGCAGCCCACCGGCCAGCCCGGTGACGACGCCGATCGCAATGAGGCGGGCGGCGCGCCCGTTCACCGCGCCACCATGAATCCAGTTTAGGGGCGCATCGAGCGCCTAAACTGGAAAGACAGATCCTTGAAGGAGGACGAGATGGCCACAGCCACCGCGACTTCGCTGAGCAAGCTGGAATCGATCCTTGGGACCGATGCCAGGAGCTTGCTGGAGCACAAGTGCGAGACGATCCCGAAGTCGCAGCTGCACCTGCCTGGTCCCGACTTCGTTACCCGTATCTTCGCGACCAGCGACCGGCCAACCCGTGTGCTGCGCAGCCTCGAGTCATTCTTCGATCACGGCCGGCTGGCCGGCACGGGCTACCTCTCCATCCTTCCGGTCGACCAGGGGATCGAGCACTCCGCGGGCGCCTCGTTCTCGGCAAACCCGGCTTACTTCGACGGGGAAAAGATCGTCGAGCTGGCGATCGAAGGGGGCTGCAATGCGGTGGCGTCGACCTTCGGCGTCCTCGGGTCGGTGGCCCGCAAATACGCGCACAAGATTCCCTTCATCTGCAAGCTCAACCACAACGAGCTGCTGACCTATCCGAACAAGTACGACCAGATCCGCTTCGGGACCGTCCGTGAGGCCTGGGAGCTCGGCGCGATGGCGCTGGGCGCCACGATTTACTTTGGATCGCCCGAATCCGATCGGCAGATCCAGGAGATCTCGGCGGCATTCCACGAGGCGCATGAGCTGGGGATGGCCACGGTGCTGTGGTGCTATGTCCGTAATCCGGCCTTCACGAAAGATGGCGTCAACTATGAGGTCGCGGCGGATCTCACCGGCCAGGCGAATCACATGGGCGTGACGATCGAGGCCGACATCATCAAGCAGAAGCTTCCCGAGACGAACCGCGGCTATGACGTCTTGAAGTTCGGCAAGACGTCCAAGGCCGTTTACGAGAAGCTGACCACCGACCATCCGATCGATTTGACCCGATACCAGGTGGCGAACTGCTACATGGGCCGCAGCGGGCTCATCAATTCCGGTGGAGCGTCCTCCGGCGAGAGCGATCTGAAAGAAGCGGTCAAGACGGCCGTGATCAACAAGCGGGCGGGCGGCACAGGGTTGATCACCGGGCGCAAGGCCTTTATGCGCCCGATGAGTGAGGGCATCCAGCTGCTGAATGCGGTGCAGGATGTCTATCTGATGGACGAGGTCACCGTCGCCTAAGCCGCCAGCGGCGGCGATACAATCCGCCCATGGCAGCCCCCCGTCTTCGGGCGACTGATTCGGGCCAGGTCTACAACATCGATCTACCGGAACTGAAGGTCACGCGCGACGACGTCGACGGCATCTACGTGCTGCACGGGCGCGGCCACTTCCAGGTATTTACGACCCGCGAAGAGGCGTTCGACCGGAAGAAAGAGATCGAATACTCGACCTTCCGCTAGTTCATACTCGGGGTGGCCCGCAAGGGGGCGGGGAGAACGCGGAAGGAGGCATCGTTGTGGCGACGGAGAGGACTCAAGCTGGCGGCAAGCCGTGCATCTGCCACATCAAGAAGTCGGGATGGCCGTGGAAGGCAACCGGGGCGGTGAACGCCGAGAAGCAAGCCGAGTACAAATGCCGCATCTGCGGCGCCACGCACTGGGCGTCGGCCTAAGGGTCGCCCATCCAGTCGGCGGCGTGGGGGAGAGGATGGGCGCCACGGGTGGGACGCAGGTGAAGGGCTCGTTGCAGGTCGGCCCGGCGGTATAGCCGTTCCCGCTTGATGCCCTGCCGGTAGCTCTTCAGCACCCCGCGGCTGACATAGGCGTACAGGGTCGGCGGCTTGATGCCGAGCACCGCGCAGGCCTCAGCTGCGCTCAAATACGACTCTCCCTGGATCTCGATCACGCTGTTCCAAGCCTACGCGACTCAGGTGTCGCAGTCAATGTATTGCAATGCAAATCAATATATGCATAAAATGGCCC
Organism: Chloroflexota bacterium; assembly: GCA_005881175.1. Lineage (GTDB taxonomy): Bacteria > Chloroflexota > Dormibacteria > CF-121 > CF-121 > CF-13. The sequence continues at coordinate 7,495 of VBEN01000021.1, forward strand.
ATGGTCGATCCGGCCGAGCCCAACCTGCTGCGCGACGATTTTCCCTACACCCGAATCCCGCCGATCCGCTTCGAGCCAACCGGCGTCGCCCAGGCGCGGCCCACCGACGTCTGGATCACGGACACGACGTTCCGCGATGGTCAGCAGGCGCGGGCCCCTTACACCGTCGACCAGATCGTTCATCTCTATGACCTGCTCGCCAAACTGGGCGGGCCGGTCATCCGGCAGACCGAGCTTTTCGCCTACACGCCGCTTGATCGCGAGGCAATCGCCGCGTGCCAGCAACGGCCCGGTCCCGAGGTCACCACCTGGATGCGGGCCTCGCTCGATGACCTGAAGGCGGTCGTCGCCACCGGGGTGAAGGAGACGGGAATCCTGGTGTCGTCCTCCGATTACCACATCTACTTGAAGATGCATCGCACCCGACGCCAGGCGGCGGATGACTACGCCAGGGTGGTGCGCGCGGTGATCGACGCCGGCCTATTACCGCGCTGCCATCTCGAGGACCTGACGCGTGCCGACCTCGACGGGTTCGTCGCTCCGCTGGTCGCTTCGCTGCAGGAGCTGGGACGGCAGGCCGGCGTACCGGTGAAGTTCCGGCTCTGCGACACGATGGGGTTCGGGCTGCCCTGGCCGGAAGCATCGCTGCCGCGCGGTGTGCCGCGCTTGGTGCAATTCTTCACGCGCACTCTCGGGGTCGAACCGGAGAACCTCGAATGGCATGGGCATAACGATTTTCACCGGGGCGAAGTCAACACCGTGGCCGCCTGGCTCTACGGCTGCGCGGCCGCGAACGGCTCGCTCTTCGGATTTGGCGAGCGGACCGGCAACCCGCCGCTCGAAGCGCTGGTAATCGATTACGTCGGCTTGACCGGTGATGCGAGTGGCGTCGACACGACCGCGATCACCCGGGCGGCCGCCTTTTTCCGAGACCAGCTTGGCACGCCGCTTCCCGCAAACTACCCGTTCGCGGGCGCCGGATTCAACGTGACCAGCGCCGGGATCCATGCCGACGGCCTCCTCAAAAACGAGGAGATCTACAACATCTTCGATACCGCGCGCATTCTCGACCGGCCTCTGGGGATCACCGTCAACGACCGTTCCGGCCTGGCGGGCATCGCCTACTGGCTGAACACGTCAGTGGGGCTGCGCGGCGCCGCGCAGGTGCGCAAGGACGACCCGCGCGTGGTCGCCATCCATCGGGAGGTGGAACGCCAATATGCCGGCGGCCGGAGCACGGGATTCTCGCCGGATGAGATGGAGGCGCTGGCCCGGTTGCATTTCGGCAACGCCCTGGCAACGAGCGCGCGCGGCTAACAAGTTGACCTGATCGCCGGAGTTGATGCTGTGAGGCATCCCGGCGATGAACCACGAGATCGACCCAATCCCGGCGCAGGTTCCGCAACCTCCCGACAACCTGGGAGACAGCGCGCCCGACCCAGGCCTGCCAGCGGCCCCGCCCACGCGCACATGGTGGGCTCGCCATCGCCGCCTCCTGATTCCGGCCGCGGGGCTGGCGGTGGTTGGCGCCGCCGCGGCCGCTGCCCTGGTCCTCGTCCTTACGCCAAGGACGTCCGTCGAGAAGATGGTGCCCGCTACCGTCGACGTGTACGCGGTGGCCAACCTCGACCCGTCCGTCTCTCAGAAGATGAACCTGCTCCGCGCCGTGCACCGCTTCCCCGATACCAGCACCGACCAGAAGTTGGCGGACCAGCTCGACAAAGCGCTCAAAGATAGCGGTATTACGTTCACCGGTGATATCCAGCCCTGGCTGGGCGCCCAGGTTGCGGTGGCCGCCCGGATTCCACAGGGGAATGCCGATCCTCCGGTGGCGCTCTTCGCCGTCTCGAGGGACGATGCGAAGGCCGGGGCCACTCTGACCAAGCTCCGCGGCGGCTCGCAGGGCAAGAAATACCTCTGGCACGATACGACCTACGGCGGCCTCACGATTACAGTCGGCGCGCCGTCGACATCGACGAAGCCAACCTCGGGCAGTCTTAAGGCGGGCGCGTATGCGATCGTCGACCATGTCGTCGTCATCGCGAGCTCGGAGGCCTTGATCCACGAGATCATCGACGCTGACCAGGGTCGATCAGCCCGCCTGGTTGACTCGGCTGATTACAAGGCGACTCTCGCCAAGCTTCCGTCGGATCGGCTGGCCCTGGTCTACGTCAACGGTAAGTCGATCCTCTCCAATCTGAAGTCTCAGCTCACCACTCCGCTGGCGGCCAGCCTGGCCGGGATCAAGGGGTTTGGCGATGCGGAGGCTTTCCAGGGCGCGGCGTTGGCGCTCTCGGCGCGGCAGGATGGGATCGTGGCTGATGCGGCCGTCCGGTTCGATGCCGGCAAACTGAGCGCGTCCACCCGCGACGCCATGACGCACGCGGGTCATGCCGGGTCGGTCATCGGCTGGATTCCCAGTTCCAGTGATGGCTTCTTCGCGTTTGCCAACGTCAACCGCACCATTCAATCGGCATTGGATCAGGCGGGTCCCGATCCCTCGGTCCGCAGGGCCACCGATAGCGCTGGCTTGACCGGGCCACAGGGCATCCTGCAGCACCTCACCGGTGATTTCGCCGTGGAAGCCGAGCTGGATCGCTCGTTCTTTCCGACCGGGGCCGTGATGCTTGGTACGGACGACGCCACGCATATGCGCAGCTTTTTCAGTGGGATTCTGGGCCTGGCCGCAGGCGGGCAAGTCGGCCGGTCCACCACCTCGACCTATCGCGGGGTCACGATCACCACGATGGCGATTCCCGGAATCGGCACCCAGGATCATTTCCTGCCGGCGTTTGCGGTCCTCGATGGGATGGGAATCCTGGCGTCGACTCCCACCGAGCTCAAGGCGATCATCGACGCGCACAAGGACCACACCGCCATCACCAGGGACGCCACCTACGGAGCAGCAGCGACGGCATCGCTCCCCAATCCGGCATCCGTCTTCTACCTCGATCTCGCGAAGATCGTCAAAGCGATCGAGACTGCCCCGGCCGGAAGCGCGGTCCAGGGCCTCCATCTCAAGGCGACCGGCAACCTCACGCCGCTGCGGGCCTTCATGCTGACATCCGACAGCAGCCCGGACGGGGTCGTTGAGCGATTCGTCGTGATCGTGCAGTAGACCGGCGGTCTCGATGTCTGATAGGCTGGTGACTGACGTGTCAGTCAGTAGCCGCCCGATCACGGAATCTCCCCTCACCGAGCGCCAGTGGGTTCGACGCGGCGAGCTGCTGGAGGCGGCCCGCCGGGTCTTCGAGCGTGACGGCTACCACGCCGCCACCGTTAGTTCGATCGTGCAGCTGGCCGGCCTTTCCCAGGGGGCGTTCTACCTCTACTTCGGCGACAAGAAGGCGGTGTTCGCCGCCCTCCAGGAGGAGATGGCCACGCTGCTGCGGCGCCGCATCTACTGGGCGACCCGGGACGAGTCGGACCCGGCCCGGCGACTCGAGGCCGGGCTCAACGCCTATTTCGAGTTCTATGACGAATACCGGAACTGGATGAGACGGCTGACGGTCGAGGGGCTGGGCATCGATGAGAGCTTCGAGGCCCGCCAGGTGCAGCTCTACGAGACGCTGGCCGGTGGGTTTGCCCCAACGCTGGGGGAGCTCGGTGTCCGAGTCCCGGCGGTCGCCGCCGCGGCGTTGATCGGCATGGCCGCCCAGGTCGCCTACTGGAAGCACTACCAGAGCCAGGACGGCTCGTCAATCACCGCCGCCACCCTCGCGCGGGCATGCGCCAGCCTGTTTCTCCATGGCGCGGCATCGATCCAAGCATCACAACCAGAAGGAGACGCCAATGCCTGAAGCCAAAGAAGTTTTTTCGGAAATCGAAAACCGGATCAAGTCCAAGCCCGAAAAGACCGCCGGACTCAACGCCACATACCAGTTCGATCTGACCGGCGAGTCCTGGACGTTGAAGATCGCCGATGGCGCGGCGACCGTATCCCCAGGCGCGGCGCAGAGCCCGAACACGACGTTGATCGCGTCGACCGACGACTGGATGAATATCGCCACCGGCAAGCTCAACCCGGTGCAGGCCTTCATGCAGCAAAAGCTCAAGGTGAAGGGCGATATGGGGCTGGCCATGAAGCTCCAGGGACTGTTGGCATAGTGACCGATCCACGCTGGGTCGGGCGCAGCTACGAGACGAAGCCGTTTGCGGTGACGGAGCAATCGATCCGGGACTACATGGCTGCGGTCGGCGATCTCGCCGAGGATGGCGAGCTGATCGCGCCGCCCACCTACGCGATGGTGTATGGCTTCGACGCCTACTGGCAGCTCTGGACCGACCAGGAGGTGGCGCTCGACGTCGCCCACCTGGTCCATGGCGAGCAACGCTTCAGCTTCCAGCGGCCGGTGCGGCCGGGTGATCGTCTCCGCACCACCGGGCGCCTGACCGCCATCAACACCCGTGGCGACATGGAACTGGTCACCTTTGAATTGACCGCGAGGGATGAGAAGGACCGTCCGGTCTCGGATGCGACGGCCCTCTTCATCATTCGCAAGGCATGAAGACGATGACCGCCCAGGATTTCGAAAGCATCAACAGCGGTCAAGACCTGCCGTCTTTGACCAAGAAGGTCACGGTCGAGCAGATCCGGCAGTACGCCGAGGCCTCCGGTGATCGCAATCCGATCCACCTCGACGAGACATTCGCTCGCTCGGCGGGCTTGCCGGGGGTGATCGCGCATGGGATGCTCACCATGGCCTTTGCCAACCAGATGGTGACCGACTGGCTCGGCGACCGTTCGCGGCTCAAGCGTCTCCAGGGACGCTTCGCCGGGATGGTTCTGCCGGGCGACGAGATCACCTGCACCGGGACCGTGGCGTCCAAGGACGAACAAGCGCGACGCGTGATGATCAACCTCGTCGTGACGAACCAGCGCGGCGAGAAAGTACTGAACAAAGGTGTGGCCGAGGCAGAATTCCCGGCACAAAGGAGCGATATCCATGCCACTTGATTTCACCCTGACCCCTGAGCAAGAAGACATCAAGGGGCTGGCCCACGAATTCGCCGAGAAAGAGATCCGTCCGGTGGCTGCCCACTACGACGAGACCGAAGAGTTTCCCTGGCCGGTCCTCAAGAAGGCCCACGAGGTGGGCCTGACGCCGGTATCCGTGATGCCCGAAGCCTACGGCGGCGGCGGCCTCGACATCATCTCCAACATGCTGATCGCCGAAGAGCTGCACTGGGGATGCGCCGGGATCGCCGTGGCCATCACGGGGACCGGGCTGGCGGCGGCGGCGGTGCTGGCGATGGGTAATGAAGCCCAGAAGCGGCGCTGGATTGGCGACTTCTGTAATGCCAAGACGCCCGTCGTCGGCGCCATGGGACTAACCGAACCGGGGACGGGGTCCGACGCGATGGCGATTGCCACGACGGCAAAGAAAGTTGATGGTGGTTACCTGATCAACGGGGCCAAACAGTTCATCACCAACGGCGGGATCGCCGACCTGCACGTGATCTTTGCCAACACTGATCCCAGCGCGGGCGCCGCCGGGATCGCGGCGTTCGTGGTCGAGAAAGGCAATCCGGGCCTCACCATGGGTCGCAAGGAAAAGAAGTTGGGGGTGCGCGCCTCGCATACGGCGCAGGTGATCCTGCAGGACTGCTTCGTTCCCACCGAGAATCGGCTCGGCGGCGAGCCGGGTGATCCCGACGCAGGGCCGGGTGCGCTTGGGGCGCTGCTGATGCTGGAGCATTCACGGCCTGCCGTGGCCGCCGGGTCGATCGGCATCGCGCGTGCGGCCTACGAGTTTGCTCTCGACTACGCGCAGCAGCGAGTCGCCTTCGGCAAACCAATCATCAAGCACGAGGGCATCGGCTTCAAGCTGGCTGAGATGGCGATCAACATCGATGCGGCTCGCCTGCTCACCTGGCGTGCCGGCTGGATGGCGCAGAATGACATGCTCTTTACCCGGGCCGAGGGGAGCATGGCCAAGGCTTTTGCCGCCGACATGGCGATGCAGGTCACCCTCGACGCGGTGCAGGTGTTAGGCGGCTACGGCTACATCCGCGAGTACCCGGTCGAGAAGTGGATGCGCGACGCGAAGATTTACCAGATCTGGGAAGGCACGTCCGAAATCCAGCGGCTGGTGATCTCGCGGGCGATTTCCGGCGACCGGCGCCCGCTAACCCGCGAACAACCCAAGCCGCAGATTCGGAAGGCGAGTTAGCCATGATCGACCTGACGGGGAAGGTTGCCCTGGTGACGGGCGGGTCCCGGGGGTTGGGCCGCGCCGACTGCCTGGCGCTGGCCCGCGCCGGCGCTGACGTGGTGGTCACGGACATCTTGATTGAGAGCGATCCGGAACTGGCGAAGACCGCGGAGGCCTCGCAAAGCCCCCTTTCGCAACTGATGGCGTCGCAAAAGACGGTCTTCTCCGAGAAGACCTCGAGCGACATACGCGAGATGGGCCGCCGCTCCGTGGCGCTGAAGATGGACGTCACGAACCGTGAACAGGTCAAGTCCGTGATCGACCAGGTCGTCAAGGAGTTCGGCAGCCTCGACATCCTCGTCAATAACGCCGGGACGCTCGACCACATGGCATCGGTCGAGAACCAGGTGGACAACCTGTGGGACCGCGACCTCAAGGTCAACCTCACCGGAGCCTATAACTGCTCGAAGGCAGTGTGGCCGCACATGAAGACCCGCAATTGGGGGCGCATCATCATGATGTCCTCGATTGCCGGTCAGTTGGGTGGCTTTGGCCAGGCGAGCTACGCGACGACGAAAGCGGGCCTGGTCGGCCTGGCCCGGACGCTGGCGCTGGAAGGCGCCCGCTACAACATCACTTGCAACGCCATCGTCCCCGGCGTGATCGCGACCGAGGCCTTCAACATGGGGCGTCCGGATATGAATGAGCGGATGATCAAGAGGATTGCGATGCGCCGGCCGGGCGAGCCTGACGACATCGCCAATGCGATAACGTTTCTGTGCTCCCCCGCCGCGGGATACATCACGGGCGTTGCGCTGCCGGTGACCGGCGGCATGGACCTCTTCACTTTCTAATGCCATTCCTCGAGGTCGTGACCAGCGACTTTGTGACCACCATCCGGATGAACCGGCCCCCGGTCAACGCGCTCGTCCCGGAGCTACAGGAGGAACTCGTCGAGACGCTGCGGCGGTTGAAGGAGGACAACGCTTCTCGCGTGGTCGTCCTGACCAGCGCGATCGATCGCTATTTCATGGCCGGTGCGGATATCAAGGCCATGGGCGGAGAAGGCGGTTTCGACCGCGAGAACCCGGCGACGCTGGAACGGGTGGCGCAGATGTCGCGCCGCAGCCAGGCGGCCTTCACCGAAATCGAACATTTCTCCAAGCCGCTGATCGCGGCCATCAACGGCCATGCGCTGGGCGGCGGCTGCGAGCTGGCGCTTGCCTGCGACTACCGGCTGATGATCGATGACGGCCGCTCGACGATCGGGCAGACGGAAGCCAACCTGGGGCTGATCCCGGGCGCCGGCGGGACGCAGCGGCTGCCCCGCCTGGTCGGGCGCGGCCGGGCCACGGAGCTGATCTTCGAGTCGATCCGGCTCAAGGCGCCCGAGGCCGCGGGCATCGGCCTGATCACGACGTCGCTTGCGGCCGAAGGATTTCAGGAGGCGGTCCTTACGCGGGCTCGCCGGCTTGCCAGGGCGGCGCCGATCGCCTTGCGCTTGGCGAAGGAGGCGCTGCTGGCGGGCCTGGAACGCTCCCCGGGCAAAGGGTACGAGGTCGAAGCCGAAAACTTCGGCCGGGCGGCGATGACCGAGGATGCGATGCTGGGAATCATGTCCTTTGTCAGCAAACAGCAACCAGACTTCAAAGGAAAGTAAAGAAACTCTCTCGCCAGTAAGTGGGTCGAGGCACCGGCGTTCTAACGGGCAGGAATCTCGACCCCAGGGAGGGTTTTTCATGCTTCGATCGATCATGATTGCCGCCGCCGCCGCCGGGTTGCTGGCGGCCGGCGCCCTGACCGCCGTGGCGGCCAACTCACACGGCAAACCTGTCAGCGACCTGGCAAGGAGCACGACGCTTTCCGGCGAAGCAAAGGGTGATGCGGTCAACACGCTGGCCAGCACCAAATCCGATGCGGCGAAAAACCACGCCGATGACACGGAAGACGCCAGCGAAGACAACGACACGCATGGTGATGCGGTAAGCGCGGTCGCAAAGAGCGACGCGACGGCCGCCCACGAAAACGGTAAGGGCAAAGTCAATCACGGGGGCGCGGTGTCAGCCGTGGCCCGTAACCACGACTGAGGTTCCCTTCCATCGGACGGCGGCCCCGGCGGGCCGCCGTCGTTTTGTTTTCAGCGAAGCGGGGTGAACTGGCTGATACGGTTGCGAATGGCCGTGATGACGGCGTCGACCCGGTCGACATCAGGCCCGCTTGCCCGCAGGATCAGCTCGCGGGTTTCGGTCTGCGGATAGGACCCCAGCGACACGTCCGGGTATTCCTGTTCGAGGGCCTGCATCACGTCGTGGAACATGCTCTCCGGGGCGAGCCGGTAATGAAGCTCGCGGACGACGTCGCCGTGACCGCCAGACAGAAATCGGATCTCGATGTCCTCGTAGATCGATCGGAGCTCGTGCGGCACGCCCGGTAACGCGAACAGGTAGCGGCCTTGGTCCAGGTCGAACGCGAGTCCGGGCGCCATGCCGGCGCCGTTTCGGATCAGCTGCGCGCCCGCGGGCAGCATCGCCATTTTTCGGTTCCCTGCATTCAGCTCCGCAGTACCCCGGCGCGCGGCCATGTTGAGAACAAACATCAGGTCCTGCATCGCGGCGCCCACGTCCCGCCGGTACACGAGCGGCTGATTCAGGGCGCGCCCCAGCGCCACGTACGTCCGATCATCGGGGGTTGGGCCAAGCCCACCACACACGAAGATGCGCGCAATGTCTGGACGGGCCGCGTCGTCACGGATCGCGGCGACGATGTCGGCGTCGATGTCCCCCACGGTGGTCATCAAGCGCACCGGGTACCCGACGTGAAACAGTCGCCCGGCGAGCCAGTTGGAGTTGGTATCGACGGTAAAGCCGCGAAGAATCTCGTTCCCCACGACGATGATGCTCGACTGCGGCATGCGCCCCATAATGACACCAATGCCCAAATCCGCTTACGAACGCAGCAAGGGCGTCGAGACCGTCAGCTGGCGCGAGTTTCCTCTTGGCAAAGGCATCGCGCTCGCCATTCTCGATGAGTCCGCGGCGGCGGCGCGCCAGCTGAAAGGCCAGCGATTGCTCGACGTGCTGGATGAAGCCGCTGGACTTCCGCCTTGCAAACTGACTGTGGCGGATCGTCCCCAGCGTCACCGCACGCGCGGCGGTCGGCTCGAGCTGAAAACCTACGGCTACTACCGGATTGCCTGGGAGTCGGCGCCGCAGCGCGGCACCATCCGGATCTACAACCTGACCGCCATCCGGCAGCAGGTGCTCGCCCCCAAGGTCTTTCTCGAGACGCTGCTGCACGAGTGGGTCCATCACTATGACTTCACCGGTCTTCAGCTCGACCGCTCGCCCCACACCTCGGGGTTCTTCGCTCGTATCCGCGATCTCGCGGAGACGCTGGGGGTTGGCTTCGTTACCCCGCCCAAGCGGGATGTTGCGCCGAGCGCCATGCTGGCTGACGATGTCGAGATCGCCCGGCCCGATGCGCTTCGACCGGGCGGCGCCCCGCCGCCACAGTGGATTCGCGACCAGGTGCTGGCACTCTTCGGCCATCGGCCGAAGTAGCCGGTTCCGAAACTCGAACGCTACAATATCGCGGGCGCGCAACCGCCACACTGAGGAAGGGAGAAGCTAAACCTGTTCGTCGCGGCTGCGATTAGCATCGACGATTCGTCGGTGACGGCTGTCCTGGCGCTGGTCAGCGTCGCGGCGTTGATCGCGTTGGCCTACGGCGGGCTGCTGACCCGCTGGGTGCTGGCGGCCAACCCGGGCAACGAGACGATGGCGCGGATCGCTCGGGCCATCCAGGAGGGAGCGGCCGCATACCTCAATCGCCAGTACACGACGATCGCCGCGATCGGTGTCGTCCTGGCACTGGTCATCACCTTCGCCATCAACTGGGAAACGGGGGTTCTCTACGCGGTCGGCGCCGGGTGCTCGGCGCTCGCCGGTTACGTGGGCATGAACGTGTCGGTCCGCGCCAACGTCAGGACGGCGCAGGCGGCGACGGGCGGGCTCGACAAGGCCCTCCGGCTTGCGTTTCGGGGCGGCGCCGTTACCGGCCTGTTCGTCGTGGGCCTCGGGTTGCTGGGGGTGGCCGTTGCCTACTGGATCTTTCGGAAACCGGAGTCCCTCGTCGGGTTGGCGTTCGGCGCCAGCCTGATCAGCGTCTTCGCCCGCCTCGGTGGCGGCATCTACACCAAGGCGGCCGACGTGGGCGCCGACCTGGTAGGCAAGGTCGAGGCCGGCATTCCCGAGGACGATCCACGCAACCCTGCTGTGATCGCGGACAACGTCGGCGACAACGTGGGCGACTGCGCCGGCATGGCCGCCGACCTGTTCGAGACCTACGCCGTGACGGCGATCGCCGCGATGCTGCTGGGCAGCCTGCTGTTTCCGGGCCAGGTGCGCTTCGTGCTCTACCCGCTGATCCTGGGCGCGATCTCCATCATCGCGACCGTGATTGGCACGTTCTTCGTCCGGCTCGGCCGGAGTACCTGGATCATGGGCGCTCTCTACCGGGGCCTGGCGGTCAGCGCCGTGCTGGCGCTGGCCGGATTCCTCGCGGCGACGCTCCTGATCGGTTTGAACATCAATCTCTTCTGGGCGGCCGTGACGGGAGTCGTCGTCACCATCGCGCTGGTCGCCATCACCGAGTTCTTCACCAGCGCCGACTATCCGCCGGTCCGCCTGATCGCGCGCGCCTCGACCACCGGCGCCGCGACGAACATCATCGCCGGACAGGCCATCGGCATGATCAGCACGGCGCTGCCGGTGCTCGTCATTGGCGCGGGCATCCTGGTCTCGTACTTTCTGAACCAGCAGCCGTCGGCCGGCAACTTCGGTCTTTACGGCGTGGCGATCGCCGCCATGGCGATGCTGTCGATGACCGGCATCATCGTGGCCATCGACGCCTACGGCCCGATCACGGACAATGCCGGCGGCATCGCTGAGATGGCCAACTTGCCGGAGTCCGTCCGCAAGATCACCGATCCCCTGGACGCGGTGGGCAACACGACGAAGGCCGTCACCAAGGGCTACGCGATCGGATCGGCGGGCCTGGCTGCGCTGGTGCTGTTCTCGTCGTATACACAGGAAGTCAGCAGGGGAAGCGACGTCCCTGTGGGCTTCAGCCTGACGGATCCGCTGGTCATTGTCGGCCTCTTCTTCGGCGGCATCCTGCCGTTTCTGTTTGGCTCGTTAAGCATGCTGGCCGTGGGTCGCGCCGCCGGCCAGGTCGTCGTCGAGGTCCGCCGCCAGTTCCGGGAGATCCCGGGCCTGATGGAGGGGACCGCGCAGCCAGAGTACGGAAAGGCGGTTGACCTCGTCACCCGCTCCGCGCAGCGCGAGATGATCATCCCCGGTCTGATCCCGGTGGCGGCGCCACTGCTGATCGGCTTCGTCCTTGGGCCCAGGGCGCTGGGCGGCCTGCTGATTGGCAGCATCGTAACCGGCATCTTTCTGGCGATTCAGATGACCTCGGGCGGTGGCGCCTGGGACAACGCGAAGAAATACATCGAGGACGGCCACTACGGCGGGAAGGGCACCGAGACGCACGCCGCCGCCGTTACCGGCGACACCGTGGGCGACCCGAACAAGGACACGGCCGGGCCGGCGATCAACCCCATGATCAAAGTGGTCAACATCATTGCCATCCTGATCGCGCCCATGATAGCCGTGCACTCGCTCATTCGCTAACCACGCTTGCGCGTGGCTAGACTTATTTCATGGACGAGTACTTGCTCGAGATCAACGATCTGCGCCGCCGGATCGCGAAGCTGAAGTCTGAGCGGGCGTCGCTCACCATCATCGAGGAGCTGGAAGCGCAGCTAAGGATTCTCAAGGCGATCTACGACTCCGCGGGAGGGCTGTTTGCGGCCGGCGAGAACGACCGCCGGCTGCGGGCCAGTTTCCGTGAGCGCGAGCTCGGCGACTGGACCTTTGACAACGTCTACGCCTATGTCTACGAGCAGGCGGTGGCTCTCGAGCCTGAAGGCCACGATCTGGCGACGCTCATCTGGCATTACGACTACTCAGCGCCGCTGCTCAGCGCGGTTTCGGTCAAATAAAAAGGGCTCCCAGCGGGGAGCCCTTGGTGCGTTCTAGCTTAGTCGGCGACGTGCCTGCCGTGGCCGTAACCATGACCGTGTCCGTGCGATGTGCCGGACTGCGAATCCGTTGAGTCGCTGTCCGACTCGGTCGCGTCCGACTCGGTCGCGTCCGAGGTCTCGGTCTTGGCGCTGTCAGTCTTCGTTGTGGACGTCGGCTGGGTCTTGCACCACGCGTTCGCGCCGCTCATCAGCTTGCCGTGGTAGTTCTTCGAAAGCTTCAGCGAGCTACCCAGCGATCCCTGGGGCGCCACCGCATAATTCCGATTCTTCGCGAGCCACGAGACGCATTCGCCGGCGTTCTTGAAGCCATTCGCCGGGAGCGTCAGCGCCGCCGCCCCGTTGAGCGGGACCAGCGTCAGCTGGTTGTCGCCGGTGCCCAGCGTGAACGAGGTCGGATTGTCAACGGTAATCGTGTTGTTCGCGTTCGCGGCGGCATACGCGCCGGCAGCGCCCAAGGTGAGCGCGCCAGCCGCCAGCCCGGCCGCGATCTTAAGCTTCGCCGTAATCCGAATCATTTCTTATCAGGTCCTCCTTGAATGAGATCCGAGACCTGCTTACTAGAACGCGCGCTGCCGCCAGCCACATATGAAAACGGCCGCGTCGTTACAGGCGAACCGGCCAGGTCTTTCCTTTCCGTAACAGAATGATCACGGCGGCGCGCGTATTCTGAAGCGGACCGTGCGCTCCGAGATCGAACTCGCTGGCGTTCCTACCAGGCCCGCTGCAGCCGCCCAGTGGCGCCCGCAGCTGCTGCTGCCGCTTGCGTTCACGGGCGGCCTCGCCAGCCTGGGCATCGAGTTCGCGGCGGCTCGGCTGCTTGCCCCCTTCTTCGGGCAGTCGCTCTTCATCTGGGGGACCCTGATCGGAATGATCCTGATCTACCTGACGATCGGCTACTATGTCGGCGGCCGGCTGGCCGATCATCGCCCGGACGCTCGGCTGCTGTATCAAATCGCCGCCGCGGCCGCGCTGCTCACGGCGGCCATCCCGATCGTCTCCCGGCCGATCCTGTCGCTGGCGCAAACCGGCTTTACCCAGCTCTCGGTAGGCCTGGTGCTGGGCTCGCTGATCTCGGTCATCGTCCTGTTCGCGGCGCCCGTGATCCTGCTGGGAATGGTCTCGCCCTTCGTGATCCGGCTCCGCATCCGCCAGCTCGAGACCGCCGGCAACGCGGCCGGCGCCGTCTACGCGCTGTCCACCCTGGGCAGCATCCTGGGAACCTTCATCCCGGTGTTCTGGCTGATTCCCACATTTGGGACCCGACCAACGATCTTCATCCTGGCGTTTGCACTCGGCGCGATCTCGGCGGCGGGTCTCCTGGGCGGCGGCCGCCGCCGGCTCTACCTGCTTCTCCCGGTCGTGATCGCGGTGTTGGCACTATTCGCTGGCGGGTCTATCCGGGCGGCGGCGTACGGCGCCCGGCTCTACGAAGCAGAGTCGGCCTACAACTACATCCAGGTCGTCAAAGTGGGGAACGAGACCCAGCTCGTGCTCAACGAAGGGCAGGCGGTGCATTCCGTCTACGACCCGACCTCCGAGTACACCCATGCCTACTGGGACGAGGTGCTGCTGGCGCGCTATTTCGGATCCGGACAGGCGCCCAGGCGCGTGGCGGTCGTCGGCCTCGCTGGCGGGACCATCGCCCGCGAGCTGACGGCGATTGAGGGTCCGGTCAGCATCGATGGCGTCGAGCTGGATCCCAAGATCGTCGAGGTCGGCCGCAAGTACTTCGCGATGACGGAGCCGAACCTGCGGGTCACCGTGGCCGATGGGCGCTACTGGATGGCCACCCAGGCCGGCAAGTATGACTTGATCCTGGTCGACGCCTACCGGCAGCCCTACATCCCGTTCTACCTGACAACGAAAGAATTCTTCGAAAATGCTCGGCAACACCTTGCCCCTGATGGGGTGCTGGCGGTGAACGTCGGCCGCACCGAGACGGACTACCGGCTCGTCGAGGCCCTTTCCGGCACCCTGACCGCGGTCTTTCCGAAGACGTTTGTCATCGACGCCACCGGGCGCTTCAACAACAGCGTGGTATTCGCCACCGACGCGCCCGCCTCGCTGGAATTGTTCCGTGCCCGCGCGGAGGCAGAGACGAATCCCAAGCTGCAGCCCATCATCAGCGATGCCCTCGCCGCCGGCAACCTCCGTCAGGCGCATCCGAACGGGATCGTATTCACCGATGACCTGGCGCCGGTGGAACGCCTGATTGATGACATCATCGTGAGTTACGTCAGGACGTCGAGGTAAAATCGATTCGATGGCTGTCACTCAGCTGACTGAAGAGATTGTGCTTACGGCGCTCAGCACGGTGAAGGATCCAGAGCTTCATCGCGGGATGATGGAGCTGAAGATGATCCAGGACGTGATCCTGGTCGATCCCCGGACCGTGGCGATGCGCGTGGTGCTGACCACGCCCGCCTGCCCGCTCAAGAACCGGATCCACGACGATATCGACGCCGCCCTCGCCACCCTACCCGGGGCGCCGAAGGCAGACATCAAGTGGGACGCTCAGGTCTCGCGCACCGGCTCAATCCCCCAGAAGCAGCAACTGGAGGGCGTGAAGAACGTCGTGTCGGTTGGCGCCGGGAAGGGTGGCGTCGGAAAGTCCACCTGCGCCGTGAATCTCGCGCTCGCCCTCGCCCAACTTGGCGCCAGAACCGGTGTCCTGGACGCCGACGTCTACGGGCCGAACGTGCCCATCCTGCTGGGGGCGGAGCACGAAAAGCCGTACGCGCAGAACGAAAAGATCATTCCCATCCAGCGCTACGGCATCAAGATCATTTCCATTGCGTTCTTCATCGAGGCCGACAAGCCGGCAATCTGGCGCGGGCCGATGCTCTCCGGCGCGGTACGGCAGTTTCTGTTCGACGTCAACTGGGGTGAGCTTGACTATCTCGTCGTCGATCTCCCGCCCGGAACCGGAGACGTGCAACTGACGATGTCGCAGAGCATCCCGATGACGGGTGCCGTGGTGGTCTCGACGCCGCAGGACGTGTCGACGGCGGACGTCGCCCGCGCCATCCAGATGTTCAACACCCTGAAAGTGCCGAACCTCGGATTGGTCGAGAACATGAGCTACTTCACCTGCCCGCACTGCGGCGAACGTGAAGATATTTTTGGCCACGGCGGGGCCAGACTGCTCGCCGACCGCATGAAGATTCCCTTCCTGGGCGAGATCCCTCTGGACCGGAAGATTCGCGAAGGCGGGGGCCCCGGGGTCCCACTGATGGTCAGCGAGCCGGACTCGCCCTTAGCGGCGGTCTATCGCGAGGTCGCGTCGCAGCTCGCGGCCCAGGTCAGCATCCGCAACTTCAAGCAGGCGAGCGTCATCCCGCTACGGACAATCTAGATATAGTTCGTACTCGTTGAGCTCACGACGGCGTCTGGTCGCGGTCTGTGGTGAGTCAGACCCGCGGACGTCACTCGCCGACCTGGCTTTCGAGCTGGGCCGCGGCATTGCGGAACGGGGTGCGGTGCTCATCTGCGGCGGACTCACCGGTGTGATGGAACACGCCGCCCGTGGCGCCCGATCCGTGGGCGGTTTGACCATCGGCCTCCTGCCTGGTGATGAACCGAACGAGGCGAACGAATACATCGACATTGCGATCGCCACCAGTCTCGGCCATGGGCGGAACGCGGTGCTGGCTAAAACGGCCGATGGCGTCGTTGGGCTGGGGGGCGGGCTCGGCACCCTGTCCGAGATCGCGCTGGCGCTGAGAAATGGTCGCCCGACGATTGGCATCCGGACGTGGCGATTCGATCGCGATGCGCGTAGCGAGCCGGACCTTCCGCTGGCTGATGACCCGAAAGAGGCCCTGGACTGGCTGTTCGCCAGGATGGCGAACCCGACGTGAGCGCATCGCACCAGCTCGACCAGCGAGCCCGAACGGCGTTCCGCGAAGCCTTCGGCTATCCGCCCGGGGCGGTCGCCGTCGCCCCGGGTCGCATCAACATCGTTGGCGAGCACACCGACTACAACGAGGGTTTCGTCTTACCGGCCGCCATCGATCGACATGTCGCGGTCGCGCTCCGGCTGCGGCGTGATCGCCAAATCGCGTTGCGCAGTGATCGATACGGCGGATCCGTTGCGCTGGACGGATTGCCGCCCCGGCGTCAGGGGAACTGGGGTGACTATCTTCTCGGGGTCGCGCGCCAGATCAGCGGCCGTTTTGGCGAGGGTCCCGGGTTTGAGGCCGTGGTCGCGTCGGATATTCCGGTCGGCGCGGGGTTGAGCTCATCCGGCGCGCTCGAGGTGGCGGTGGCGGTGGCATTGCTGGCGGCCCGCGGCATCGAGATGGCGCCGCTCGCGATCGCGCAGCTCTGCCAGGCGTCGGAGAACGGCTTCGTAGGCGCGCGGACCGGCATCATGGACCAATTCACGGCACTTAGGGCGCGCGGCGGCAACGCCATCCTGCTCGATTGCCGAAGCCTGGAGGACGAATACGTGCCGCTGCCCGATGGGCGGCTTGCCTGGCTGCTGGCGGATACCCGGGTCCGTCACGAGCTGGCCTCCACGGCGTATAACCAGCGTCGCACCGAGTGTGAGGCGGCCGCCAGGATGCTCGGGCTGACCAGCCTGCGGGAGGCGACGGCCGACGACCTGGAGCGGATCCAAGATCCCGTCGAACGGCGCCGCGCTCGCCACGTGATCACCGAGAATGCCCGGGTGCTGCGGGCGGCGGACGCCCTGCGCCGCCGTGCGCCCCGAGGCCTCGGCCCAATCCTGTATGCGTCACATGAGAGTCTTCGGCTCGATTTCGCGGTAAGCTGCCGGGAGCTTGACTGCCTCGTGGAGCTCGCGGCCGGGATGCCGCAGGTGATCGGCGCGCGGATGATGGGCGGCGGCTTTGGTGGCTGCGCCCTGGTCCTGACCGAGTCCACCGGGACTGACGATGTTGAGCAGCACCTGAGCCAGGGCTACGCCGAGGAATTTCACCGGTCGCCTGCGTTTTATCGCGTCCGAGCTGTCGATGGCGTCATGCCAGAAAGAGCAATGTGAAGAACGTTCCATGGCGCTGAACGATTGTCTGTCGCTGTTCCCATCCCAGGCGTTGAATCGACAAGAACTCAACGCCGGGTGGCGGACGGCGATCGCCACCCTCGGGGAAGGAGAGGACCGCGGCTTCCCGAGACTTGACTTTGACGACGATGCCTGGGCGCCTGCCGTGGTGCCGCGCCTCCACGGCGCCACCAGCGGCAACGAGGCGATCTGGTATCGCGTCCGTTTTCCCCGGCCACGGCACCGCCAACGCACCCTCTTGCGTTTCGACGGCGCATTCCTGGTGGCCAACGTCTGGCTGAACGGCCGGCTGCTGGGCAGTCACTACGGGTACTTCGCGCCATTCACCTTCGATATTTCCTCGTTCTTGCTGGAAGAGAACGTGCTGGCGGTATGCATCGAGGCGCCGGTGGAGTTGGACCTGTCGGCAAAGCGCCATCTGATGGGGCTTTTCAATGACTCAGACACCAAGCCATATCCCAGCCGTGAGCTCGGCAAGCTTGGCGAGCAGTACGTGTGGCACGTGCCGATGGGCCTCTGGCGGCCCGTCGCCCTGGAGCAGGTCGGCCATGTGGTGGCGGAGTGGCTGCACTGCGAATCACGCGTGGAGCAGGGCGACCTGGCGCGGCTGGTCCTGCGAACCCGCCTGCGCAACCTGGATGGCCGGATCATGACCGGCGAACTGGCGATCCGGGTCGCGCCGGAGAACTTCGAGGGCGGCACGCCGTTGGAAATGCGGCGGGCCTTCCGGTTGAACGGTCACGACGTCCAGGAGCTGGTCGTCGAAGTAGGCCTTGTCGACCCGCAACTCTGGTATCCGTGGACGCACGGCGAGCCGGCCCTCTACCGCGCCGAGGTCGACGTCACCGCGGACGAACGCCGCAGCGCCACTCTGCGCGAAACGTTCGGGATCCGGGAGGTGAACTTACAGACGCGCGCCGAAGGCTGGACCTTCGCCATCAACGGGCGGCCAATGTTCATGCGTGGCGCGAATTACTGCTCACAGTTCTTCCTCGATACCGCAACGGACGACATGCTCAAGGCGGACCTCGAGCTGGCGAAGCAGGCCAACATGGATATGTTGCGGCTCAACGCGCACGTCGAGCCGCCCGGCCTCTATGAGAGCGCCGATCGATCGGGTGTCCTGCTCTGGCAGGACCTGCCCCTGATTGGCTCATATGTGCATCGGGCGGACGCTCGCTCGCTCGCGTTCTTCCGCGACGCCGTCCTCAGCCAGGCCGAGGAGCTGACGCATCTCGGGTACAACCACCCATCCGTGGTCACGTACGCCGTGCATGCCGATCCACCCTGGAGCCACTCGCTCAAGTGGCTGGGTGAGCGTCACACCGAGCAATTGAATCGCGACGTTGACGAGGAAGCCGCCGCTCTGCTGCGCTCGCTGGACCCGTCGCGTCCTGTGCTTCCCGGGGCCGGTGACCAGGACCTTCATTGCCGTCTCGGCTGGTCGCACGGCCACTGGCGGGACCTTGCCGGCCTCAGCCCCGCCTTCGTCAGTGAAGTTGGGGCGCAGGCCTTACCCAATAGCAATTCGCTGGTCTGGCGGCATTTGAACCGCGGTTGGCCGGTCGCCGACGATGATGAAAGCTGGCGCTACGCCGGCTACCAGCCGGCCGAGTGGTCATCAAGTGGCATCGGCCGGCCCTCTGCGCATCCCAGCCGGGACGCCTGTATCCGAGCGAGCCAGGAATACCAGGCCCATCTCCTGCGCTTTGCGGTCGACCGGTTTCGGCGCCAGAAGTTCGCCCACTGTGGCGGCGTGCTGATTTCGCAGCTCGTCGATGGTTTTCCCGCGATCAGCACCGCACTCCTGGATCACGTGCGCCGTCCGAAGCGCGCCTATCGCAGCGTTGCTGACGCCTTTGCGCCGCTGTACTTGACAGTGGACCTGCCAGAGAACCAGGCGGCCGTGGATGGGCTGCTGCTCCGTCTTCCGCGCGGCCGGCTCCAGCATTTGCGCATCGTGTGCATCAACGACGATCCCAGGTTCGACGGCCGCGCCCGCCTTCGCTGGCGGATCGAACGCGAGCGTGCCTACGAGACATCCTGGTGGCGGGAGCTTAAAGCCTGGTTCGCCAGGCGACGGTTCTCGGGCCACGACTGGATCACGATCCCCGACCAGCGTGATCCCGCCACCGTGATCGCCGAGCCTCTGGTCCGTCTGCACGCCGACGGCCTCTATCGGGTCACGGCCGAGCTGGACATTGGCGGCAAGGCGGTTGCCCACATGGAGCATCGCTTTCTCGTCGGGGATCCGCCTCGCGCCTCCGAGCAGGTCAGCGCAGCTCGGCCGGGCCAGCTGGCTCCACGCGACCAAGAGGCGCTGGCGGAAGCTCGACGCTGACGGGCAGCTCGTTGTTCCGACAGATCTCTGCATAGAGCCGCGCGCTCGGCCTCAACCGGCGTTCCTGGGTAACCGGATCGCAGGCGATGAGACCGAATTTCGCGCTGTAGCCCTCGGCCCACTCGAAATTGTCGAAGCAGGTCCAGTGAAAATAACCGCGCACCGGGACGCCGGCATGGATCGCGCGAAGCATCGCGCCGATATGCGTGAGGAGAAAATCTGGCCTCCGGACGTCAGCCGCGTCGGCGATGCCGTTCTCGGTCACAAAAATGGGAAGACCCTCCCGCTGGAGGGAACGCAGCACTCGGTAGAACCCCTCGGGGTACAGCTCCCAGTTCAGGTCCGATCGCGGCGCCCCAACCGGAAGCACTCGTTCACCAAAGAGCTCGGCGCCGTAGTGACGGTTGAATTTCACCAGCTCTCGGGTGTAGTAGTTCAATCCGAAGAAGTCCTGGCTCGGAGCCGGCCCGCTGGCGTGGCCGGCCCGCGTGAGAGGGAACGCCAGCCGGCCGTGGCCACGCAGGAGCGTCACCAGAGTGCGGGCGGCCGCACCCAGGTCACGCTTTCCGGGTGGCCACTCGCCGCGAACATAGCCCTGGTAGGCGATCACCGTCGGTTCGTTGACCGTCACCCAGTACCGAGCCAGCTGGCCCAGCTCGTTCGTAACGCGCTCGGCGTAGTTCGCGAATCGCAGGGCCGTATCAGGCGTCTCCCAGCCGCCGGCGTCCGCGATCCAGGAGGGGTTCGTGAAGTGATGCAGCGTGACCATCGGCTCCATGCCGCGATCGCGTAGCGCCTGCAGCACGTCGGCGTAGTGCTGGATGGCGGTCTTTGAAAACTGGCCCGGGGCGGGCTCGATCCGGCTCCATTCAAGGGACAGTCTGTGCGCGTTCTGATGCAAAGATTGCAGCAAATCAAAATCACCGGCGAACCGTTCGTAATGATCGCACGCCGGATCCGATCGATCGCCGTTTTTGATGTGCCCGGGGGTCTGCTCCCAGGCCCACCAGTCGTTGGCATGATTGCCGCCCTCGACCTGGTGGGCCGCGGCGGCCGTCCCCCAGAAAAAGCCCTCCGGAAACCGTCCTGCGTTCATAGGGCTGGAGACGGCTGCGTGATGATGGCGAAGACGACGGCGAGAATGATCAGCGCGACGACCAGGACGAGGACGACCCCAGCTGGACCAACGACGGCGGCAACCGCACGCTCGGTCGACAGGCCGTAATGTCGTCGGGCCGCCAGCACCAGCAACGTATTCTGCCAGAGGAAGATCGCGAGCCCGAGCAGACCGAGGAGCTGACCAATTTGCGACTCGAGGCTCGTATTGCCCTGGATCTTGAGTCCCGTATCCACGATGACCAGAGGCAGGGTGATCACACCGACAAAGGCGGTGTAGCCAACCAGTTTGAGATATCCGCGAAAGTCGCCACGGCCGCGCAGCGCCCGGGCAATCGCGTGGATCAACGCGGCCGCCAGCAGCCACAAGCCGCCGCTGACCAGGAGCCCATACACGGGTAGAACGAATCGATTCTGGTAGACCCATCGCGCGTAGATATCCGCCCCCTGCGCCGTGAGCGAGGGCAGGGAGCCGAGATTGGCTGGCGGGCGAAACGGCCCCAGGGCCGCCAACTCAGAGAGCGCTGCCGGCAGCGCCAGCGAGAGAGCCAGCGCGGCCAGGCCCTCAGCCAGGCGCCGGCGGCCATCGATCAAACCAAATCCCGAAAAGGGGTGACGGACCAGCTCGACGAGGTCCGCCCAGAGGAACATCGCCCGGCATTGTAGCCGGAAGCGACCTATAATCCCGCGAGGCCATGGCGTCAGTCGATCCACGTCGTGAGATCGCTGGGCTGGCGGATCGCACGACGGCCCTTGTCGGCTGGACGATCGCGTGGCGGGCCACCAGCGCGATCGCCACGCTGGCACTGGGCGCTGTCCTGGTGCGGCAGCTTCCCACCAGCGAATATGGCCGGTACACGCTGGTGCTCAGCGTGCTGGTCTACATCGCGCTGCTGGCCACGTTCGGGCAGGACCAGGGATTACTTCGCTACCTGCCCGAGATCCTCGGACGTGGTGACCGGGCGGCGGCACACGATCTGCTGCGCAAGAGCGCTATCGCGGTTGTCGCTGTCTGGGCGCTGACCAGCCTATTCGTGTTTGCGCTGCGGCCGGTAATCGACGCCGTCTTGCATGCACACGTCGCTGACCTGCTCGCCCTGGGCACCGTCCTGCTGCTGGGTGGGATCGCCGCCGGCGTGCTGTCGTTTGCTCTGGTTGCGATTTACGACATGAGGAGCCAGGCATTTGCGACGCCGATCGCCGGCGCGTTGACCCTGGCGCTGGCGGTGCTGTTCTTGCGTCGCGGCGGCCAGCTCGGCAGCGTCCTACTGGCCGGCGCGATTGGACAGTCGACGCTGGCGGCGTTCTATCTCTGGGTCTTGCTGCGTCGGATCCGTCGGGCTGAAGGCATTGCCGGCGACCGCGTGGGATGGAGGCGATTGCTGGTTTATGCGAGCGGTTGGCTGCCGAGCCTGCTGATCGCCTCGGCAGTCGGCCTGCAGTTCGAAAGTCTCTTCCTGCTGCGCTTCAGCGGTCCGACGACCGTCGCGTTTTATGACACGGGCTACAACATTCCGCAACGACTTGTTGCGTTGATCCCGAGCCTGCTCACGGGCGCCTGGGTCGTGGGGACACTCGAAGGAGCGCACCGCGAGGCCGGCCGGCTGCGCGCCGCGGTCATCGCTTTCTATAAGGGCATCTTTCTGGTGGCCTGCCCATTGCTGGTCGCCGGCGGCGCCCTGCTGGGGCCGCTGATCCTGGTCCTGTATACGACCCGGCTGGCGCCGGCCGCCGAGGTGGCGCCCATCATGCTGGCGTTCTTCGTCGCGGCCCTGCTGGTCACGCCCTGGGGCCTGGTGGTACGCGTGCGAGAGCTGGCCTGGCTCAACGCCCTGGTCAGCATCGCCCAGGTCGGCTTTGCCGCTGTCGCCGACCTCTGGTTGATCCAGCGCTTCGGGTTGTGGGGCGCCGTCGCGGCCGTCGGACTGACCACCGGGCTGACGATCGCCTTGAGCTTTGCCGCCTGGCACTGGGTCGATGGCAGCTCACTTCGAATTCCCTGGGGGTACGGAATCCGCTGCCTCGCCGCATCGGCGCCCTACGGGTTGATCTATCTTGTGGCGCTGGTCACGCCCCACCTGCGATCGTCGCTGCGCCTGCCGTTGTTGCTCGTTGCCGCCGCGCTGGCGACGCTCGTTTGGTTTTACCTTGTACGCGCGTTCCGGTTGCTGGCACGTGAGGAAGTGCCGTTGCTCCATGAGAGCAACCAGAGACCGGTCCGCCTCGCGCTACGTTACCTGGCGCCTAGCGAAAGATGACGGCCATGTTGTTGAAGTCGCGCCAGACGGTCTCAAACGTCGCCTTGCTCACCCAGTACTGAGAGCCGAACTGCGGGTCGTTGACCCGAACGGACGTCGCCGAGACGCCGCTCAAGGTGACGGCGTGTTCCGCCAGTGAATACCGGATCCGTCGGCCATCCCACGCGGTCCAGGTGCCCATTCGCGGCCGGCTCCAGCGGGCCTCCACCCAGACTTCCACCGGGTGTCGAGCCGCAAGTTCGGCGTAAATCGTGGCGGGTGACAGTCCCTCGCCGCCGTACGCGTTGGGGAGGCCGTGCGAGCGTGCGATCGACAGGATCACCGGGTAGTAGACGCCATAGCCGGTCAGTGCCGTCTCACTGCCGTTGACGCTGCCGACGAAGTTCGTGTACGGGTCGCCCCACTGCAAGACGGTGCCATTTGCTGAAATGACGGGTCGCCGCAGGTCAGGCTTCTCGTAGGCGAACAGGGCGTCCTGCGAGTAGTAGCGGCCGTAGGCGGCCAGTCCCATCTGGAGGGCGCCGGTCTCGCAGTTCAAGGCACGCGTCTGCTTGTAGATCGGGACGGAGATCGTGACGTAGCCAGCGGGCGCGCTGACCCGGGCCGCCATGCGCGCGGGAGCGGGTGCCGGCGGCGCGACGTACTGCTCGTAGACTTCTGTCGGCGCGGGAATCGCTTCGATCTCGATCGGATGCTTGATCCGAAGCACGGACGTCGCTGATCCGGTGTATGGCAGCGATGCGACGCTCGCCTCCGCCATGGCTGGTTGCTGGCGAACCGGGCTCAGTAGCAGGCTGCCGGCCAGCGTGCCCGTCACGATGGTCATTGAAGCGATCGAGCTGAATTTCATGACGATTCTTTCGTTCAACCTAACGGCCATTCATTGCGACCCCGATTTCGAGTTGCGTGACGTCGTTGACGCGTGACGCCCACGTTTCGCCCGAGACGGTTGGCGTTACTATCTGGAGACTTGCTGACGGACAAGATCGCGATTGTTACGGGCGCGGGGCGCGGCATTGGTGAGGGGATCGCCCGCAAGCTGGCTCAGGAAGGCGCCACGGTCGTGTGCGCGGACGTCAACGAGAACGAAGCGAAGACTGTCGCATCGATCCTGGGTCGTGGCGCCATCGGCGCGCGGCTCGACGTGTCGAACTCGGGCGAGTGCGATGCGCTGATCAACGACGTTCAGGCTCGATTCAGCCGGCTGGACGTCCTGGTCAACAATGCCGGTATCAATCGCGATGCCATGCTCCACAAGATGACGGACGAACAATGGCATCAGGTCATCGCCGTGGATCTGTCCGGCGTCTTCTTCATGACTCGAGCGGCGAGCCGCATCATGCGCGCCGCCGGCTCCGGTCGCATCGTGAATATTTCTTCGGCCAGCTGGATGGGCAATATCGGCCAGGCGAATTACGCCGCCGCCAAAGCCGGCGTCGTCGGCTTGAGCCGCACGGCCGCAAAGGAGCTGGCCCGGTCGCAGGTCACGGTGAACGCCATCTGCCCGGGATTTATCGATACGCAGATGACTCGTGGCATTCCAGATGCGATCCGCGAGCAACAGGTGGCGAAGATCCCGCTGGGCCGCATGGGACAGCCCGCCGATGTGGCCGCCGTGGTCGCGTTTCTGGCGTCGGACGAGGCAGGCTACGTTACCGGCGAAGTCATCAACGTCGGCGGCGGCTACGTGCTATGACGGACCGTCATTCCGCGGCGTGAGACTCGTCTCAGTCGGGGAAGCCGCGGCCGCCATCCCCGACGGTGCCACGATCGCGGTTGACGGGTTCACCCTGATGGGCGTCGCCGAGGCGATCTACGAAGCCATCGAAGCCAGGTTTCGCTCCACCGGGCATCCCAGGGATCTCGTGATCGTGCATGCGGCCGGCCAGTCGAATCGCAAGATTGGCTTCGAGCATTTCGCCGTCGAAGGCCTCGCCAAGCGCATCGTCGGCTCGCACTGGGGCCTGATGCCCCGGATGTCGGCCTTCCTGGGACAGGGTCTGGCTGAAGCCGTCTGCCTGCCCCAGGGACAGATATCAAGTCTTTATCGAGCCATCGCCGCGGGGCGCCCCGGAAATCTCAGTCGCATCGGCCTGGGAACGTTCGTCGATCCACGGATCGAAGCCGGGAAAGTGAACCAGCCTGCACGGGACCATGCACCGGACTACGTGGCGATCGAGCGCATCGACGGCCAGGACTTCATGTTCTATCGCAGCTTCAAGATCGACGTTGGGATTTTTCGGGCCAGCAGCGTCGATCAAGATGGCAATTGTTCCCTGGACGACGAAGCCGTTACCCTGGACGCGCTGGCGATCGCGCAAGCCGCCCGCAATTCTCGCGGCACGGTCATCTGCCAGGCGAAGAAGCTCGTCCCTCGCGGTGCGATCCCACCCAAGCAGGTCACCGTGCCCGGCGCCCTGGTCGATCTCGTCGTCCAGGCGCCTGACCCTGAGCGCCAGCACCGGCAGACGGACCGCACGTTCTTTGATCCGGTCTATATCTCTGCGTCGTCCGACAGTGAGTTGCCCACGGCCCCTTTTTCCAGCAGGCTTGTCATCGGGAGGCGCGCGATTAGATTCTTATCTCGGGGCGACGTGGTCAACATCGGCACCGGCATCCCGGGCGACACCGTCGGGCCCGCGCTGGCCGAGGCTGGGCTCTCAGAGGCCATCACACTGACAGTCGAATCCGGCGTGTACGGCGGCGTGCCGGCCGGTGGTGTCGACTTTGGCATCACTGCACACCCAACGGCGATTATTTCGCATGCCAGCCAGTTTGATTTCTATAACGGTGGGGGACTGGACGCGACGTTCATGGGCGCCGGCCAGGTTGATCGCGACGGCAACGTCAACGTCAGCCGGCTGGGCGGCCGCGTCGTCGGGGCCGGCGGATTCATCGACATCACGCAGAGCGCCCGGCTTGTTTGCTTTTGCTTCACTATGGAGAGTCGCAACGAGAAGTTCGTCGACCGCGTCGATCACTTGACGTTCAGCGCCGAGCAAGCTCGCAAGAACGAACAGCAGGTCCTGTTTGTGACTGAGCGGGCCGTGTTCAATCTCGAGCCATCAGGCCTACGGCTGCTAGAAATCGCTCCGGGCGTCGACGTCGCGGATCTCCTGGGCCGGATCCCGTTTCCCGTCGCGGTGCCCGAGCCGCCCGCCTTGATGCCGGACGATATTTTCGAAGCCACGATCCGGCCCTTCCACCTGCCGGACCGACCGACAGGCAAAATACAGGAGTTGTCCAAGGGCCGTTAGCTCAGGCGGTTAGAGCGGCCGGCTCATAACCGGTTGGTCGAAGGTTCGAGTCCTTCACGGCCCATCCTCAGCCCTCGGACGCCGAGCGGCATGCCCGGCAAGTTATCGTCCCTACGTGGCCGATGCAGCGTCGTTCGATCGATTCGCGGCGGATTACGATCGATTTGCAAGTCTCGAGCGACCGACCATTCTGGAATGGTTGCTCAAGCAGTTGCCGGCCTCTCGCTCGCGAGCGCTCGATGCCGGCTGCGGAACCGGGCGGCAGACGCTAGCCCTGGCAGATCGATTCGACCAGGTCGTTGGCGTCGATATCAGTCACCCGCTGATCGACATCGCACGACGGCGACGGCTCCCGCCGAACGTCCAGTACTACGTCGAAGATCTGATGGCCTTTGTCGATCCAGACGGCTTCGACCTGGTCTTCAGCTCGACCACACTGCACCACCTGCCGGAGATAGAAGCGGCCCTGCTGCACTTACGCGGGCTGGTCCGACCCGCCGGCCCGTGACGCGCGATGGCTTTTCATGTTCCGCACGAGCCGCCCGTGGCTCGACCATCTGGCCAGCGATAGCTATTTGTCCCGCCGTGAGTTTGAGCGAGTGTACGGTGCGACCTTTCGGGGCGCTCATTTCCAGCAGCTTGGCTACGCGCACGGTCTGGTCTGGCGGAAGCAGGCTAACACGTAGAGCTCAGGCCGATCGAGACTGGGCGGCGACCGGCCGGGTCAGCGCCCAGCGACCGGTGGTCAAGCGCTGCAGGCCCCAGCCCTCCTCGTGGACCTTTCGATGATGGGGGCGGCACAACAGGATCAGGTTGGTCATCGTCGTCGGTCCCTGGTCGATCCAGTGCTTGACGTGATGCGTGTCGGTCCATTGGGGCGGCCGGGTGCAGTGCTCCGCGACGCAACCCCGGTCCCGGACCGCGAGGGCCCGCCGGGTGGCGGGCGGGGTGGAGCGGCTGGCCCGGGTGATCTCCGCATCCAGTTCGCCCTTGCCAATAATTCGGCTGATGGCGGCGTCGCAGGCGATCCGGCGCACGGTCTCGGCAGGAATGATGGCACCACCGTCGAGCTCGCCGCCAGGCGAACCCGTCGCACCAATCAGCGTGTCGACGCTGGCCCGGATGATCAGGTGCGGCCGCGGCCCGGCGCCGTCCGTCGAGGCACCGGCTCGCGGCTGGCAGAGCTCGACCAGCCGGTCGGCGCGGCGTTGCCCCGGCGTGCGCTCGTCGTCTTTGCCCGTCGGCAGGTAGCCGCTGACCGCGTTGCGAACGATAGCCCCCGCCTCGGCATCGAGCAGGCCGTCGAGCCGGACGATGCCGTCGAGGGGCTCGCTGATAGTCAGGTAGCGCCGCTGGTGTGCCCGGTTCGCCTCGGCCAGGGCGGCCTGGGCATCGACCCGATGTTCGAAGGTTTTGGCCACCCCGGTGAACTGGCCGGGATCCATGGCGTCCGCCAAGGGCAGCAGGCTGCCCTCCGCCTTGCGCACCACGGCGGCGCCGACATGCTCCGCGGTCCGGGCCATGACGGCGACGTGTTGATACGCAAGCTGGCCACTGGCAAACGCCTTCTCCGTCTGCGGCAGGTGCTCCAGCTGGCGGGCGATGCCGACCCGCTCCGCCGCGGCGTTTCCCGAGAGTTTGCACCTCGAGCGCAGCCAGGCCACCAGGTCAATCGCCCCGTCGGCGGCATACTCGCCGGACTGATCGAAGCGCCGGAGCCCCTCGGCGAAGACCGCCTCCAGGCGGTCCCTGGCTTCCCTGGTGTGGATCAGCCCTTCGCCAAGCGAGGAGCCCGCTGCCGTCCGCACGGCGGCGGCGTAGTCATCAATCGCGGCCATCAGTCGAGCTCGGCTGATCTCGATCCGACTGGCTGACGCGGCCATACTCGCAGCATGA
>VBEN01000151.1 GCA_005881175.1 Chloroflexota bacterium
AATCGACGGCCGGACCCGGCATGGGACTCGCCGCGCGCCCGGGCCCGCGCTCGCCGTTCCTGCATTTCCCCGACGGCAACGCGACCATCGCCCGGCTTCTCGTCCAGCGACTCATCCCACGCGCCGTCCCGGGCCGCGGCGCCGACGACGTGGCGGTCGCGCGCGTCGACTACGCGCGGCTCGACCGGCCGGGTCCGGCGCGGCTGCGTCTGGAAAGCACGGTCGTGCGTGCCCGCCAGGCGAGCGAGGCGGCGCGAGTGGAAGTCGATTACGTCCGCTCCGGGCGGCTACAACGTGTGCGCGCCCGGAACTGTGTGCTGGCTTGCTGGAGCAGCGTGATCCCGTTGCTCTGTCCGGAGCTACCCGAGGCCCAGCGCGAAGCGCTGGCCTACGCGACGAAAGTCCCGATCGTCTACACGAACGTGGTGTTGCGGAGCTGGAGGAGCTTTCACGCGCTGCGGGTCAGCCAGGCTCACTGTCCGGGCAGCTTCCACACGTCGGTCGGCCTGGATCTTCCTGTGCGCGTGGGAAGCTATCGGCCGCCGCGCCGGCCCGAAGAGCCGATCGTCGTGCAGATGATGCGCACGCCGTGCCGGCCTGGACTCCCGGCGCGCGAGCAGCACCGAGCCGGCCGTCAGGAGCTGTTCACGACGACGTTCGACACCTTCGAGCACAACGTGCGCGGGCAGCTCACGCGCATGCTGGGGGCGGGGGGCTTCGACGCGACGCGGGACATCCTGGCCCTCACCGTGAACCGCTGGCCGCATGGCTACGCCTACCAGTACAGCTCGCTCTGGGATCCGTTCTGGATCGACGGCGGGCCGTTGCCGTGCGTGGCCGCGCGACAGCCGTTCGGCCGCATCGCCATCGCCAATGCGGATGCCGCGGCGTACGCCTACACGGACGCGGCGATCGATCAGGCCCACCGCGCGGTCGGCGAGCTGGTACGCCGCACGTGATCAGCGCTGGTGTCGGCTAGCTCGAGCTCCAGGCGAACGGCGCGAAGTGGCCGTTGTTGCGGCCCGAGGTGTCGTCCCAGTTGATGCCGAACCCGTGCATGTGGCCGCGGGAAGCCTTCGCGAGCGCGAGCCGACGCGCCGCCGGATGGCCCACGTTGTCGAAGTAGATCGGCTCGTCCGGCTTGGCGCCGGCGATGCCTTCGATCGCGATGTCGAGCGTGCCCGGGATCGTCACCGAGCGGCGCATGCCATTCATCTCGAACTTGATGGGCTTCGCCTCGGCGCCTGCGAATTTGCTGATCAGCGGCGCGACCGCCGCCATCGGACCACCACCCTGGCCGCTCGCGATCGTGGTGAGCGCGTCGCGCTGCTCCTTGGAAGCGCGCTCGTCCAGGATGAGTCCGACTATCCAGTTACCCTGAATCATCGGGCCCGGCGTATGGAGCAGGACGGCGAAGCTCAAGCCGTCGAGCCGGGTGGCTCCGTACTGACCTCGGTCGACGCGGAAGACGAGCCCCGCGTCGCAGTAACCCTTGGTCGGCCGCGCCGCGAGCCCGGACGTCGGGCATGGACACACGGAATCACAGCTGCAGGCTTCGCAGTATTCGCCGCTGATCTGCCACTGAACGTTCGCCATGTCACCCTCCAGCCGCAGGCTGCCCATAAGGGCCGTCTGCTTCGTTGACGCCCTCGGCTGCACGCTCAACGTACATCAAGTACGCCTCGCGTGCAGCCTTCGGGCGCCGCCTCGCATCTGGACCCTTCTGAGCGGCCTGCAGATCAAGCAGGCCTGCGCTACATCGAGTGGCCGCCGACTCTCAGAACCAGGGCGAGGCCTGGACGGACGGCGACGGCCACGCCGAGAAGCACGAGCGCGACGCCGATCGTTCGCGCGATCCACTCACCCCGCGGTAGAAGCTTTTCCGCCGCCACGACGGCGGCGATCAGCAGGACCCAGAGCAGACCCATCGCGCCGGCCACGACCAGCACCAGCATGAGCGCCCAGCAGCAGCCCAGACAGTAGAGCGCGTGGGCCCGGCCCATCGCCAGACCGCCCTGCCAGCCCTCGCGCCAGTGGCCGAACAGGAATCCGAGGGGACTCCGGCAGTGACGCAGACACACCTGCTTGAGCGGCGAGAGCTGGAAGATCCCGGCCGACACGAGCACGCCGGCCACGACGTAGGCGAGCACGCCGGCGCCCACGGCGCTGAGGACGACGCTCGCGAAGTAGATCGGAACGCCCGTCAGGGCCCAGAGCCCGAGGTACATGAGGGCGAACAGCCCGACCCGGATCGCCTTCAACGGTGTGCTCCCCGCGTTCCGCTGGGTCGCGGCGTAGAGGTCGATCATGGGCAGAGCGCTCGGCAGCATCATCGCCGTCATCATGACGGCCCACGCCGCCACGTAGGCCACCGCGTCGATCACCGACGGCGTCATCGCCATCTCCATGCCCGCCATGTCGGCGGCCTGCATCGGCGAAACCAGGACGCGGGCCCACGCGGCGACGGCAAGCAGGAACAGGAGCACCGTGGCGAGCATCGCGAAGGGCTCGCGGCCGGTTACTTGGGAGAGATCGGGCGGCGGCTCGCCGGAACCGCTGGCGCGCATCGCGGAAACTCCCTCGTCCGCGGCCGCCGAGTCCGTCGCTCAGCCGATGCGTGCGCGCACGAAGTCGCCGATGCCCGCGATGGCCTTCTCGGCCTCGTCCAGCATCGGCAGGAACCAGTGCCAGACGTGGACCATCGCGGGCCATTCCTCGACCTTGACGTCCACACCGGCCGCGCGGGCCCGAGCGCCGAGACCGAGCGCGTCATCGAGCAGAACCTCGTCACTGCCCACCTGGACGAGCAGCGGCGAGAGACCTTTCAGATCGGCGTAGAGCGGAGAGACGAGCGCGGCCTTGCGGTCGCCGGTCCCGACGTACGCCTGCGCCATCGCCTCGACGCCGTCGCGCGTGACGATCGGATCTGCTGAAGCCTTGGTCGCGTAGCTGGCGCCACTGCACGTCAGGTCGACCCAGGGCGAGATGCAGATACCGCCGCCTGGTCGAGGGAGCCCCCGGTCGCGGAGCGCGATAAGCGTCGCGACGGTGAGGCCGCCTCCGGCGGAGTCGCCGCCGAGGACGATCCGCCCGGGCGCGAGGCCGCGAGCGAGCAGCCACTGGTAGGCCTCGACGGCATCGTCCAGCGCGGCCGGGAAGGGGTGTTCCGGCGCCAGCCGGTAGTCGAGGAGCAGCGCCCGGATGCCGGCCGCTCGCGCGATCGCGGCGGCGAGGTGGCGGTGCGAGCGCGGCGAGCCGATTGCGTAGCCTCCGCCGTGGAAGTAGAGCACGACCGCGTCGGCTCTGGCTGCCGGCGGCGTGAGCCACTCGGCGGGCCGCTCCGGCGTCTCTACGATCTCCACCGCCACGTCGGCGGGTGTCGGGAAGACGCGCTCGGCGCGATCGTACTGGGCTCGGCGCTCCGCCAGGGTGAGCGAGCTCGACGGGGGAAGCTTCGCCAGGTGCTCCCGGACAGCTCGGATTCCACGCGCGGTCATGTTCCCTCCAGCCTGGCAATCGCCGGGAAGACCACGGAGTGCGCACGG
>VBEN01000152.1 GCA_005881175.1 Chloroflexota bacterium
CGAAGCCATGGAGCACTACCACAAAGTCCTCGGCGGCAAGCTCGAGATGTTCGCCGCCGACGAGCACGGCCGGCCCGGGCCCGCGGCTCAGGGCGACCCCATCATGTACGCGCAGCTCGAGTTGGACGGCGTCGTCATCGTCGCCTCCGACGGCCAGCCCAAATACCCGGCCAAGGTCGGTGAGCACATCGGTCTGCAGATTCGCGGCAGCGACCGCGCGCAGCTGTCGGGCATCTTCGACGGGCTGGCCGATGGCGGCCAGGTGAAGATGCCGCTTACCGATCAGCCCTGGGGCACTGCCGGCTGGCTGACGGACAGATTCGGCATCAACTGGAACATCGACATCGAGAAATCCTGAAGGCGGGTCGCGTTTCGCCTGTTGGGATCGAGCGCGGAGGCCGATGACGGCGTCTAGGAGGCCTGGCTCAGGCTGAGCCGCGTCGACGTGCACAGGCTCAGCCATGCCCAGTTATCTATTCGGATCGCCGAGTGGTTCCGAACACATGATCGAGCGCCCGGCGAGCGTCCGCCAGCCTACGCGCACCCTTGGCGACTGTCCACAATACGTCCAAGTAGGCAGCCGCGAGGAGTATGCGCTTTCCTCTCCAGGCTTTGCCCATAGCGGCGGGCAGCGCCCGGTAGTGTCCGGCATACCGACACACTTGGAACCTTTGCTCCTCGGCTCCGTCTATAGCGTCAGGAGATGGAGTCGCCTGGCGTCGCTCTGATTGCGGGACTCCTGGTTCTAGCCGGCTGCGGTAGCGCGGCGGGACTGGGAGAGGGTGGAGGCCTGCCCGGCACAACGGTAGCCGCAAATTTCGCATCGCCGCCGCAGTATCCGGGACATGCCTGGCAAAGGAACGGCCACGAGGTTCCCCCGTCCGAGGTTGTGGCTGCGGCCGGTCCCGAACACTGCGGGTGGCAGTCGGCAACGTTCCTGACAATTGGATGGCCACTCGGCACGCAACCCGAAACGGCCGAACACGCTCGTCAGTACATTCGCGACCCGAACGGCGTGGTTAGTCAGGATCTCCATGCTCGCCTCGGCTTCCACGCCACGTTGCCGGCGGACGCGCAGCCCACCGGGTACTGGTACGGAGCGGTGCAGTTGTATACCAGCGCCTCGAATGTTGACCAAAGTGTGTACCTGGTTGCAGGCCATGATGTTGAGCGCTGGCCGCGGAGTAATCCGATGACGCTTTGCTCCTGAGACAGAGCTATGAGAAGGCAGTCTGCGATTCTGGCCGTGATGGGCTTGAGCTTATTTGTCAGCGCATGTGGAGTCGTTACTTCTCATACGAGCTCGGTGCCACCGAGCGCCGTTAGCTTCTCGTGCCGCCTGCCCATTGGGAGTGCGGGCGGGGACTTTGGTGGCTTCGTCAGCTTTCCGCAGGCAACGTTCGAGCGCGGGTCAAATGGCTCCTTGACTTACGACGCCGCACACCGGCGCTGGCTGCCGGTTGGGCATCAAATGATATCGCCTGATGGGCAGTCCTACGTCTACGCTCAGGACACCAAGGTGCCAGCTGGCGCCACGATCCACGTCGTAGACGTCGCGAGCGGGCAGGATCGGCTGGTATGGACGGAGCAGTCTGCCGCATCCGTACTCGGGTGGACAAAGCGGGGAATCGCAATCCTGCGAGCAAATGCCCGACCCAACGAAACATCGTTCGTCGGACCGCAACTGTGGGTGCTCAGCCCATCCGGTCAAACGATGCAGTTCGTAGCCGGGCAGCCTGTGGCCAACAGCGGATTTCCGCTCTTTAAGGCTTGGACCGAGCTGAGCGCAGGAGGAGTGTGGTCGAAGAGCATCACGACTTCGTCCACCGATATCCTTCTGCGGATTGATCCTCAAGATGGGCACGTCACGCCTTGGTACGGAGCGCGCGAGCGCGTCTATCTGACGGTGTTGGGCATGGACTCCGGCGGTCATCCATTGCTCGAAGTAACCACGCCGCAGGCCTCTAAACCACAAGTGATCCTTGTACCGGCACCGAACACGGCGCTGGCCGTCGACGGGGCTGGCCCAGTCCCACCGCAGCCAACCTTCCCGAGCAGTGTCTCGGATGAGCACGGTACCTGGCTGGCGGCTGCTGATGGCGGGATCTGGCTTTACGACCCGAAAACGGGAATCCAAAGGGTTGCCCAGCTCCTCCTTCCGCCCAAGCCATCTCCGGTGAGTGATTTTGGGATGCCCGGGACCACGCCCGTGGTTGCAGGACAGTGCCTGTCCGTCCCAGCTCCGCTCTCACGACCCCCGGAGCCAGCCCAGGGTCGAAGCCGACTACGGCCGGATCTACAACGATCATCGACCAGGCGGGGCCGCCCCCCGTCATCCTGCAGGACACGTCCCCCGGCCAGCTCGCGGCACAGGTCCACCTCACCATCGGCGGCTATGATCCCGCAACTCAGAACCTCGCGGAACTGTCTATCGTGTTCCTCCATCAGGGCCATTGGGCTCAATTCGTTCGTGGGGAGCGATTAAGCTGCAACGGCATTACGCTTCAGGGTGCGGGCACCACCTTCGATCTGCAGGTCCCGGCGGAGACGATCGGAGGCAAGCAGATTGCCTGCACCTACACGTCTGGAGCGAGGTCGGCCACCCTCGTTTTCACAGCGCCGCCGACCCCGACCATCCTGTGGCCAGTCGACGGGTCCCGGATCGATCGGAGCCACGCGACACTGGTCCGCTTCCAGGTGGGCGGACAGAACACCATGGTCTACATCACCGCCCTCGGACCGGGGACCAAAAGCTGGGTATTTCCATTTGGCGTTCCGCCGACCCTCCGGACGGGAAGCCCGCCGACCCAGGCCACGCTCGACACGAGCGCCCTATCGGCTGGTTCCGGATCGATCACCCTCTCGCAGTCCTTCGCACTTGCGGATATACGAGGAGCTGGGTTTCAGCGTGTCGACGGGAATGGCGATGGTGTCCAGGTGATAGCCGTCACGTGGTCCTGACTGATGGATCGCTGCCTGCTTCCCGCTCGGAACCTTGCCAGGACAAGCGAGAGCTGCGACGAGGCTTCTGGAGCGTTATTCGGTAGCTCGCCGAAGTACGGCGCCCCATGCTTCTCGCAGCCGATTTTCGGTTCCAGGCGACCGCGCCGGATCGACTCGGCTTTATTTTCAGCCTCCTCCACCTGTCAGACTAGTAAACGGGTGTCATATCAGACCGCGGCGAGCGGCTGGCACGATTTCTTCGTAATCGCTGGGACTGCTTCGGCAACCTTGGTCGGTCTCCTGTTCGTCGGCCTGTCGCTGCACCTGCGGATCGTGCTGGCGCGCTCCGACGCACGTGGTCTTGCCCGCGTGACGCTGGCCAATTTTGGCCTGGTTCTCTTTGTGGCCCTGTTCATGGTGATACCCGAGGGTCAATCGTCGGCCGCAACACAGCTCATCGGTGCGGGTTTGGTCAGCCTTGCGGTCACGGTGCCGAGCCTGCTCGCGGCAATCCGGAGTCCGAGACGATCGTTGCGGCTGCACCATCTGCTGCTGCGTTTCGGTTTGAGCGGCGTCAGTTATCTGGCCGTCATCGGTGCGGGCGCGCTGCTTCTGTCATCGTTCACCCCGGCGTTCACGTGGCTCGTGATCGCCACCGTCGTCCTCCTGTTCGTGTCGTTGCGCAACACCTGGGACTTGCTTGTAACGATCGGCGCCTGAGCGAGCGTTACCTTTTCGGCCCTCGGCGGGTCTAACAGGTGAACGGAGCCATGGATGATCCTTCGTGAGCACTCGAACGACTCGATGACGACGTCGGAACCAGTTCAGGTCGAAGAGTTCGAGGCAGCCTTTCGGCAGGTCAGCCGGTCCGCGTTCCTGCTGGCGCGCCAGCTTGGCAGGGGGACGGATGAGGCGCTGGACATCGTGCAGGAGGCTGCTCTGCGCGGATGGCGCCATCGGGCGACTCGAAGGGGCGACTTCAGGCCGTGGTTCCTGGCAATCGTCTATCGGCAGGCCCGCAACAGGACGCCCAATTGGCTGCCGCTTCCGGGCGGCTGGGATCGTCCTGGACCCGATGCCGTTGAGTCGGCGATCGACCCCGAACTCCTGAACGCACTGCGAGATCTGCCCAGCCGCCAGCGAGCCGCGCTGTGGCTTCGATACGTAGACGATCTCGCGATTGCCGATGTCGCCCGAGTCATGCGCTGCACCGAGACGGCCGCTAAACAACTTCTCTTTCGTGGACGCGAAGCGCTGCGCCGCCACCTGATATCTCGATCAATGGAGGACCCCAAATGAATGCCCCAACGCTCGAGGAGATCGACGCGCGTCTTCGTGCGCTGCCAGCGACGCTGAGACCGAGTTCGAAGGATGCTCGAGCGATCGCGCGTCTGGAGATGTTCAGGGTCCAGGAGCGACCTCGCCGGCGGAAGCACGGTCGTCTGGTGGCCGCAGTGTTGGCCGCCCTTGCGCTGCTCGTCATTGGCAATGGCATCGCCGCCTACATTGCGCCCCGTTATGGCCAGGCTCTGGCTCAGGTGCCATTGGTTGGCGGGATCAGCGCGAAGTTGCTGGAGTTCTCCGGCGTGACAGCCAGCAAGGTCACGGTTGTAAACGACAGCTCGCCCTCCTCGGGCCACACAGTCCGCCTGGTTGCCGCCTACGCCGATGGCCTGCGGACGGTGCTCTTCATTGCCATCGATGGCAAAGGTCTGACAGGCAATCCGAAGGCCTACGGTCGTAATCCCGTTTGAGCCACTCGTCTGGCCTGCGTCCAAGGTCGGTGCCAGGCTAACTCTGCACATCACCAACTTGCAGAAGCTGTGGCTTGACGGTGCGGGTCAAACTGCCGAGCTGTCCGGCAATTGGACTCTGCACGCCACCGTGGTTGCCGAGCCAGTCCATGTCCTACCGTTGCCTTCGCCCGTGCGGACGACCAACGCGGTCTACACCTTCACATCGCTGCGGGTCACGTCAACGGCGGTGCACATCGAATGGACCATAACTGGCGCCCTGACCAACGACCCGCGACTCGACAAGCACGGCAGCGAGGACGAGCGGTTGCTGACACGGGCCTACTTTTTGCCGAGGCTGTTCGACTCCGCCGGTCACGAAACATCGAGCTCAATCTTTGGCTATGGGATCACGTTCGCGCAACCCGTCATGACTGAGTTCAACGGCTACGTTTCCGGCCCTGGCCGTTACCGCCTGCAGCTGGGCGACGCCCTTACGGCGCCGGCGTACGAGGTCTGGATCGTCGTGCCCTGACTCGGTCGGTCGGCGTTCGTAGTCCTGTGCCATCATGTTGGCCAACCGGGGCAAAGCATCATGGCCACTCAGGCGTCGGCGAGACCGTCCGTCCCGAGGTCCCGGCCTATCCAGCGTCAGGCAAGCACTCGCTTCGACTGGGCGATGGCCATTCTCTCTACCGTTCTGGTTGGCGGCTTTTACCTCGACCTGTGGGCACACGCGCATGGGCGGACCGACAACACGTTCTTCACGCCCTGGCACGCCGTCCTCTACTCGCGCGCGTGGCGGCGCGGCGCGTCGTGGCGACAGAGTCTGCCGGCTGGCTATGGCCTCTCGCTCCTCGGCGTTGGCCTCTTTGTCCTGGGCGGCGCCGCCGACCTCGTCTGGCACGTGCTCTTCGGCGTCGAGTTCAGCGTCGATGCGCTGCTGAGTCCGACCCACCTGGTACTCGCCGCCGCCGGTTTGCTGATCGTGACGGGATCGCTTCGGGCCGCCTGGCACGACCCGCTGCGCACCAGCCGCCAGTGGCTCCCCCGGATCCCGGCGGTCCTCTCACTCGCGCTGGCGCTCTCGATCTTCACCGGGTTCACCCAGTTCGTTCATCCGCTCGTCGACCCCTACGCTCAGGTGAGCCCGTTGGCGTCGAGCGCGCGGAGCGAGATCTACCTCGTGGATGCCGATGGCGCCCATCAGACCCGGCTGACGATCAGCCATGGCGCCTCCGACGCAAGTCCGGCGTTCTCCGCGGACGGCGCCTTCGTCGTCTTCACCCGCTCGCGGGCCATCGCCGGCCGTGATCCAGTCGCTGATGTCTTTCGCATGGCCGCTGATGGCTCCGATGTAACACGCCTGTCGCGGGCTCCGCGCTGGTATCTTGGTCCGCTGCCGTCCCCGGATGGCCAGTCGGTCGGCGTTTCCTTCTTTCGCCAGGACACCCGGAAATGGAGCATCGGCCTGCTCCCGGCCACTGGGGGCGATCCGCGGCTGCTGACAGACGGGCAATCCAACGACATCCTTGACGGCTTTTCTCCGGACGGCACACGGCTGCTGTTTCACTCGGATCGGGAGGGGGACGATCAGATCTACACCATTGGCGTGGACGGCAGCGGCCGGAGCCGGCTGACCAGCGGGCCTGCCAACTGGGGCGGCTCCTGGTCCGCGGACGGCCAGACGATCGCCTTCAACTCGAACCGCACGGGACGGTTGCAGATTTTCACCATGTCGCCGGATGGTTCCAATCAGCGGCGGCTGCTCACCTCCAACGCGGACGACTGGCTGCCATCCTGGTCACCCGACGGCGCGAAAATCGCCTTCAACTCCAACCGCGGTGGGCACACCCAGGTCTACGTGGCCCACGCCGATGGAAGCGCTCAACAGAATGTTGTGCAGAACAGCGGCGTGCAGCTGGACGCATGGGTGCCGGGCTGGTCCGCCGACGGTCGTCATCTCGTGTACGCGGCAACCACCAATCTACCGGCGGACGCGACGCCTTTCGTCCGCCAGGCGCTCGGCGCCGCCGGGATCATCGTCCAGGCCGCATTGCTGATTGGGGTGCTGCTTCTCGGGCTCCGTGGCGGGACGCTGCCGGTGGGCAGCGTGACGTTGATCATCGGTCTGAATGCGCTCCTGGTCAGCGTGTTGCAGGATCAGTACCAGCTGATTCCTGGCGCGATCCTCGCCGGTGTGCTGGGCGACATCCTGCTCTGGCGTCTGCAGCCGAGGATCGAGCGGCCCGGCTCGATACGGCTGTTCAGCGTCGCCGTGCCGGTCATCGTCTACGCCTGCTACTTCGTATCCTTACAGGTCACGACCGGCGTCGGCTGGTCCATCCATCTCTGGCTGGGCACCATCGTCGTTGCCGGCATCATCGGCCTCTTGCTCAGCTATCTGGCAGTCCCACCGGCCGGCGTCACGACCCCCGTCCGAGCCTGATAGAGTCCAGCCGATGCCGGCCGCAACCGAGATCACCGAACACCTCTCGAAGATCCCGGCCGCCGTGCGCCCGATGGTGAAGGCCGCGCGCCAGCTGGTCAGGACGGTTGCCCCGAAAGCCAGGGAGATCTCCTATCGGAGTGAGCCGCCGCGATCGAGTCGAGCGATGTGGAAGATCGCCCGCTACGCGGTCGATGGGGACAACGTGGCCGGGATTGGTACGTTCACGGATCACGCGACGCTCTGGTTCTACCGTGGACGCGAGCTGAACGACCCGAGCGCGCTGCTCGAGGGCGGGGGAAAGGATTCCCGCTTCATCACGCTGCGTTCGCCCGCCGATGCCGAGCGCCCGGCTGTGAAGCGGCTGGTACGGGAGGCGTTCCGGCTCGGTGGCACATCGAGCCGCGGCGTGACGAGCTAAACGACAACTCCCGACCCGACCAAGCCGGAGACAGCCGGAGCGCCGCCGGCCGTTCGGGCGCAGTTGCTGGCGACCGAGCACTGGAGCTTGCTGGCCACACGGAGCACAGCACAGGCTGAGATCCTGAGTCGAATCACAACCTTCCTCATGCTGGTGTCGTCCAGCATCGTCGGACTGGCATTGATCGGGCAGGTCACTCGATTCGACGGACGGTTCATCGCCTTCGCGCTGGTGCTCCTCGGAATGCTCGTCGTCATCGGCACACTGACCCAGATGCGCGTGGGCAACGCGGCCATCGAAGATCTTGCCCACGTGATCGGCATGAACCGGCTGCGCGCCGGCTACGTTGAGCTCGACCCGGCCATCGAGCGTTACTTCGTGACCTCTGCGCACGACGACAGCCGTGGCGTGTGGCAGACCTACAACCACCTCGCGGGTCCCCGGGCCATCCTCCAGCCGCTCGCCAGTAGCGGAACATTCATCACCTTCGTGACCGCCGGCCTGGCCGGGGCGTTCGGCGCGCTGGTCGCGGTGGCGCTCAACGCGCCTGGCCCTGTGGTCGGCGTCGTGGCGGCCGCTTGCGGCGTGGCCTACTTTGGGATTTCTGTGATGCTCGGACTCCGGCAGGTGCGGCGGTTAGCACGGCGCTTGGTCCTGTTCCCCGCTCCTGTCTCTGGCAATGCGGATGGGAGTGCCAAATGAGCGAAGTCGTTGTCTTCAACCACGTCACGCTCGACGGCGTCATGCAGGCACCGGGCCGGCCCGACGAGGACCGGCGCGGCGGCTTCGAGCACGGCGGCTGGGCGGCCTCACGGATGGATGCCGTCGTCGGCGCGGCGGCGGCGGAGGGCATGGCCAGAGGTGGGTCTCTCCTGCTGGGGCGGCGGACCTACGAGGACTTCGCCGGTTTCTGGCCCAAACAGCGGGACAATCCCTTCACCGACGTCCTCAACAACACCCAGAAGTACGTCGCGTCGAGAACCTTGAAGGAGCCGCTTCCGTGGAGCAACTCCACACTCCTCAAAGGCGACCCCGCCGACGCCGTAGCCAGGCTCAAGCAGCAGCCGGGAAAGGATCTGGTGGTCCTCGGCAGTGGAGAACTAGTCCAGTCTCTGATGGCACGCAACCTCAT
>VBEN01000153.1 GCA_005881175.1 Chloroflexota bacterium
CGGTCAAGTTGCTGCGCGCGCCGCACGGGTTCGTTTATGGCTACCATCCGCGCCTGGATGCTGCCGGGCATGTCTACGGGGTCCGGTCGCAGGTGTGGCTGGACGAGCTGACCGTGGTTGACCGGGCGACCCGGCTGCTGGCCGAACAGCTGCCGGCAGGGTCGCTGCTGGTGGTCACTGGTGACCATGGCATGGTGGATCTTCGACCCGATGAGCGGCTCGACCTGGCGGATCATCCGGAGCTGGCCAGCGGTGTCCGGTTGCTTGCGGGCGAAGCTCGAGCCCGGTATGTCAGCACCGTGCCGGGTGCGACGGCGGACGTGCGCAGCACCTGGCGGTCGGTCCTCGGCGACCGGATGTGGATCTGGGAGCGGGAGGAGGCGATCGCCACCGGGATCTTCGGGCCGCGGGTTACGGACCGAGCGAGGGAGCGGATCGGGGACGTTGTCGCCGCTGCCTATGGTCGAGTTGGGATCGTGCAACGGGACGTCGACCCGGCGCAGGCCCGATTGAACGGTCATCACGGGTCGCTGACCGTAGCGGAGCAGCTCGTTCCCTTTCTTGTCTATCGGAGCTGATCGGGAGCGGATAGAGTAGCCAACGTGAGCAGCGCCGTTTCCTGGAAGGCGCCACCGAGCTCCATCGAAACGGCAAGCCTGTGGGCACGCACCAGGGCGATCATCCTCGACCTCATCGTCGTTTCGGTCATCCAGGCGGTGATCAACGGTGTCTTTGGCAGCGAGCGGATCACGAACGCAATCCTTGATCCGTCCATGACAGGGGGCTACTCGTCATACACGAGCACGACCTCCGTTGATGCGTTCTGGCTCTGGGCTGCCGCGATTGCCTATTTCTCGTTGCTCGAAGGCCTCTTCGGCGACACGCTGGGCAAAGCGCTCGTCGGCATCAAGGTCACCGACCTGGCCGGGCGACCCGCTGGCTGGCGAGCGGTGCTCATTCGCAACATTTTTCGCGTCATCGATTCCTTTCCCGGGTTTTACCTCCTCGGCGCCCTGGTCGCGCGCTTCTCGGCCCGACACCAGCGGATCGGCGACCACGTCGCGGGAACGCTGGTGGTTCCGGCTCGGGTCGTGGTCGGACCCGGGTTGAGTGCCCAGGCGCGTCGCCGCCGGGTTGCTGTCTTGCTGGCCGTCATCGTGGCCTTTACCGCCAGCTGTTTCGCGTTCGCCTACTTCGGCCGGCCGCCGATCGTGATCGACAACCTGGCGCATTCAGGGCAATTTCCGGGCGGCCCGGTGGCCAATTACCAGCATGGACCCGCGCGCTGGGACGGCGGGTCAGTCACCTATCCGATCGTGTACACACTGGCGGGCTCGGGGAAGCACTGCAGCGGCGAGATCACGCTCGTCTGGCGTGGGTTTCCGACCGGCTGGCAGGAAAACAGTGGCACCTCCACTTGCCAGTAACTGACCGGCCAGTGTTTTGGGCCGCCGTCCGGGTCAGCGGCTATAGGTCGCGGTCAGGCTGGCCTGTCCAAGGACATGTCCCTTCAGCGCCTTTTGAAAATCGGCGTGATCATAAAGCACGTTCAGGCGGAGCCTGGTGTCGACGGCGTACACCGTGAAGACATAGCGGTGGGTGCTGCCCTTCGGCGGACAGGGCCCCCTATAGCCTTCGTGGCCGAAATCGTTCGTCCCGCTCACCCCGGTGCCCGGCATCGGCGCGCGAAAGTCCGCCGGTTCGTTGGCCAGCATCCAATGAGTGAAGCCGCCATTGGGGGCATCGGGGTCAAAGAGTTGAAGCGCGTAGGACACCGTGCCCGATGGCCCGGCGGTCCAATGGAGGTCTGGGACGTCGTCGCTGCCATCACAGGTATCCGCCGAAGGCCAGTGGCCGGAAGCGAGATCTCTCGAGCTCATCGTGAATGCGCCCGCGCTCGACGAACCGGTGCTCAGGCTCGGTCCGTTGGAGGGCGGACCGGAGGCGGGGTTGCCGCCGGCGCAGCCGGCCACCGAAAAGGCCGCAAGTAGGCTGATCAGCCAAACCGCTGGGCGCACCTTGTCCCGGCGCGCCCAGCGTCTTAAGGTGCTAGCGGCGGCCGGCCGTGGCCGGCTCAAGGGCGACTTCGTTCAACCGTCCGCTGCCAACGTCGAAGATGAACCCGCGGATCTTGTCCTTCTTCGGCACAAACGGACTGGCCTTGATGCGGGCGGCGGACTGCCGGACATCCTGCTCCAGATTGGAAAAGGCCTCAAGGGCGAATGACGGCCGGATGCCGGTTTCTTTCTCGATCTGGCCCTTGACCTCGTCGTCCTTGAAGGTCAGCATGCCGCAATCCGTGTGGTGGATCAGGATCACTTCCTCGGTCCCCAAAAGACGCTGGGAAATGGTGAGGGATCGAATGGCATCGTTGGTTACCACGCCGCCGGCATTGCGGAAGACATGGGCGTCGCCTTCCTTGAGCCCGAGGATCTTGCTGACATGCAGGCGGGCGTCCATGCAGGCCAGGACAAAGAGCTTCTTCGCCGGCGGCAGTGGAAGGCCGCCTTTGAACGATTGCGCATGGGCCTCGTTGTTCTTCAACAGTTCATCGGTCACGCTCATAGCCATCCTCCTTCCTGGGTCGACGTTTTGGCGATCTTACACGGACTAGGGTGTCTGGACGTCGATGACCAGGCGCGTTGGATTGCTCAAC
Source organism: Chloroflexota bacterium (assembly GCA_005881175.1). Taxonomy (GTDB): domain Bacteria; phylum Chloroflexota; class Dormibacteria; order CF-121; family CF-121; genus CF-13. Next base: position 2,657 of record VBEN01000153.1, read on the forward strand.
TCCAGCGTGCGGATGCACGATGACCGGGAGAGGCCGGCGCCCCAGCTCAGCACCGCTTCGAAGTCCCCAATTTGTTCGATCTCCTGGACAACGGGTAGGCCGGGCGTGATGTCGCGGCTCTTGGTGTAACTGTCAGCCCCGCTCGCGCCGTGGAAAACGATCCGGAGCCCGCTGGACCCGCGCATGGTGACCTCCATCCCACTCGGATCCTTCACGAACTTCGTCGACGCCTGTCGTGACACCGTGTAAGCCGGTAGGTGAGCCGCCGCCCCGGGCGGTGGAGCGAACTGGAAGACGATACGGTCGTAGCCCGCAACCTGATGCGCGACGCGCGCGTCGGTCAGCAACATGGCCGGGCCGGTATCGGAGCCGCCGCCTCGGTCCTGGCAAGTGAACGGGCCGAGATCCGTGGCCTCCGGGACGGTCGGCAGCGGCGTGGGCGCCGGGGAGGCCGACGCTGCCGCAGAGGTGATGACGTCCACGACGAGACGGGAGGGGCTGCTGAGCTCCAGAACACGGACGCATTGGGACGAGGACAGTCCGATGCCATAACTCAGGACGCGCTCGAAATTCCCGAGCTGGGCGATCTCCCGCACAGCGGGAAGACTGGGTTTCTGATCATCGGCGACAGCCTGAACATCGGCATCGCGAAAGATGAGCTTGATGCCGGCACTGCCGTCAAGCGTGACCGATTGACCGCTGGCATCCTTCACGAACGTCGGCGATTGTTGCCGGGTAAGGTCGTACGACGGAATGCCACCGCTGAAGTCGAAGACG
>VBEN01000022.1 GCA_005881175.1 Chloroflexota bacterium
CGAAGAACCAGAGCCCCATGACCACGAGCAGGAGCGCCTGGAAGAGGTGGTTGGGGACGAGCCATCCGGCGAGCATGACCGGGTAGGGCCAGATCCCTACGGGCGGCGCCGGTGAGCCGGCGACGAAGATGCTGTTCCAGTACGCGGCGTTGGATGCGTAGTAAAAGTCCCAGCCGATCGTCTTGACGATCAGCAGGATGATGACCGCCACCAGCGCCACGGTCACCCACAGACCCCAGAACATGGCGTTAAAGACCTTGCGGTACTCCTTCGCCCCGCGGACCTCACCGTAGAGGGTCGCTCCCCAGACCGGCCACAGCAGGTAGAAGGCCAGGAATGGGAGGAGCAGCAGGGTCGGGGTGAAGCCGAAGTTGCCGAACGAGATGCCGGTCGTCCCGCCCTTGGTCGCGGCATCGAGCGTGGCCTGGTAGGCATTGCCCGAGGCGCCGAAGAGCGAGGCCGCCTCTCGGTTGAAGGCGCTGACGAACGCCTCGTGGCTCGAGAACAGCAGAATCCCGAGCATGACGAGCAGGCCGCCCATCCCCAACCAGAAGCAGAACCGCTGGATCTTGGCGTAGCCCTCCATGCCCAGGGTGATGACCCAGCTGACAAAGGCGAGCACGATCAGGCAGCTGACAAAGATGCCGGTCTTGCTGCCAAAGAACGTGGCCAGATCGGGCAGACCCAGCGTGTATGCCAGTGGCGCGAAGAACTGGACGACGAGGATATTGGCGTAGATCGGGGTCCACAGCCAGAGCGTGAACCACCAGCCGGTGATCGCCAGCACGAAGCCCACCGCGCCACCCAGGATGCGGCTCTGCCAGGCGTAGTCGCCGCCGGCGCGCGGCATCACGCTGACCAGCTGCGCATACGTCAGCACCAGGAACGTCACCAGCACGCCGGTGAGCAAGACGGCGCCAAGGAGCTGACCATTTGGAATCGCGTAGACGAACGACATGCCGTAGAGCCCAAGCGTGACCAGGTTGACCGACCAAAATGCATATAAGAAGGCGTCGAACGTCGACCAGGCTTTGACGAGGCCCGTGGCGTTACGCAAAAACAGCGTTTGCCGGGGCGGAGCTTCCGTCGTTGTCGCCATGTACTTCCTCCTTCGAAATTTGATCAACAGCCGCCGACCGATTGTTGCTCTACCGCTTCACCTCCTAGCCGTTGACCAGCTGGTAGTTCTTGATCCCCTTCTTCGGGTCAAGTTCGATGATCGACGCGAGCAGCATGCCTTCCTCGTAGGCGCTGCCGGGATTGATGGCGAGCGTCTTGCCCAAGCGGGTAATGCCCTTGCCTTCGTGGATGTGGCCGTGCAAGGAGAGCATCGGCTGGTATTTGTCGATCGCCTCGCGCACCGCCGTCGAGCCGACGTGTCGCAAGGCCCGTCCCCCGTGCAGCGGCTTCAAATTTTCGTCCAACGCCGGTGCCTCGTCGAGCGATGTGCCGTAGGGCGGGGGATGGAAATTGAAGATTGCGCGGCCCATGTTCTTGATATCGCGCAGCATCGGCTCCATTCGCTTCGCCAACTCCTCTTCGGGTGCCTCGCGGTAGGTGTGCCACGGCGTTGGATTGGCCCAGCCCGACGAGATCATTTCGTAGCCGCCGATGTCGATCATTTTTCCCTCAGCGAGCTCGACCCGCGGGGCGTTCGCGATCACCTCATCGATTTCGATCTCGTCGTCGTTCCCTGGGGCGACGAAGATGCGCACCTTGCTGTGCTTGAGCTTGTCCTGAGCCATCTGCATCCAGCGCTCGACCGTCTTGCACATCTGCTCGGTGAACAGCGTCTGGACCTTCTGCGGATCTTTCTCGAGTTCTGCGACCTGGGAGGAGGTCATACGGACCGGGTAGTAACCTTTGCGCTGGACCTGCGTCTCGACGTCGGCGACCTGGTCGCGGCCGACCCGCTGCGAGACCCCCGACAGAGTCAGCTCATAGCTGTCGCCGTCCTCGACGATCGGGATCATCGCCTTGCCCGTCATGTCGCCGCCGCAGATCAGCACGTCGGCGTCGTAGAACTTCGCGGCATTGAGGAATTTGCGCCAGCAGACTTCGGATCCGTGAAGGTCAGTCGCGTAGAAGACTCTCACTGTTTCCCCTCCCTACAGAACTTTGCGGATGGCGTGTTCGAAGCCTGTGACGTGTTGTCGCATAACCGCTTCCGCCTGGTCGGCGTCCCTTAAAACGATGGCATCGAGCAGCCGGCGATGCTCGGTGACGGCTTCTTTCAGTCGAATCCCGCGATCAAGGCCGAGGAACCAGATACGAAGACTGAGGTTGAAGCTTTCCTCGAGCATCGACTGCAGGAAGGCGTTGCGGGTGGCCTGATAGACCTGCCGGTGAATGCGCTGATCGAGGCGCATGAGAGCGTGGACGTCGGATTCATCGATTTTCGCCAGTTCCGCAATCAGCGCTTTCATCAGCGTGCGATCGGCGGCGCCGGCGCGATCGGCAGCCAGCCGGGCGGCGTAGCCCTCGAGCTCGACCCGCACCTCGGTAAGGCGATGGAGGTCGGTGAGATTGATATCGCAGACGAACGTGCCGCGGTGTGGGACGAAGGTGACCAGATTTTCGTGCGCCAGCCGCTGCAGCGCCTCGCGGATCGGCGTCCGCCCCAGGCCGAGCTCCTGGCGCAGGCGAGCCTCTTCGATCACCGATCCTGGAGCGAGCTTGAGCGTGACGATCTGATCCCGGATCAGGAGGTAGGCGCGCTCGCCCTGGGAGCGCACTGAGCCGCTTTCGAGGACGACGGTATGCAGTGTCGCCTCTGGCGTGCGGCGTCGCGGCGGACGAGCGGTCGTGAGTTCGCTCGCCAAGCTTCCCCTCCCGTATATCGGCCGTACACCAGCGATATATCGGCCGTAGGCGCACGCTAGCACCGAGCCCGGCGGCCGTCAATGGGGAATTGGCCGCTCGGGCAAAAAGGCATAACGTAGGGGCGACACCACCCGTCTGTTTGGCCGAGATGGATCCACCCTTTCCCGCCCCCAGCTCGACGCCGCGGACTGCCGCTGACGACCGAGGGTTTTACCGATCTCCGCAGCGCGTCGCGGTCCTATCCTTCTTCGCTCCGGTCACCTATGAGCTGTGGTGGCTGTGGCAACTCTTCCAATTCACGGGCCGTGAGCAGTTTCCTCGTACCCGCGCGTTCTGGTGGCTTTTGGTTCCCTTCTACAACTTCTACGTGATTTACCAGCAGCTGGACGACCTCAAAAAGGCACTGGAGAGCCATACGTCATCGATCCGGTTCAGCTCGGCTGGCGTGACCTGGCTGCTCATTGTCGCCACGGTCATCATCAACGCGTCGAATCGCCTTTCCGGGCCGGCGGAACTCCTCGTGTTCGCCGTTGGGGGCGTGCTGCTGGCGGTCGCAGCCTTACTCGTACAGCAGGCCGCCAACAGCTACCAGGAGCTGCGCTATCCGGGGCGCCCGCCGCAGGGCATGAGCGCGGGGGAGTGGATCGCAACCGGTATCGGTGTCGCCTTCCTGCTCCTTGTGATTCTTGGAAGCTTTCAGCCGGTTTGACGGGCCCGGGCTCTTGTCAGACTCCTCGGGCACGGCTACACTTGTTGTGCCATGAGCACCGGTTTTGCACTGCGCAACAAGGTGCAATCCCTCGACCGGGCGCTCGAGATCCTGCGTCTGCTGGGCAGCGAGCCCGAGATGCGGGTCACGGACCTGGCCCGCCGCCTCGAAGTTCATAAGTCGACCGTCTTCCGGCTCCTCTCGACGCTCCAGGAGCACGGGCTGGTCGAGCAAAACCCGACCACCGAGAAATACCGGCTCGGATACGGCCTCGTCCGGCTGGCCGGCGCCGTGGTTGCGGAGCTCGACCTCGCCCGGGCGTCGCGGTCCGTGTTGCAGGAGCTGGCGACCCGGACGGGGGAAACCGTCAACCTGGCGATCCTGCAGGGCGAACAGGTCGTGAACATCGATCAGATCGCCGCGCCGAACCTGGTGGTCAACGTCAACTGGGTTGGGAAGCAGACGCCGCTGCACGCCACTTCCAACGGCAAAGTGCTGCTCGCCTACCTCTCAGAGGACGAGCGGCGCCGTCTCCTGGACCGGTCACTACCCCGACTTACACCGCGAACCATCACCGATCCGCGCATTCTGGAGAAACAGCTGCACCGCGTCCTTACGGATGGCTACGCCTTTACCCTCGAGGAGCTCGAGCTTGGACTGAACGCCGTTGCCGCGCCGGTTTACGCCGCGGATGGTCGCGTGCAGGCCGCAGTGAGTGTCGCCGGCCCCTCGTATCGGGTGACGCCACAGCGATTGAGTGACCTAGGGGAGATGACGAAGGACGCGGCCGCCGCGATATCACGTCGGATGGGCTACATCCGCAACGAAGGAGGGGAGACATGAGTCGCGAGGAAGAAATCCGGCAGGAGCTGTTCGATCACACGCTGAATGGGCACGCCCCCGAAGTCAAGGCGCTCACGCAAGAGGGCCTGCAGCTGGGGATGGACCCCATGGACATCCTCTTCAAGGCCCTCATTCCGTCGCTGGAGGAGGTTGGCCGCCGGTTCGAGCGCGGCGATTTCTTCGTGCCGGAGATGCTGATCGCCGCCCGGGCGATGCAGGGCGCGCTGGTCATCCTGCGGCCGCTGATCGCCGAGACCGGTGCGAAGCCGATCGGCAAGTACGTGATCGGCACGGTGAAAGGCGACATCCATGACATCGGGAAGAACCTCGTGATCATCATGTTGGAGGGCGCCGGATTCGAGGTGGTCGACCTGGGCGTCAACTGTGCTCCGGAGAAGTTCGTGGAGGCGGTCCGTGCCAACGAGCCGCATATCGTCGGGTTTTCCGCCTTCCTCACCACCACGATGCCGATGTTCAAGGTGAACATCGAAGCGCTGCAGAAAGCTGGACTCCGCGCCAAGGTGGCAGTGATGGTCGGCGGCGCGCCCGTCACCGAGGAATACGCAAAGCTCTCCGGCGCCGACCATTACGCACCGGATGCGTCGATCGCCACCCGGATGGCCAAGCAGATTGTCGGCGCGGCTCAGGCGGCGGAGAGCCAGGCGTTGACCCAGGCCGTCGAGCTGATCGACAAGACGCTGAAGAAGGGCTGAGCGCGGTGTCGGTTACCGAGCGGCTCGTCCTCGCTGTCGAAAAGCCTCTCAAGGAGGCGATCTGGGGCTGCCGGATGTGCGGCCAGTGCATTCTGCATTCGACCGGCTTGAGTTGTCCGATGCGCTGCCCGAAGAATCTTCGCAACGGGCCTTGCGGCGGCGTCCGGGCGAACGGCAATTGCGAGGTCTATGCCGACCAGCCCTGCGTTTGGGTGGAAGCGTGGGAGGGCTCGCGACGCTTGCCGCTCTTTAAGGATCATATCGAGCACCTGCAGAAGCCGATGGATTGGCAGCTCCAGGGAACGTCGTCCTGGATCAACCTGTTGCGTGGACGTGACCGGACCGCGCCCAAGGGCTGGGTGGCCCATGACCACTCCTAGCCGGCTGGCCGGCCTGTTGGGCGAGGGCCGTTTCGTGGTCACCGCCGAGCTGTCCTCCAGCAACAGCGCCGATCCGGAGGCGACCTGGCGCCGCGCCGAGGTGCTTCGCGGATCCGTCGACGCGATCAACTGCACGGACAACACGGGTGCGCACGTGCACATGTCGTCACTGGCGGCGGCCCATCTCCTGGTGGAGAAAGGCCTGGAGCCGATCATGCAACTGACGGTGCGAGATCGTAACCGCCTCGCTCTGCAGGCCGATCTGCTCGGCGCGGCGGCTCTTGGAGTTCGGAACCTCGTGCTGATGAGCGGCGACGACGTGACTGCGGGGGATCATCCCGAAGCCCGCCGCATCTATGACATCGACTCGATGCAACTCCTGGAGGTCGCCTCCGCGATGCGCGACCGCGGCACCTACCTCAGCGGGAGAAAGCTGGAGCAAGCACCCTCGTTTTTCATCGGGGCCGTGGAGAATCCGTTCGCGCCGCCCCTCGACTTCCGCCCGCTGCGGCTGCAGAAAAAGGTCCGGGCGGGCGCCGAATTCATCCAGACCCAGCTGGTCTTCGACGTGCCGATCTTCAAGCGCTTCATGGACATGGTCGGCGAACTGGATCTTCAGAGAAAGGTCTTCATCATCCCCTCCATCGGGATCCCTCGCTCGGCTCGCGGCGCCCGCTTCATGCAGCAGAAGGTGCCGGGCCTGCATGTGCCAGAGAGTCTCGTGAGCCGCCTCGAACGGACAGCGCCCGCACGGCAAGCCGAGGAAGGCATTCAGATCGCCGTCGAGCTCGTCAGGGCGGTGCGCGAGATTCCCGGGATTGCAGGCGTCCACCTGATCGGCATCAAGTGGGAGGAAGGCGTGGTCCAGGTCGCGGAGCGGGCCGGCTTGCTGCCACGGCCGACATTGAGCCCGCTCGCGTCGGTCGGAGGCCGCGGCTGATGCATACGGTGGTCCGTTCGCGCTCGAAGGAGGTCGTCATCTCGATCGACCGACCGTTCGTCATCATCGGCGAGCGGATCAACCCGACCGGCCGCAAGATTCTTGCCGCGGAGATGAAGGCTGGGGTCATGGACCGGGTCCGGGCCGACGCCCTTGCCCAGGTCGAGGCCGGCGCCCAGATGCTTGACGTCAACGCCGGCGTCCCGGGTATCGACGAGCCCGCCCTGCTGGTGGCCGCGATCAAGGCCGTCAGTGAGGTGACCGACGTTCCGCTCTGCATCGACTCCTCGGTGATCGAGGCGCTGGAGGCCGCGCTCGCCGTCTACGAAGGCAAGGCCCTGGTCAACTCGGTGACGGCGGAGGACGAGCGAATGGATCGGATCCTGCCGATCGTCAAGAAATACGGCGCCGCGGTCATCGGCATGAGCAACGACGAAACCGGCATCACCATGGTGCCGCAGGAGCGGGTGGAGATCGCCCGCCGCATCATCGACCGCGCGCGGTACTACGGGATCCCGGCGGAGGACGTTGTGATCGACCCGATCGCGATGACGGTCGCCGCCGATCCCCAGGCCGGCGTCATCACGCTGGAGACGATGCGCCTCATCAGGGAGCAGCTGAGCAACAACATGACCTGCGGCGCCTCCAACGTGTCGTTCGGCCTGCCGGATCGCCCGATCGTGAACGCCGCCTTCTTCTCGGTGGCGATGCATGCCGGGCTGACCTGCGCCATCACGAATCCACTGGTGCCTGAGGTGCGCAAGGCAGTGCTGGCATCGGACCTGTTGCTCGGGCACGACGAGTATGCGATGCGCTGGATTTCGACCTTCCGCCAGGAACAGAAGAAAGCCGCTGCTGTCGAGCCGGTGACCCGGTGATCCAGAGGAAGCTCGAGGTCGTCTACCAACCGTTCGAGAAGGCGACCAGGGTCCCGCCCGGCACGACCCTGTTCAGCGCGGCGCACTGGATCGGCCTGCCGATCGATTCCACCTGCGGCGGCCGTGGCACCTGCGGCAAGTGCAAGGTCCAGGTGCTCCAGGGTGCGGCAGAGATCACGACCGCCGACCGCAAGCAGCTGCGACCCGGCGAGTTAGAGGCTGGCTGGCGCCTCTCCTGTCAGGCGAAGGTTTACGAGGACACGACCGTCACCGTGCCGGAACTGCTTCGGGTGCCCAAAGCCGCCACCATGGGCGTCAACCGGCTGGTGCTGCTCGACCCGAACGTGCGCAAGGTCTTTGTGGAGCTGAGCGAGCCGACGCTGGCGGACCAGCGCAGCGACGTGGAGCGCCTTCGCGACGCCCTGACGGCGGAGGGTTTCGACATGAAGGTCGATCTTCTGGCTCTGCGGACGTTACCGGCTCTCCTTCGGAGCGCCGAGTTCAAGGTGACCGCCGTGCTCGGTGGCGATCATCTGATTGCCGTCGAGCCCGGGGATACGCGCGAGGAGAGCTACGGCGTTGCCTTTGATCTCGGCACGACCACGGTGGTCGGCACCTTGATGAACCTGCGCACCGGCATGGCCGAGGCGGTGCGCTCGACCCTCAACGGCCAGGCGCCGTTCGGCGCCGACGTCATCTCGCGGATCAGCCACGGGATGCAGGGCGAGGAGGCGAAAGCGGAATTGCGCGACGCGATTCAGCGCACCATGAACACGATCCTCGCGGAGCTGTACGAGGCGGCCGGCGTTGCTCGCGACCGGGTTTACGAGATGGTGATCGTCGGGAACGCGACGATGCTCCACCTTTTGTTCGGGATCGACGCCACGCCGATTTCGATGATGCCGTTCACGCCGGCCTTTAAGGAGCCGCTCTATATCCCGGCCCGGGAGGCGGGGCTCGACATCCACCCTGGTGGCTATGTCCAGACTCTTCCGCTCATCGGGGCGTACGTGGGCGCCGACATCATCGCCGGCGTGATTGCCACCGGCCTCGCGCGTGAGGACAAACTGCGCGTCTTCGTCGACGTCGGCACCAACGGCGAGATCGTGCTCGGCTCGGCGAAGCGCGTGCTGTGCACGGCGGCTCCCGCCGGACCCGCGTTCGAGGGCAGCCAGATCCGCTGTGGCATGCGGGCGACCGACGGCGCCATCGAGGGCGTGACATTGACCGACCGCGTGGAGCTGCAGGTGATCGGAGGCGACATCGCGCCAAAGGGGATCTGCGGATCGGGGCTCGTTGATACGGTTGCCCAGCTGCGGGTCGCCGGGCTGCTCGATCCGTCGGGTCGTATGCGAAGCCGCGAGGAGGTTCCCGAACACCCCCTATCCGACCGGCTGATCAACATCGACGGGGTGCGAGCCTTCCTCCTGGCTGAGGGCGTGTACCTGAGTCAGAAAGATGTCCGCGAGCTGCAGTTCGGAAAGGGCTCGATTGCCACCGGCATCAAAGTGCTGATGGACGTCATGGGCGTCAAGACGGCGGACCTCGATGAGGTCTTGCTCGGCGGATCGTTCGGTTCCTACCTGAATCCGGAGAGCGCCAGGATCATCGGGCTGGTGCCCCCCGTGGATGTGGACTGCATCTTGTCGGTTGGCAACACCGCGGGCGAGGGCGCCAAGATGTCCCTGCTGTCATTCCGTGAACGGCAGGTCGCCTTCGAGCTGCCGGACAAGATGGAGTACGTCGAGCTCTCCGGGCGCACGGACTTCAACGACTCCTTCGTCTCAGTGCTGCAATTCGCGGAGCTCGAGGCGCTGCGATGAAAAAGATGGCACTCCTGATTTGCGGCGCCTTAGGAAAAGAGGTCAAGGCCATCGTCGACGGGCACGGTTGGGAAGTCGATGTCTACGGTGTTCCGGCCATGCATCACTTCTATCCCAAGAAGATCGTCGAGGCCGTCGATCGCCGGCTGGCCGAGCTCGCGCCGCGCTACGGTCAGGTCGTCGTCGTCTATGGCGATTGCGGCACCGCCGGCGCCCTGGAACCCATCCTTGCGCGGTATGGATCGGTCCAGCTGCGCGGGCCGCACTGCTATGAGATGTTTGCCGGCGCGGACTTCGACCGTATCGTCGACGAACGGCCGGCGACCTTCTTCCTCACGGACTGGTTGGTTCGCAACTTTGAACGCGCCGTCGTACGCGGGCTCGGCATCGACCGCTACCCGGAGCTGAAGGCGGTGTACTTCCGGAACTACACCGATCTGCTCTATCTGGCGCAGTTCCCAGACGAACGCCTGGTCGAGAATGCGCGGGAGATCGCAGACTACCTCGGGCTCCCACTGGAGGTTCGCCAAACCGGGCTCGGCGCACTCGAGACGCGGCTCGCCGAGCTGATCGAGGCGGCCGCTTGATGGCGAAGTACCAGGTGATGTTCTGGAGGCACATCCCGGCGCAGGTCAAGGCCTGGGACGAAAGCGGGGAGGTGAAGCGCATGCTACCCGACCGTTTCCAGGCCGCCATCGACGCTTATGCGATGAAGGATGGATCGACCGGCATGGACGCCTATCTCGAGGCCTGGCGTTGGGGTGACGAGGGAGAGCGCGCCGGTTCGCCGGAAGATGTCGCTGGCGCGCTCGTTAAAGAATTGGATGCCGCCAACCCGCGCTCGACGTTGATGGATCCACCTGGGTCGATGCAAGCATGAGCCAGACCGCAAAGGCGCTCGACGTCGTCCAGCCCCGCCGTCTCCGACCGATCATGGAGGTTGGCAGGGAGTTCGGGCTGCTCGAGTCCGAGATGATCTCGTACGGACCGTTCAAGGCGAAGGTCAGCCTCGAGGTCCTGAAGCGGCTGTCGAGCCGTCCCGATGGTCAGCTGGTGGTCGTCACCGCGATCACGCCGACCCGGGCGGGAGAAGGCAAGACGACGAGTGCCATCAGCCTGACGCAGGGGCTGGGGCGGATCGGTGCCAGCGTGGCGCTTTGCCTGCGCCAGCCGTCAACGGGTCCGCTGTTCGGCATCAAAGGCGGCGGGACCGGCGGCGGCCTGGCCCAGATCGTTCCGATGGAGGAGATCAATCTGCATTTCACCGGCGACATCCACGCGGTCGAGGCCGCCCACAACTTGCTGGCCGCCGTCATCGATGCCGCCATCTTCCATGGGCAGCTCGAGATCGGGCCGAGCTTCATCACCTGGCCGCGAACGCTGGACGTCAACGACCGAGCGCTCCGCCACATCGTGACCGGTCTGGGGGGCGATGAACACGGGGTGCCCCGGGAATCGAGCTTCATCATCGCCGCCGCCTCGGAGATCATGGCGATCCTGGCGCTGGCCAGCGACCTCGAGGACTTGCGTCAGCGAGTTGGGCGCATCATCGTTGCGCAGCGGAAGGACGGGAGCTTCGTGACTGCCGAGGACCTGCGTGTGGCGGGGGCGATGACGGTGTTGCTCAAAGATGCCCTGCTCCCGAACATCGTGCAGACGATGGAGGGCCAACCGGCGCTGGTCCATGCCGGTCCATTCGGAAACATCGCGCACGGCAACAACTCGCTGCTCGCCGATCAGATCGCCCTCAAGCTGGCGGACGTCGTCGTCACCGAGGCCGGCTTCGGTGCCGACCTCGGCCTGGAGAAATTCGCCCACATCGTTGCGCGCTATGGTCACCTCCGTCCGTCGGCCGCGGTACTGGTGGCGACCGTGCGCGCGCTGAAGTCCCACGGCGGGCTGCCGATGGCAAGGCTCGCCGAGGAAAATCTGGATGCCCTGAAGCGCGGCGCAGAAAATCTGGCCGCGCACATCGATATCGTCCGCGCCTTCGGCATGCGTTGCATCGTCGCGGTCAACCGATTTCCCGGCGATACGGAGCGTGAGCTTGCCCTCGTCAACGAGCTGGCGATCCAATTCGGCGCCGATGGCGCGGTCGTGAATGATGGCTTCGCCCGGGGCGGTGACGGCAGCATCGAGTTGGCGGAGGCGGTGCTTGGCGCAACTCGAAACGGGAGCAACTTCGCGCCGATCTATCCACCCACGACGCCGATTCGTGAGCAGATCCAGACCCTTGCCCATCGGCTCTACGGTGCGGCGGATGTCGAGTTCCTGCCGGAATGTCAGAAGCGGATCGACTGGCTCACCGAGCGCGGCATGGGGACGTTGCCGGTCTGCATGTCCAAGACGCACCTCTCGCTATCGCATGATCCGTCGCTAAAGGGTCGGCCACGCGGCTTCACCCTGCCGATCCGGAACGTCTATCCTTCAGCCGGCGCCGGCTTCATCGTGGCGCTCGCGGGCGACATCCAGCTCATGCCCGGCCTGGGAAAGGAGCCGGCGTATACCCGGATCGAGCTCGCCCCGAACGGACAGATAACCGGTTTGACCTAATTCCGAACATGAGATGGCGCCGTTTCGCCGGCATCCTGCTAGTGCCGGTACTGGCCGGCTGCTCCAGCGACTCGGCAACCGGCTCTCAGGTGCTGCCGGTTAACCCTTCGCCCCTGGCCAACGTGACATACGACTGCGCCATTCTCGATGGGACAACGAGGACCAGTACGCCAGAGGCGTTGTTCTACCTCGAGCCCTTCGATGACGGCGGATCCGGCCAGTCTCGGATGTGCGCGCTCGACTGGGATGGTAAGTTCGTGCGCCAGCTGGAGCGCGGGCTTGCTGTGCAGCAGTCTGCGGATGGGTCGCGTCTGCTTGCTGTCGACTATCCGGTGAGCGGAACCGGGTCAACGCCGTATGTCATCGTGGACGACGGGGATCACGTCCTGGAACGTCTCAGCACGATATGGAACGGCGAAGCGATCTGGGCGGACGACAACCGCCGCTTGTGTTACATCCAGGACTCCAATCCCCTGGGGCAGGGCGGCCTTGCATACCTCGTCCTTCAGCTGCCCGGGAGCGCTGCGCGGCGGGTTGCGACAATCGGTGGGATCAACTACTCTGCGCCGCCTCGATCGAATGGACCTGTCGTGCCAATCCCGTTTATGGCCGGACCGCATTTGCTTGCGTGCAGCGCCAGCGCCGACCGTGCTGCGGTGCTGGACCCCGCCAAAGGGACCGTCGCTCTCTGGCGGCTATCCGATGGTCTCGAGCTCCGAACCCACGCCTTCGGCCACCCCTTTTACCCGTTCCAAAATCCGGCTGGGTCAGAAAGGCTGGTCGCATCAAGTGACGGTCGCTATGTCGCCGACGACGTCGAAGGAGCAGATGGTGTTCCCGTCATTGACCTGGTGACCGACTCGGTCGCCGCCCACCTGGTGGCGAAGTCGGTGGCTGGCTTCTCGTCGGATAGCACGCGCGCCGTCCTCCAACTCAATACCCAGGTCGTTGAAGTGATGGACTGGCGGTCGGGTCGCGTCCTGAAACAACTGGCGGGCACCTATCCGTACGTGTTCTCACGTCCAGCGAGTCAGGTGGTGCTGGTAGGTGTGCCCAGCACCCGCCGCCAGTTCGGGCTTGACCTCTATATCGTGCGCGACGACGGCAGTGCTTTTGAGGTCGCCCGGTCTGTCGAAGTCATCGGTCGGTAGCCGCAGCGTCCAGCAGCCACTCGGCGGCGTAGCCGGCAAAAGACGATCGGACGTAGAGGTGAAAGGCGGCCTCGTCGCCACGGCGCTCGATGATGACCTGGGCTTTCGCCAGCAGGGTCTGAGCGCACTGGTTGGCGCGGAAGGAGCGCGGATCGAGATCGATCGGGACACCGTGGGCCAGCAGGTCGCGCGCTCTTGCGCCGCGGATCTCGAGCACCGTACGGTTGGCGGACACATCGACGATCGACCCGAAGACCCCAGCCAGGCCGTCGCGCAGGGCCTGCTCCAGCGAGGTCGCCTGGTCGTCGGGGTCGACGATGAGCCACTCATCCGGCCCAAGCCACAGCGCTCGGCGGTCCCCAGCGTGGGCGGCCGTGTTCGGCGTCAATGGCAGACTGAATCCGAGCGAATCGGTCAACTGCCGCATCACCGCCGCATCGCCAGCGTCGACCCGCAGATTGAGCTGAGCGAGAAACGGCAGCTCGCGAATCGAGATTGAACCCCCGGTGGTCTCGTAGAGCGTGGTGAACCGCTCGGCGTAATCCGCCAGGGCGCTCCGCCGGATCGCCTCAGCTATCACGGCGAATGTTCTCCTTGTCGTAGAAGATCGGCTCGGTAACGGTTGCAGACACAATGTGCCCGTTGAGGGCCGCGTAGACCGTCGTTCCGAGACGTTCGCGGCCGCTCTGCAGCATGGCGAGCGCGAACGTGCGGCCGAGCGCTGCGCTGCGGTAGCTCGATGTGACGTGCCCGATCATCCTCACCGCCCCGGAACCGTTTTCCTCGAGGACAACCTGCGCACCTTCCGGAAGGAGCTCCTCGCTGTCGACCGGGAGCAACCCGACCAGCTGCTTGCGATCGGGTCGAGCGGTATCGCTCCGTCGATGCGAACGCTGGCCGACGAAGGGCTTCTTCTTCGAGACGATCCAGCTCATGCCCAGGTCCTGCGGGGTGACGGTGCCATCGGTCTCCTGACCGCAGATGATGTAGCCCTTCTCCGCACGCAGCACATGCATGGCCTCGGTCCCGTACGGCGTGATGCCGAGCGGCTGACCGGCTGCCATCACGGCTTCCCAGAGCGCAAGGCCATACCAGTTGGGCGTCCACAGCTCGTATGCCAGCTCGCCCGAGAACGTAATCCGGTGCAGCCGCACCGGGATCCCGCCCGTCTCGCCCTCGCGGATCGCCAGGAATGGGAAGCTCTGCGCATCGGCCGCGATAGCAGGGAAGAGGGTGCGGACCACATCCCGGGATTGCGGACCAACCACGGCGACGGCGGACCAGTGGTCGGTAACCGAGGTCAGCCGAACCCTCAGTTCCGGCCATTCGGTCTGCAGCCACTCCTCCATCCAGTCGAGCACCGCCGCGGCGCCGCCGGTCGTGGTGGTGGCGAGCCAGTGGTCCGGACCGAGGTGCATCACGACCCCGTCGTCGAAGACCATGCCGTCCGCCTTGCACATCAGGCCATAGCGGCCGAATCCAACCTTGAGCGTATCGAAGGCATTCGTATAGATCCGGTTTACGAACGCGACGGCATCAGGCCCCCGGATGTCGATCTTGCCGAGCGTCGACACGTCCATGACGGCGACATTCTCGCGGGCGGCCCGGCACTCGCGCAGGACGGCTGCCTCCATATCCTCGTCATGCCGCGGGAAGTACCAGGGGCGTTTCCATTGGCCGACGTTCTCGAAGACGGCGCCATGGGCGACGTGCCAGGGGTGGATCGACGTCAGGCGGATCGGATCGAACAGTTCGCCGCGGTTCCGGCCGGCCATGAGGGCAAACGAGACCGGGACGTAGGGCGGCCGGTAGGTCGTAGTTCCAACGCCGCCGATCGGTTGTCCGGTGAGGGTCCCAACCAGCCCGACTTCGTTGATGCCGGAGGTCTTGCCCTGGTCGCTCCCCGTGCCGATCGTCGTGAAACGTTTGACGTGCTCGACCGAGCGCATGCCGGCGTTGACGGCGTGCTGCATATCGGCAACCGTCACATCGCGCTCGAGGTCGACGAAGTGGGTCGACCAGTCGCCGTTCGTACCAGGCACCAGCCAGCACGGCTGGATGGCGAAGTCGAAGTCACCATTCGCCGCGCCCACGACCGTCACATTGGGCAGCGTGCCGTGGGGTCTGAAACAGGCGAACTGTTCGTCGTAGCGCAACTTCCCCTGGGCCTGGCTGTACAGATGGTCGGCCGGGTTGAAGCCGCCGGAGACACAGAGCAGGTCGCACTCGACCTGGTCCCCACCAGCGAGCCTGATGGCCCGCAGTCCGTCATCGTCGCCATCGGTATCGACAATGGCCTGGTCCTGTCGGAAGTCGATGATGGCGGCAACGGTGATGCCAGCCGACCCAAGCGCGTTGGCAAGCGGTGTCGTGGTGTCGTTGTTGGTGAAGACGACTGCGCGGGTTCCTGGCGCTACGCCATATCGGTTCAGGTACGTCCGGACCGCGCCGGCGAGCATGATGCCGGGCCGGTCATTGTTGGCAAAGACCAGGGGGCGTTCGTGGGCCCCGGTTGCAAGAACAACCTGGCGGGCACGGATCTGCCAGAGGCACCCGCCATCGCCGCGGCGCTCGGCAGCCAGCACGAGGTTCTGGTCATAGAGTCCGAAGGCGGTCGTTCGCAGTAGGACTCGAACATTTGGCGGGAGGCCGTCGGAATCCTCCGAATTCAGGAGGGGCTGCTCGTCCAGAAGGATGACGCGATCGCCCGTCCGCGCCGCAGATTGGGCAGCGCTTCGGCCGGGCGGGCCGCCGCCAACCACCAGGACCTCGCAGTGCGCGTAGATCTTGTCGAAGCGGGCGGTTTCCGGGTCCGACGTCAGGCGGCCCCTGCCGTTCAGCCCGGTCGCCGCCAGTCCTTCGACGAGCTCGAGCTGGGTCGCTCGCAGCATCGTTTCGGATCCGACCTGCACCAGTGCGTTCGGTTCTTCGCTCCCGGCGCTGAAGACACCGCGCGGACGGC
The DNA here is from genome assembly GCA_005881175.1 of Chloroflexota bacterium. GTDB lineage: Bacteria > Chloroflexota > Dormibacteria > CF-121 > CF-121 > CF-13. The sequence goes on from VBEN01000022.1 coordinate 15,776, forward strand.
CGTAGGTCACGCTCCTGGCGACCACGCGGATGTCGTTCGCCAGCAACGCGGAGGCCAGGGTATCGCCCGCAAAACCCTGATAGGGGTGCCCATTGAACGTGAAGCGGATCGGCCGCGACCGGTCGATCCTCCCGCCCTCCGGCAGGCGGCTCATCGGCGCTGCCCCATATCGGGGATGGACGTTATCTCGTGGGTGACCGTGTCGCGGCCCAGGTTGAACCAGCGCCGGCAGCCGGCTGAATGGACCCAGCGCTCGGCCATCTTCCCTTTCGGATTCGGCCGGAAGAAGACATAGCGGGCCCAGGCCGCGTCATCCGCCGAGTCAGGGTTCGTCGGATAGGCGATCTGCGCCGCGCCTCCGTATTTGAATTCAATGTCCTCACGATCGCCGCACCAGGGACAGGGGATCAACATCAGTGGGCCACCGCTGCCGCCCCGTGCTCGTCGATCAGCGCTCCGGTGACGAAACGCTCGAGTGCAAAGGGAGCATTGAGGGCATGCGGCTGCCCATGCGCGATCGTATGGGCGTAGACAAAGCCGGCGCCCGGGGTGGCCTTGAAGCCACCGGTTCCCCAGCCGCAATTGATGAACAGGTTTTCGATCGGAGTCAGGCCGAGGATCGGCGACGCGTCCGGTGCGACATCGACGATGCCGGCCCAGGTGCGAACCACGTGGGCCCGGCTGAAGATCGGGAACAGCTCGACGGCGGCCGCCAGCTGGTACTCGATCACGTGCGGCGAGCCACGCTGGGCATAGGAGTTGTACGGGTCGATCCCGGCGCCCATCACGAGCTCCCCCTTGTGCGCCTGGCTGACATAGACGTGAACCGCATTCGACATGACGACGCAGTTCAACACAGGCTCGAGCAACTCGGAGACGAGCGCCTGGAGGGGATGGCTTTGGATCGGCAGGTCGAAACCGGCCATCGAGGCGAGGACGGTGCTGTGACCGGCCGCGCAAATGCCAACCCGGCCGGCGGCGATCGGGCCGCGATTGGTCTGCACACCGACGACGCGATTGCCCTCCCGGTCGAAGCCGGTGACTTCGCAGTTCTGGATCAGGTCCACGCCCATCTCGTCCGCCTTGCGGGCGAAAGCCCAGGCGACGTAGTCATGCTTGGCGATCCCGCCGCGGCGCTGCAGCGTGCCGCCCATCACCGGGTAACGCACGTCGGGCGACGTGTTCACGATCGGGCAGAAGGCCTTGACCTCCTCCGTCGTCAGCCACTCGGCATCGATCCCGTTTAGGCGATTAGCACTGACGCGCCGGCGGCCCTCGCGCATATCGCCGAGGCTATGGACGAGGTTCAGGACGCCACGCTGGCTGAAGAGGATGTCGTAGTCGAGCTCCTCGGAGAGTCCTTCCCAGAGCTTCAGCGAATGCTCATAGATCGCGGCGCTCTCATCCCAGAGGTAGTTGGAGCGAATGACGGTGGTGTTGCGAGCCACGTTGCCCCCCGCCAGCCAGCCCCGCTCCAGCACCGCAACATTAGTGATGCCATGGTTTTTGGCCAGGTAGTAGGCGGTCGCCAGGCCGTGGCCACCCGCCCCCACGATGACGACGTCGTACGCGCGCTTCGGTTCAGGATTGCGCCACAGGTGTTCCGGATGCTGGTGTGGTTCGGCCATCCTCTTCTGGCCCATATATATAAGGTATGGGCGAGCCGGCTTCAGATTGGTGGCGGACCTGGTTCGGGCCTGGCTACCTCGCGCTCTATGACGAGACCCTGGGCGCGCGCACGCCGATCGAGATCGATCAGCTCGAAGCGCTACTTCGATTGCGACCGCCGTTGCGCATCCTCGATCTGCCCTGCGGCCAGGGCCGGCATGCCATCGAGCTGGCGCGGCGCGGCTATGACGTCACGGGTGTCGATCTGTCGCCCTATCTCCTCGGTGTGGCGAAGGCGCGGGCGGAGGCCGCCGGCGTCGGGGTTCGCTGGCTGGAGGGCGACATGCGCCGGCCAGTTGGCGGCGGGCCCTTTGACCTGGTCCTCAACCTCTTCACCAGCCTTGGCTACTTCCTCGACGAAGCGGATGATCGCCGGGTGGTCGAGGCCGCAGCCGCCGCCCTCCTGCCGGGAGGGCGATTTCTCCTCGAAGTGATCAATGGCGAGCGGGTCATGGGCCACTTTGTCGAGCGCGAATGGTTCACCGTGGGACAGGTGGCGGTCATGGAACGGCGATCACTCGATCGATCGGCGAGACGGATGATCGTCGAGCGAACTGTCAGCAGCCCGGCGGGTGATGAAGTCAACGTCCACGCCGTCCGCCTCTACGACGCACCCGAGCTCGAATCGGTCCTACGCGATTGTGGGTTTGACCGCGTTGACCTGTACGGCGACTGGGATGGCGGGCCCGTGGGTCCGGAAAGCCTTCGAGTGCTGGCGGTGGGAGCGATAGGGAAAGAAAAAGGCGGGAGTGAGCTCCCGCCCTTCAGCAAGGTCGGCCGTTAGTCGTCCTCGACTTCGGTCTTGCAGACCTGAGGCGTCTCCTGGATCACCGTGATCTGAATGGTCTCCTGGATGGTGATCAGGACGGTCTGGCAGGTGACGGTAATGGTGCCGAAGGAGTGGCCATCACCAAGCGCGACGACCTCGATCAGCTTGAGATGGGCGAGTTCGTTCTCCTCGTCCTGGGGCGTCACGAAGGTGAGGTGCGCGAAGCGGTCTTCGTCGTTCTTGATGGCCGCGACGATCGGAGCGACGCTGCCGTGAATTTGCGTCTTCGCCTTTGCCAGCTGCGACTGGATCTTGCCGGGGGCGATTTTCGACGCGCTCACCGCCTGGGTGACCTGCGTCGTGCACCCGGACTCGGCGCCGCCGAGCTTGATGATGAGATCATCGCCGGCCTTCTTGACGGCGCTGACGAGCAGAACCTTCGAATGCTCGTCTGCGGGCTGGATGACGGCAATCGTCGTGTGATCATCGTGTGAGGCGATGACCAGCGTGGCGGGGACAGCCGCGACGGTCAGCACAGTCACGGCGGTGACCGTGATGATCCGCTCGCTGATCCAGGTCGTCAGGACGGTAAACATTACAGTGCGACCTCCTTGAGGACGGCGTCCTCTGCAAGGATGAACGCGGGGTACTGCAAGGCCATCGAGGCAGAGCCCTGGCTGTTACCGATTCGTGCTGAGCTCGAGGTCCGCCGTCACCAGGTCGGCAGGAGATTGTCGAACCCCCTCCGCGCGCTTCCCTCAGGCAAGGAGAAGGAACGACTTTGTGTTGACGCCTAAAGTCGAGCGCGGCTATACTTCTGCCCAATATGGGCTCCGGGCAGAGGGGGTGCAATCTGGTTGTCGGAGATCAAGGTCCGCGAGAACGAGACCTTCGAGAGCGCCCTACGCCGCTTCAATAAGAAGATCAAGCAGAACGGCGTCCTCTCTGAGGTCCGCCGGCGCGAGCACTATGAAAAGCCGAGCGTGAAGCGCAAGAAGAAAATCGCGGCGGCGCGTAAGCGGCGGGCTCGCACCACGTAATCCGACTTCGCCGTAAGGCGAGGCGATCCCTGGTGAATAGATGAGACAGCGCGGCTCGTTGGCGATCGAGCGGCTTCGGCGGCGCGGTCGTCTCTTTGCGCGTGACCTCCGCCTCGGCCATGTTGGCCCAGGCCGTCGCTGGCCGCCGTACCTTCGATCGGCCGCCATCACGCTGATCCTGGCGCTGGCCACCGCGCTGGTGGTCGCCCAAAACTTCCTGCCAAACCGTCTCAACCTGCGAGCGGGCGACGTCTCCAGCCAGGACATCGTGTCGCAACGATCGCTGCGCTACGAGAGCCAGACCAAGCGGGATGAGGCACGCGCCGTCGCCGCGGCGCAGGTGCCGGACCAGTTCGACGGCTCGGTCAGCAGCCAGCAGCGCCAGGCGATCGACACACTGGCGACAAAGGTTGCCGAGCTTCGGCGATCGTCCAGCTCGGGACCGGATCGTTCCGCTCAACTGAGCCTGCTCGAGCCGCAGCTGAGCGACGCCCAGCGCCAGTACCTCCTCCAGGCCGACGAGGGCACCGTCGCCACCGTTTTCAAAGGAGCGGGCGACATCCTCCAGGCTCTGGAAACCAACGGGATCAAGGCCGATACCTTGAAGAGTGCCCAGGATACGGCCCAGACGCGGGCTGCGGCGCTCCACCTGGATTCGACCGGAGGGTCGATAGTCACCACGCTGGTGCGCGCCTATCTGAAGGTCAACTACCTGTCGGCCGAGACGGAACTGAAGCGACAGCAGGCCAGCAACGCGGTTCCCCCGGTCTTCGTGACCGTCGCTCAGGGCCAGACAATCATTCGATACGGGGACCTGGTGACCCCGTTCCAACTGGAAGAGGCGCAGGCCGTCGGCCTGCTGGCGCCGAAGACCGACTGGGCCCGGATCATGGCCGTCTTCATGCTGGTCATCATTCTGTTCGCGGTGGCGCTCGGGTACCTGATGCAGTTCCGGCCGGCCATCCTCAGAGACCCGCGACAGCTCGCGACCCTGGGTGGCCTGATGCTCGGGCTGCTCGTTGTCGCCAAGGTGTTCGTGCCGATCAATGCCAACGCCCAATACCTCATCCCGATGGCCGCGGTGCCGCTCCTCGTTGCCGCCTTGATGGACACCGGACTGGGCATCATCGTGGCGCTGGCCGTTGGTTTGCTGACCGGGATCATCGCCGACAACGTCCTGCCGCTAACCCTGGTGGGATTCCTGGGCGGCGCGATCGGATCGATCTACGTCCATCGCCTCGAGCGGCTCGGTCAATGGGTCACAGCCGGCATCCTGGTTGCGGGGGCGCAATTCGTCACTCTGATTTCGCTTTCTCTCATCGAGCGGCATCAATCGCTCGATGAGATCCTGGCCATCGGTTCCCTTGTGCTGATCAGTGGCCTCGTCTCGGCGTTGATCGCGGCGGGCTCCCTCACGTTCCTGGGCGAGATCACCCGCGTCATCACTCCTATGAAGCTGTTGGAATTAATGACGCCCAACAACCCATTGCTGAAACGGTTGATGGTGAGTGCGCCCGGGACGTATAACCATTCGATCGTGGCGGCCAACCTGGCGGAGGCTGCCGCCGAGGCCGTCGGTGCCAACCCGGTCCTGGCGCGAGTCGGCTGCTATTTCCACGACATTGGCAAGATTCGCCGGCCCCACTTTTTCGTCGAGAACCAGGCCGATATCGGCAATATCCACGAAAACCTCTCGCCGACAACCAGCTCCGACATCCTGAACGCGCACGTCACGGAGGGCGTCGAGCTGCTCAAGCAGTACCACTTTCCGACCACGATTCGGGAGATCGTGCAGCAGCACCAGGGGACGACCGTCAAGCGTTTCTTCTACCGGCAGGCGCTCGAACAGGGCCTCGAGGTGAGGGAGGAAGACTTCCGTTACCCTGGTCCGCGCCCTCGGACCAAGGAAGCGGCGATCGTGATGATCGCCGACACCGTCGAAGCGTCGGCCCGAACCCTCAAGGATCGGAGCACGGAAGGCATCCGAGACCATGTACATCGCATGGTCCAGGGATTCGTCCGCGACAGCCAGCTGGACGAGTGCGACCTCTCGTTCCGCGACCTCCACCTGGTCGAAGAGGCGATGGCGAACATGGTGGTCAGCATCTACCACGCGAGGATCGAGTACCCGGCGGCCGTCGCCGAAACGTCGAGGGCTGGCGCCGCCGTCGATGCCACCGGCGGCGGCCATGACGGAACCCTGGACGCGGAGGACAAGACCATTCCTCTGCCCCGACCGTCCACGCACGCCCGACCCAGCCCTTCCTGAACGAGCCCGATCCCATGCGCAATGTTGGGGCCGCGGCTGCGATATGTACGTAATGCTCCTTTCGGGCTCGGTCATCGTGCTTGCCTATGTGGCGGCGGCCGCCGTGATCATCCCGGCGATTTCGATGATTGGTTTTGGCAAGGTCCCTCGCTTTCTCCGCCGGGGCACGGACCCGACCAGGGGACGGACGCGGATGGAGGGCACCGGCCTGCTCTTGATCGGCGCGTTCATCCTGGCCGACGCCCTGGCCGCCGACCTGGGCCGGCGCTCGGCCGTTCCGCAGGATTGGATCCTGCTGGTCTGGGTCGTCCTGGCTGCCGGTCTGATCGGCATCCGCTACCTGGCCGGGCGCATCGACAGTACGCCAGGCAAGCCGACCGCCTGAACCCCGCCGGCCCGGTAGGATAACCCCGTGCTCATCCAGATGAGCCGTTGGGGTCCTGCGTCGCTGGCCTCGGGTGTGGATCTGGATGGGCTCAAGGCCCTGCTGCAAGCCGGGGCACGGGCGCTTGCGCTACCGGAAGAGACCGTGACGGTCCTTACCCTTACCGGCGACGAGCACCTGCGCGAGTACAACCGTCGCTACCGGGGACTCGACGAGCCCACCGATGTGCTCGCGTTCGCCGCGCGGGAAAAGCCCTCGGATCAGCGATTCCAGGCACCGCCGGGGACCGAAGATTGGTTAGGTGACATCGTGATCTCCCTGCCCCGCGCCAGGCGACAGGCACGCGAAGCCGGTCATTCGGTAAACGACGAGGTGCGCCTCCTCGCCGTGCACGGCTTCCTCCATTTGCTCGGATACGACCACGCCAAACCGGCGGACGACGCCGCCATGACCACGCTCACCAACCGTATTCTCGGATCCTCGCCATGACGCCTCGTTCCGACGCTGAGTTCGAAGCCGAGCGGATCGGCAGCCCGAGCCGCGCCCGCCGTGTCGACCTGCGCCGCACCCTCTACAGTTTCCGTCACGCCGGTCGCGGCTTCGCCTGGGCGCTGTCCTCACAAGCGAACCTACGGGTCCATTTCGTCGCCGCCGCGGTTGTCCTGATCGCAGCGCTGGTGCTGCGCTTTTCCGTCATCGAGTTCGTCGCCCTCGTCCTCTGCTTTACGGTGGTGGTCGCCGCCGAGCTCTTCAACACCACCCTGGAAGTCCTGATCGATTACGCCTGGCCTGAGCATCATCCGATGATCGGTCGGGCGAAGGATGTCGCGGCCGCTGCCGTGTTGGTGGCTGCGGCCGGCGCGGCGATCGTGGGCGTCCTTCTCTTCGCCCGTCACATCCTCCTCCAGCTGTCGTGAACGCGGCGGAGGTCGTGACGGGCGCGCTCGACGCGCTGAGGGCGCGAGATTGGGAAGGCTTCGCCCGGCGTCTGCACCCCGACGTGGTCCATCGAACCCCTGGGGTTCCGGAACCGATCCTCGGTCGCGACGCCTTCCTTCTGCTCAGCCAGCAGGCCGTCGCCAGAACTCCCGACGTAACGTTCGAGGTGGAGCGGTTGGTGAGCCAGGGTGAAACCGTGGTCGTGATCGGGGAGTGGGTCTATACCGGTCCGCAAGGAAGGGTGCGACAGCCGTCCGTCAGCGTGGTCGACCTGAAAGACGGCCTGATCTGGCGGGACCTGGAGTACCTCGGCCTGCAGATCTGAGACACGCCCCAAGGGGAAAGACCAGGCCTATCGCTGCAGTTACAGGTCCGTGACGGCGCGGATCGCGGTCATCGATGACGAGGCGCCCAACCGTGCATACCTGCACACGTTGCTTGGCCTCGCTGGTTTTGAGGTGCAGGTCGCGACCGGTGGCAACGAGGGTGTCGCCCTGGTGGAGAAAGAGCGGCCTGACCTCGTCCTCGTCGACATCATGATGCCGGAGGTCGACGGTTTTATGGTTTGTGAACGGATTCGCAAAGGTCCCGCCGGGGCGGCCACCCAGATCGTCGTGCTCTCGGCCGCCGATGGCATCGATGGCAAAGTTCGCGCGCTCGAGTTGGGCGCCGACGAGTATCTGGTCAAGCCGATCGAGTCACGTGAGCTGGTGACCCGGATCAAGGTCATGCTCGATCGAGCCGAGCGGCTGCGTCAGCAGGGCTCACAGTTGCGTGGGCGGCTCACGGTCGTTGCCGGCGCCAAAGGCGGGATCGGGACCAGCACGGTCGCGATGAACCTTGCCGCGCTGGCAGCCGGAGGAAAGGCGCCGGAGACGGTCGCGCTGGCGGATCTCGCGGTGCCGGTCGGAACGCTGGCGAGCATGCTGAACATCCCGGTGCCGGATCACTGGGGCTGGGGCGAGCTCCTGAACGATGGCGCGGCCAGCGTGCATCGGTTGTCGAGCTACCTGATGCGCAACCCCCAGGTTCCCTTGCGGTTGCTGCCCGGCGTGCGCCGCGGCTCGGCGTATCGGGATGTCCGTCCCGATGCTGTTAGCGGCTTTGCTACATCGCTCCGCGGACTGGGCGAGACGATCGTCGCCGATCTGGGAAACCAGCCCTCGCCGTTTGCGTTCCCACTGCTGCGCGAGGCGGACGTCATCCTGATCGTGGTCGAGCCGGAAGTCATTTGCGTCGAGCTGACCGGCCAGTTTCTCGAACGGCTCAAAGAGACCGGGATTCTCAGCCATCGGACTCGGTTGGTGATCTCGAACCCGCACGGCAGTCTGCAGCTGAGCCGCACCGAAGTGGCCACGACGCTGAAGATGGAAGTGGCGGCGATGATCCTGTACCAGCGTGATGAGTTCTCGGCGGCGAGCAAACGGCGGCTTCCTATCGTGATCCAGCAACCACAGATACCCGCCGCGGCGCAGTTCAAGGAACTCGTCCAGGCTATAGCGGCGATTTAAGCCGGCCGTCAGCGCAACCCCGATAAACTGAGTCGTATCCGAGCCACTCCGTCTACTGTCGAACCACGCCGTCGCGCCGTGGTGCAGATTTCCGCCCTCCAGTACCCCGAATTCCGCCGCTACTTCGTGGGGCAGGCAGTATCCGTCGTCGGGACCTGGATGCAGTCGGTGGCCGGCGCCTGGCTCGTCCTTCAGCTTTCGCACGATTCGGCGTTCGCGTTGGCCGTCTTCGGGGCTTTCAGCTACGCCCCGGTGCTGCTCTTCGGACTGTACGCGGGGACGGTAGTGGATCGTTTCTCGCATCGCGATGTCCTGCTCGTGACCCAGGCCGTGTCGCTCGTGGGAGCAGCGCTGTACGCCGTCCTCACGACCACGCACATCATCACCCTTCCGATAGTCATGGTGCTCGCCGCTGCACTGGGCGTGAACCAGGCTCTGTATTTTCCGGCTCGCCAGGCCACGGTCCTCGAGATGGTCGGTCGTGGTGAGCTGGCGAGTGCCGTGGCGCTGAACTCCACGGCCTTCAACCTCGCCCGCATCATCGGTCCCGCAGTCGGTGGTATTGTCATCGCCGCCTTCGGCGTGGCGGTCTGCTTCTGGCTGAACGCGGTGAGCTACCTCGGCGTGATCGCGGCCTTGCTCACGGTACGTCGCCGTCCACGCACGGAGGGTCCGCCCCAAACCGCCGTGCAGCTGATCGGCGAGGCGTTGCGGTACGTCGCTCGAACACCGTCCCTGGCCGGGCTCTTCCTGTTGCTGTTCGTCGCCGGCACATTTGGCGCCAACTTCAACCTGGTGCTGCCGCTGTTCACGCGTATCGTGTTGCACGCCGACGCCGACACGCTCGGCTATCTCTTCGCGGCACAGGGACTGGGCTCACTGGTCGGAGCCATAACCATGACGATCGCCGGTGGGGTCCTCCTGGAGCCGCGCCGGATCGTGATGGGCGGCCTTCTCTTCGCCGGAATGGAGCTGGTGTTCCTCGTGATGCCGAGCTTCGGCCAGTCGATCGTGCTCCTGCTCGTCATCGGATGGTCGTTCGCGGTCTATTCGATCGGCACGAACACGTTTGTGCAGGTGCGCTCACCCGACCGGATGCAGGGCCGCATGGTGAGCCTTTATTCGATGCTGTTCATCGGGGTGACGCCGATCGGCAACATCTGGGCCGGTATCGTGGCGCATCTTTTCGGGCCGTCGGCGGCGGTATGGATGGGCGGGGCGCTGACGGCCGTCGCCGGTCTTGCCGTCCTCGGTTATTTCATGAGCCGGCCGTCTAGCCGCGGTTGAATTCGGTCATGGCACGGTCAAGGCCATGCTCCACGGTGTACTCGACGGCGTCCGCGACCCGCCGCACCAGGTCGGGCAGCTGGGCTCGCTCGTCGTCGGTGAACGGGCTCAGCACGTAATCGACCGCGTCACCCACCGGTCGGCCAACCCCCACCCGGATACGGGGGAACGTCTTGGTCCCGAAAGACCCAATCAGCGAGTCCAGCCCGTGATTGCCCGCGGAGCTGCCCCCACTGCGGATTCGCAGCCGGCCAAAGGGAAGATCGAGCTCATCGTGAACGACGAGCAGGCGATCCAGGGGCACATCGTATTTGCCCTTGAGCGCCTTCGCCGCCTGGCCCGAGAGGTTCATCCAGGTCTGCGGCTTGGCGAGCACCAGTTCGTGTTCACCCCGGCGGATCCGGCCGGTCAGCGATTTGGCGGCGCGGTCCGTCACCCGGCCGCCGTGCCGGCGGGCCAGTTCGTCGATCACCAGAAAGCCCACGTTGTGCCGGGACCGCTCGTACTCGCGGCCAGGATTGCCCAGGCCGATTACCAGCCAGCGGTCGGCAGGCGCCGGCTGCGCCGGTTTGCGCCGGAACATCGCCCCGTAGCGTAATTCACCCAAAAGGCGGGGTCCCTCCGCTCCGTTGCACTTTCGCCAGCCGTGGGCTTCCTGCATCGGCCCCTGAGCCCTCGATCGACGCGCGCCATCCTCTGGGTGGCGGGTCTCGTCGCGTTGCTCGTGGCCGTCGTCGGCTGGGTTGGGCCGGCCCAGCCGTATCAGGCGCCCTGGGCCTGGGTCAGCTTCATCGGCATGTGCATCGTCGACGACTTCCTGTTTGGGTCAAAGGCGGAGGCGTCGTGGAGCGAGCTTCCGAAAATCGCGCTCCTGGCGGCCATCATCATGTTTCGGCGGCATCCCGAAGTCACCGTGCTCGTTGCCCTGTCCGCCGCGCCGTTAGGCAGTCTGCTGAAAGGCCAATCCTGGCGGACGCAGCTGACCGCAACAGCTCACTGGGTACTGGCCGCGGTGATCGGCTCCGCCACCTTCCGACTGAAGGCTAAGCGGGACCGCCTTTCGGGACGGGTTTCCGCCCCATCGCCGGCTCGCGATCTCCATGGAGATTGCCGGCGTGCTGCTAGCGCTCGCCTGGCGAACGCCCGCTCTCGAGTTAGGCGCCGTCCGGGTGGCGGACGCGGCGCTCATGACCGACGCCGGGATCGCCATTGGCTTCTTGTTCGGCGGTACCGCCAGCCAGCTCCGCGAGCGCATAAAACGGGGGCCATTGATTCCGGCGCGCTACCTCCTGTGTGGCGTTGGCTTCCTGATCGCTGGAAATCTCCTTCCCAGTCCGATCTCGTGGGGATTGCCTCTGGTTCTCGGCGTCATCGTTGGGGTCTGGACGATCAGGCATCGACTGTTCGCGCTGTCTCTGGGGGTTCTCGGCGCGCTCTCCAACGAATTGGTTCGAGGCGTAAACGGAGGGCGCATGCCGGTGGAAGGTGCCGGCATCGATCCCTCCGAGACGCACATCTATGTCGCGGCGACCCCCCACACCTCGCTGGCCTGGCTTGACGATCGCTTTCACCTTTTCCCTCCCTTTCCCGGCACCGCCAGCATTGGCGATATCGCGCTGGCGGTCGCGGTCGTCTGGTTGGTGGCCGGCTTGATGGCCGTGCCAAAAGAGACCACGCGGCCCGCAGACGCCGAGGAAGCCACCGCCGCCTAACCTGACCTGGTGACCGCGCTTGGAACGAGTTTCACCCGGTGGCGGGCCGAAGCGCGTGGCCTCGATTACCGGGCGGCGTTCGAACGGGTCTGCGGCATGGGCTTGGCCGTCGTTCGCCTATCGGCGTCCTGGCGCGACCTCGAGCAGTTCGGCTACGGGGACCTCGATTGGCTGCTGACCCATGCCGCGGATGCCCGCCAGCGCGTCGTCCTCACGGTCGGCATGAAGGCGCTCGGCTGGCCCGAGTTCTATCTGCCCGAGGGCCTCACGCCGAGCGATCGGGCGGTGCAGCGGCGTGCGCTTGGACACCTCGCTGCCGTGGTGCGCCGCTACCGGGATAATCCGGCGCTGGTCGCTTCGATGAAGGCCTCGACCGGACCTCGAGCCGGCATCAGTCGACCTGGAAGCGCCGGCTGGGACTTACGATTCCGCCAGAGCGGGAAGCCCTGGCCGTGCTGCGCCAGGGCGACATCCTGGGTTTGGACGTTTATCGCTCGATCGGATTCATCGATGAGAGCGGTCGGGAACGAATCGGGCACGCCCAGGCGGACCAGCTTGGCGTCCTCGCCCGGTGGCAGCGGATCGCGCGGGAGCAGGACAAGCGACTATGGGTGACCGAGGCCCAGGCGGAGCCCTGGGAGGCGCGGCGTCGGGAAGTGCCGCTGACCATACAGCCGGACGACATCTCGCAGCTTGTCAGCCAGCTGGCCGGACTCGGCGTGGACACGATCCTGCTCTGGGGAAGCGAGTACTGGCTCTGGCGCCAGGACCACGGTGACCCACGCTGGATCGAGGTGATGGAGCTGGGTCTCAAGGCCCTTGTGTGAAGCCGGTGCGCATGGTTCTTTGGTTCGCAGATGGGGATCTGGCTGCTGCTGATCGCGTTGCTTGCGCCGGTCAGCACGGCGTCGCTGCCTTTGACCGGTGTGCCGTCCGTTCAGGTCGAGCTGTACGAGCTCACCCCTACGGCTACGCCTCCCGTCATCAAGGCGCGGGCGGCGATCGTCCTCGACCTCGATAGCGGAAAGACCCTCTTTGCGCTTGATGCGCATGGGCGTTACCCGCCGGCCAGCCTGACGAAGGTGATGACTGCGCTGGTTGCCCTCGACACGCTCCGGCTCGACCAGGTGCTTACCGTCCCCGCGTCGATCAATCAGTTGCCCTGGGACTCGACCCGCATGGGTCTGCGGGCGGGCGAACGGTTGACGGTGCGCGAGCTGATGTACGGGCTATTCCTCAACTCTGGGAACGACGCCGCCATCACG
>VBEN01000184.1 GCA_005881175.1 Chloroflexota bacterium
AAGTCAGCGTGATGCCGAGCAGCGGTGCGACGCGTTCGGCGTCCTCGCCGAAGGTTTCGTAGAAATCTCCGAGCCGGAACAGCACGATGGCATCGGGGTACTCACGTTTGACCCGCTGATACTGCTCGAGGATGGGGGCCGGCTTCAGCGGCGTCGCCTAGTTGAGCGCCTGGCCTTTCAACTGCCAGGCCGTCGCCAGCTCGACGTGCACGCGTCGCACGGTCCCGACTTCGGCGCCAAGCGGCGCGGCCCCCACGACGACCTTGTTCTGCCGGGTTCGGCCGCTGAATGCGCCATCCTCAGCCCGCTCCACCAGAACCTCGACGGTTCGTCCCAGCCAGCGCCGATTCGCTGCCTCCGCAATCCGCCGCTGCGCGTCCAGCAGCACGTTGATCCGGCGCTTCTTTTCTGCGGGAGAGACATCGTCCGCCTGCCGGGCGGCCGTCGTCCGGGGTCGCGGGGAAAAACCCTGGATATGCACGACGTCGAACTTGATCTCCTCGAGCAATTCGAGCGTGCGTTGGAACTGCTCCTCGGTCTCGCCCGGGTAGCCGACGATCACGTCCGTTGAAACCGAGAGGTCCGCGACCAATGACCGCGCGTGGGCGATGATGGCGCGATATTCCTCGATCGTGTAGCGGCGCCGCATTTGTTTGAGGATCGCGTCATCGCCGGACTGGAACGGCAGATGCAGGTGCTCGCATACGCGCGGCAGGTCTCGAATCGCGAACAGCAGATCGTCGTGCACGTGTCGGGGGTGCGACGTCAGGAAGCGAACCCGCCAGATACCGGGCAACCGTTCGACCGCCCCCAGGAGATCGGCCAAGCGAGCTCCGCTCTCCGGGTCGCGGTACGAGTTGATGGTCTGGCCCAGCAAGGTCACCTCTCGAACTCCCTGCCGGGCGAATCGGCGAACGTCCTCAACCACGTCATCGAGGGGCCGGCTGCGCTCGATCCCGCGGACGAACGGCACGATGCAGAAGCTACAGACCTCGTTGCAGCCGAAGATTGCCGGGACGTACGCGGTCAGCCCGTGCTGGAGAACGGCCCCGCCGGTCTGGGCAGGATCGGTCTCGTACTCGCCCTGCAGGTCCTGGATGAATGCCTCGTACTGCCGCATGTCGAACCGGTAATCGAGGTCGGGCAGCCGGTCGTAAAGCCGGTCCTTTTCCTTATTGGCCAAGCAGCCCGTCATCGCGACGGCGCGACCCGGGCGAGCGCGCTTCCAGGCCTTCAGCTCGCGAAACCTGCCATATGCCTTCTGTTCCGCGTTCTGTCGGACGGAACAGGTGACGAGGATTGCGATATCCGCCTGGTCGAGGTCGGCGACCGCCGTAAAGCCCGCGGCCGTCATCCCCTGGGTCAGATAGTCAGCGTCCGACTCGTTCATCTGGCAGCCGCTGACCCAGAGGTGGAACCGCTGGCCCGATGGCGGGCGCTTATGCCCGTTGGGACGCGGGCGAGCAAACGTGTGGGGCTCGAAGGTCAGCGGGGCGCCTGGCACTCGAAGCCTGGGCGGGGCGGTCGAGTCAGGCATCGACCGGCTTAACGGGACTCGACCAGCAGACGGATCCCGGTCCGCTCCTCACCGTCGATGGAAATGTCGATGAACGATGGGATGCAGACCAGGTCGAAGCCGCCGGCCGCCACGTAGCCTCGCGAGATGGCGATCGCCTTGACGGCCTGATTGATGGCGCCGGCGCCGATCGCCTGGACTTCAACCCGGCTCTGACTGCGTACCACGCCGGCGATCGCGCCCGCGACGGCCACCGGTTTCGAGGTCGCCGAAACCTTCAGGATCTCAATCGCAGCACGCGCTGTTCGGGGAACACCAGCCGCCGGGCTGGCTGATAACGTCCTCTCCCCTTTCGAGCCGTTCGATGGCGGTGTTGTTTCCAGAGTGTCCATTTATTCTACGGAGGTACGGTGACCGAACGTTTGGTTGCCCCCCGACACCTTAACCCCAAGTTCAGGGGTCGTCAAGCGCCTAATCAAGCTGAGCCTCGCGATCCAGCCGCTCGATCGTCGTCGCCCTGCCTGAAAGAGCATCGATCCGAACGAGGACGGAATTGAACTGGACCAGCCCCTCCGCCACCTTGAATCGGTACGGGACGCCCGTCAGGAACCGCTGGAGACTGGCCTCTTTGTCCATCCCAATCACGGAGTCCCTCGGACCGACCATCCCCAGATCGGCAACGAAGGCCGTGCCTCCCGGGAACAGGCGGGCATCGGCTGTGGGAACATGCGTGTGGGTCCCGAAGACGAAACTGGCTCGGCCGTCCAGGTACCAGCCCAGCGCGATCTTTTCTGAGGTGGCTTCGGCGTGGATATCCATCAGGCGCAGCTTCGTCCCGGTGCCCTGCCGCAACACCTCATCGGCGGCCCGGAACGGCGAGTCGATCGGTGGCATGAACAGCTGGCCCTGGACGTTGCCGATCAGGACCTGGCCTTTTTCGCCGAGGTCATAGCAGAACCATCCGCGTCCCGGCGCGCCCGACGGGTAGTTGTGCGGGCGCAGAATAGGTCGATGATCTTCGAAGCCGCTCATCATCTCGCGCTGATCCCAGATGTGATTGCCGGAGGTAAGGACATCGATCCCCAGGCTGAAGAGGTCATCGGCGATCTTCGGAGTCAGGCCGAAGCCCCCGGCCGCGTTCTCGCCGTTGGCGACCACCAGATCGATGGCAAACTCACGGCGTAACTGGGGCAACAGCTTCGCTACCGCCTCCCGCCCGGGACGACCGATGATGTCACCAATCGCCAGCACGGTCACGACCATTGGCCGATCCTAACAAGGCGGCGGCGCTCGACGCCCTGCTCCGGGATCTCTCGCAGGCGACCATCGAGGCCACCTTCAACGAGTTCCGGGAGGTAGGGAGCGATGATCTCCCCGACGGGCCGGCAATCCGGCTGGCCAACCTGCGCCACTATTTGGAGGAACGCGCCGCCGCCGACGTGGTGGCGATCGGCGAGGCGGCCGGCTATCAGGGCATGCGCTGGTCGGGCATCGCCTTCACCAGCGAGTTCGACCTCTTACGTTGGGGCGAGCCGTACCGCCGCTCGAGCCAACGACCACGACCCTGGAAGGAGCCGTCAGGCACGATCGTGCACGGCGTGCTGGAGGAGCTTGGCGCCGAGCACCAGGTGATCCTGTGGAACACCGTACCAACCCACCCGCATGAGGCCGGCCGCGCGCTATCCAATCGGCATCCTATGCAGGCCGAGATCCGTGGCGGCATTCCCTACGCCGAGCGGCTGATCGCCATCTTGAAGCCGCGACAGTTGATTGCCGTCGGACGGGTGGCGGCCACAGCGCTCGCCCATCGCACGCCGCTCTATGTTCGCCACCCGGCGCAGTCCGGCGCGACAGCCTTTCGCCAGGGCATGCGAGCGGCCCTGGCCGGGTTGCGGGAGACAAAAAAAGAGGCGACCCCTTAGCGGGCCGCCTCACTTTCTACTTGGCGAATTCGACGATACGGGTTTCGCGGATCACCGTCACC
>VBEN01000185.1 GCA_005881175.1 Chloroflexota bacterium
AAGACCGCCTTGAAGCCATCGAAGAGTGGTGTCGCCGAGACGCCAATCGTTTTTGCGCCGCCCCCGACCGCCGGGTTGAGCAAAAAGATCAGAGCCCCGGTGAAGATCAGTGTGGTCAGGCCCCAGATGGTCGCGCGCGGAATATCGCGCTTCGGGTCATGCGATTCTTCGGCCGCGAGTGGCAATTCTTCAATTGCGAGATAGAACCAGATGGCGAATGGGATAGCGGGGAAGATCCCCGCCAGCCCGTGCGGCAGGAAGCTCGACTGCCCGGCGTCCGGCTTGATGTTGAAGAGCAGGCTCAGGTCCATTTTTCCGGACACGAGGACCGAGATGAAGAAGAACGCGAGGATGCCAAGCGCGACGATGTTGATCAGTACCGTGAACCGCATGGTGGCCACGATGCCGATGATGTTGATCCCGACAAAGACGATGTAGGACACGATGAACCACGTCACCGGGCTGTTCCACCATGGGTCACTGGTGAGGTTCAACAGGGACTTGGTGATGTCGTGCATCAAGAAGCCCATAGCTCCCACCACCACGGCAGGAGTGATCACGTATTCCATGTTCTCGGCCAGACCCGTGATGAATCCGCCCCAGGGGCCGATCGCCGATCGGGCAAACGAATAGGCTCCGCCGGTGTGCGGCAGCGCGGGAGACATCTCGGCGATGCTGAAACACAGTCCGTAGTACATCGCCGCGATGAAGATGGTGGCGATCAAGAGCCCACCGAAGCCGCCGGCACTCAAGCCCAGGTTCCACCCGTAGAAGTCGCCCGAGATGACGGCGGCGACACCCAGCGACCAAAGCGACCAGAATGCTGCGTGTCGCTTTAGCAGCCGTTTCGTAAAGTAGCCGGGCCCCGCCTCCTGGTAAGCAACCGAACCGACCTTGCGCCGTTCCTGAGCCACGTCCGTACCTCCTCTTCCTGACTGACGCCCGACCGAAACCCCCAAGTTGTCTGACGGCAGTCGCTTTGCCGGCATGATAAAACAGGGTCCGGGCCGAGTCAAGACGCACTTGACCAGGAGGGGTTGTCTGACAAATACTTCTCGATCATGAGGGGTGGACCTTCGGTTGCCAAGCCCCGAGCACGCCCGCGATCGGTGTCGGTCCAGACTGAGCTCACTCAGCGGATCGAGGAGGGCGTCTTCCCGGCCGGGGCGCGCCTTCCATCGGAGCCGCTCCTGGCAACGCAGCTGGGCGTCTCGCGCGCCACGCTGCGCGAGGCGCTTCGCTCGCTGGAAAGCCAAGGTCGCCTGCGCCGGAGCTGGGGCTCGGGGACCTTTGTGGCCGCCGGCCGTCGCCTGCCCAATAGTCTCGACCTGAACTTCGGCGTGACTGAGGCGATCCAGGCCGCCGGGATGGAAGCCGGGATCCAGCATGGACAGCACTGGCTCGAGCCGGTCTCGTCTGGCGAGGCGGTGCGACTGGGCCTGGAACCCGGTCAGGACGTGCTGATCGTCGAGCGGGTCCGGACGGCCGACGGCACCGCGGTGGTCTTCTCTCGTGACATCCTGCCGGCTTGGGTCCTCGGCACGCAGGTCGGCGTGGGCGACGCGATGCTGCAGCGTTCCATCTACGACGTTTTAGAGAAAGATCTCGGCATCGTCATCGATCACGGCGTCGCAAGTTTTCGGCCGGTGCGGGCCGATCGCACCGTGGCTCAGCGATTGGGCATCCGGCGGGGCGAGCTGCTGCTGGCGATCTGGCAGATCGATTACGACGAAGAGGACCGCCCGGTCCTCTCCTCCCATGAGTACCACATCGCTGATGCTTTTGACTTCTCGGTCGTGCGCCGAGGCCCTGGAAGGAGGTTTACATGAGGCACTCGGTTGGCAAGGCCATGCGGATGAAGCGGGTGATCGACACGGCGGGAGTTTCGGTGATTTGTGCCCTCGACCATGGGATGACCGCCCCGACGTTCCTCGAGCCTCTGGCTGACATCGAGCAGCGAACCAAAGAGGCTGTCGCCGGCGGCGCCAACGTGATCATGATGTCGAAGGGCATGATCGGGCAGGCAGTCGACGCCTTCTCCCCCACGACCTCACTTGCCCTTCTGCTCTCGGCCTCTGCGAATCCGGGCGAAGCCCGCCCGGCCGTGATCCAGATCGCCGAGGTCGAGGAAGCATCGCGCCTCGGCGCCGATGCGGTGGTCCTCTTCACGGCCCTGGGAGGCGAGAACGAGGCGGCCATGATCCGGATCCTGTCCGAAGTCGGTCGCGAGTCGGCTCTCCTGGGCGTGCCGTTGATCGCCGAGGCCGAGTTTCCGACCACATATGCCTCAGTCGAAGAGCTGAGCGAACGCTATGGCTTCGAGTACCTGAGGCGCAGCGTGCGGCTGTGCGCTGAGCTCGGCGCCGACATCGTCAAGACCAACTGGCCGGGTGATGAAGATTCGTTCGGCAAGCTGGTCCAGGCCGTGAACGGCGTT
The DNA here is from genome assembly GCA_005881175.1 of Chloroflexota bacterium. GTDB lineage: Bacteria > Chloroflexota > Dormibacteria > CF-121 > CF-121 > CF-13. The sequence goes on from VBEN01000185.1 coordinate 2,438, forward strand.
CCGGTCGTGCTCGCCGGTGGCTCACGTGTCGACGACGGCGAGCTGCTGCGCCGAATGGAATGCGCCATGCAGGCGGGCGCCATCGGCTGCTCGGTGGGCAGAAATATCTTTATGCATCGGTCGCCCCAGGCGATCACGCGGGCGCTCTCGCGGGTGATCAGGGACCGCTGGCCGGCGCGCAAGGCGCTGACCCAGCTGGAGGCGGAAGTGGCGCTGGGAGCCTCGCGATGAGAGCCGCCTTCATGACGGGAGTGAATGCCGTCGAGATCCGCAAGACATCAGAACCTGAGGTCGATCCACAGGGTGCGATCCTCCGGGTCGAGGCTTGTGGCATCTGCGGCACTGACGCCAGGACATTTTTCAACGGCGACCCGAAGGCGCCAGCTCCCTGGATCCTCGGCCACGAACCAGTCGGGATCATCGAGGAGCTGGGGCCGGCCGCGCAACTGCCGCCCGGCATCAAGAAGGGTGATCGAGTGTTTCTCGGCTCGATCCTGACGTGCGGCCAGTGTCGGTGGTGCACGGAAGGTTTTCAGAATCTCTGTGACGATCACCTGCTCTACGGCTATGACCCGTTCCCTGGTGCTTATGCGGACTACGCGCCGGTGCCGGCGATCGCCATGAAGAATGTGATTGCCCTTCCGCCCGACCTGCCCTCCGACCTGGCGACGGTCGCGGATCCCTTTGCCTGTGCGTTAAATGGCGTCGAGGTCCTCGACGTTCGACTGGGCGACACGGTCGTGATCCTGGGCGCGGGCCCGATCGGCTGCTGGCAGGCGATCATGGCTCGCGATCGGGGAGCGAGCAAGGTCTTTCTCTCGGACGTCAACCGCCAGCGTCTGGATATTGCCCTTCAGGCCGTTGGCGCCTTCGTCGACGACGCCTGGGTTGCCGGTGACGACAACGGCGTCGCCGAGGTGCTCGAGCGCACGGCGGGTAAAGGCCCCGAACGCATCAGCGTGGCGGCGCCATCGAAGGCCGCCCAGCAGGCCGCGCTCGTCATGGCGGCGAAGCGGGCCCGGGTGGTGTATTTCGCTGGACTGCCCAAGCACGATCCCATCAGCCCGCTGGACATCAATCAGCTGCACTACAAGGAGCTTTCCGTCCTCGGCGCGTACGGCGCGACGCATCGGCAGTATCGGATCACGATGGACTACCTGCGACGACGCCGCGACGCGTTGGCCGCGGTGGTAACCCACCGGTTTCCGTTGGACCAGATCGGCGACGCCTTCGAGACGATCCGGTCGGGCGCCGGGCTGAAGGTGGTCATGCTGCCGTGAGCGGGCCTTACGTGATCGGCTGCGACG
>VBEN01000186.1 GCA_005881175.1 Chloroflexota bacterium
GAGCTCAAAGAGGTTCGCAAACCCGAGATCGAGGGTGACAGAGTACTTGTTCGGATTCTCGCGGCTTCCGCGAATCCTTATGACTGGCACTTCATGCGCGGTGTACCTTACATCGCGCGCCCAGCGGCAATGGGCGTGCGCAAACCGAACCACACACTTCTCGGCAGCGACGTGGCGGGGGAGGTCGAGGCGGTCGGCAACACGGTGACACGGTTCCGGCCGGGCGACGAGGTCTTCGGCTTTGTGGGAGAAGGCGGGTTCGCCGAGTATGTATCGGCTCCGGAACGACTCCTCGCGTTGAAACCCACCAACCTGAGCTTCGAGCAAGCGGCGACGGTCCCTCTCGCTGCCGTCACCGCCCTGCAAGGTCTTCGAGATGCCGGAGAGATTCGGTCGGGAGAAAAGGTCCTGATTGTCGGAGCGTCGGGAGGGGTCGGGACGTTCGCCGTGCAGATCGCGAAGTGGTATGGCGCGCAGGTCACCGGAATCTGCAGCACCAGGAACCTGGAAATGGTCCGCTCGATCGGCGCCGACCAGGTCATCGACTACACCCAGGAGGACTTCACGCGGACTGGCCAACGGTACGACCTGATCTTTCAGCTCGCGGGAACGACCCCTCCGTTGGCCTTCCGACGCGTCCTCACCCCGAAGGGCAGGCTTGTACTCAGCAGCGGCGACTCCCCCGGTCGTGTCATCGGGCCGGTTGGACGGATCATCAAGGCGATGCTGTTGTCGCCGTTCATCGGGGGCCAGACGATGCGGCCGTTTGTCGCGAAGGCAAGTAGCGATGACCTTCAGTTCCTGCGGGAACTGATCGAGGCCGGCAGGATCACACCGGTCATTGACCGGACGTATCCGCTGAGCGAAGCCGCAGACGCGATCCGCTATCTCGAAACCGGGCGCGCTCGAGGAAAGGTCGTCATCTCCGTGTCCGCCGCGCCAACAGCCAACACCACGCGGGTTGGTAGTCCTCGGGCGATGGGTGCCGAGTAACTCCCCCAAGCGCTCTACGGGCAGGAAATTAGTTGGGCTGTGCGCTTTGTATTTGGATTAGGGGCGGAGAGGATCGAACTCTCGACACCCTGCTTAAAAGGCAGGTGCTCTACCACTGAGCTACACCCCCGCGCTCGATTATAAGTAGGGGTGTCGGATCAGCCGGCGGTCCTAGAACCTGCTGAAGATGTTGAAAACCGGGGAGTACGCCTGGGTCAGCGCCTGCCAGGTCACCCAGGCGATGGCCAGCAGAATCCCGATGATCAGCACCGCTTCCACCATGTCGAGCCAATGGTGGAGATGGCGTGCCATATAAACCAAACCTCCTGACCTGAGCGTAGGCTGGCCGCGGCAGCCCGTCAATAGCCCAAAGGGCCCACCAGCGGCTGCTACACTCGACCACCAATGCCGAGCAGCCGGGAGGATGCCTGGGCGACGCTCAACGAGTTCACCAAGAATCCCAGCCTGGTCAAGCACGCCCTGGGCGTTGAGTCGGCCATGCGGGCCTACGCCCCGAAGTACGGCGGTAACCCGGACGTCTGGGGGGTGGTCGGCCTCCTCCACGACTACGACTATGAGCGCTATCCGGAGGTGGGCGAGCACGCTGTCAAGGGCGCCGAGATCCTGAAGGAGCGCGGCTGGCCGCAGGAGATCTGGTATGCGGTCCTCTCCCACGCCGACTATGCCAACGCGCCGCGGACCACCCCGATGCAGAAGGTCCTCTACGCCGTCGACGAGCTGGTCGGGTTTGTGGCGGCGGTGGCGCTGGTGCGCCCCAGCAAGTCCGTCCAGGACGTCGACGTCAGTTCCGTGAAGAAAAAATTCAAGGACAAAGCCTTCGCCCGAGCCGTGCACCGGGAACAGATCTTCACCGGCGCCGAACAATTGGGCGTCGACCTCGACGAGCACATCCAGGTCGTGATCGACGCCATGAAAGGTAACGCGACCTCGCTCGGCCTGGCCGGCGTGCCCGCCTGAGTCAGGCCGCGCTGAGCTTTCCGTCCCGCATCTGTAGCACCCGATCGGCCCCGGTCAGCATCGCCGGATCGTGGGTGACCACGACCAGGCTGCCATCGCCGCGCGCCCGGTAGTCAGCCAGGAGGTTGATCACGTCGCGGCCGGTGGCCTGGTCCAGCGAGGCGGTGGGCTCATCGGCGAAGACCACCGACGGTCGGTGCACCAGCGCGCGGGCCACCGCGACCCGCTGGCGCTCGCCGATTGAGAGCTGATAGGGGCGCTTTTCGAGCTTGTCGCCCAGCCCGACCCGGCGCAGCAACTCCTGGGCATAGGCCGCCACCTCATGGTTGCGCCGGACCGCGCCGACCATCACGTTTTCCAGCGCGCTCAAGTAGTTGATCAGGAAGTGCTGCTGGAAGACAAATCCAAAGCGTTGCCGCCTCAGCCTCATCAAGCCCGCAGGCGGGATGCCCTGATAGTCCCGGCCCTCGAACGTCACGCTCCCCCGGGTAGGGCGTTTCAGTCCGGAGAGCAGGTACATCAATGAACTCTTGCCCGAGCCGGAGGGGCCGATCAGCCCGACAAAACTTCCCTGGCCGACAGCGAGGCTGACGCTGTCGACTGCATGGGCCACGCTGCCGCCGGTTCGGTAATCGAGCGCAAGGTCGTAGCCACTCAGCATCAGTCTCTCCGCTCGATGATGGAAATGGGATCGAGGCGCAGCAGCTGCCAGCCGACCGTGCCCATTCAACACAGCGACCCCCAGACCGACGCCAACCAGCCATGCCGCCAACGTGACGCCCAGCGACTCCCACGCGACGCGCAGGATCAAACCCCACCGGCTATAGCCCACCGCGGCCAACAGTCCGAACTCGTTCATCCGCTGCCGAAAGAAGAGGTTGTTGAGCAGACCCACCACCAGCGACAGCACGATGGTGACCAAAAGGATGAGGAAACGATTGATCACGTCGAGGTTCGCGATCAGGCTGTCGATCTTTCCCTTGATATAGCTCCAATCGAAGAGCCGAAACGCGCTGTCGCCAACCAGTTTCTGCAGTTGGTCATGCACCGCCTGCTCATGGCCGGCCTGCGGAACGACCACCAGACCCTGGTAGCGCCGCTCGAAGAGGTAGTGCTCGGTCATGTAATCGAGCGGGATGACGCCGATCCGAGTCGGACCACGGATGATCCCGACCACGGTGAAGGCGTCAGGCAGGCGGTCGAGCTCATCGATGTCGTTGCCCACCTTGCCACCGATCCAGACCTGGCGCGACCGCGCAATCTCTTCGGAAATCGCGATCTCATTCGCGTCCGCCCTGGGCAGCCGACCCACGACCACGTGGTCCCCGTACAAGGCGAGCAGCTGAGCCATGCCGGGTTGATCGAATCCGTACAGATCGAACTGCGCCTGCCCGGCCAGCATGTTGATGTCCAGGTTCGAGTAGGCGTCACGCTTGACGAACGCCGTGCCGGGGATACGGGCGCTGTCGGCCACCAACTTGTCGAGGCCGGGCTGGGGCGACTGGATGGCGCCAAGGCTGGCGGTCAGGCGGTCGAGGGCGATCTTGAACTCGTTGATGGTGGTGCTCGGCGAGGGCGGGACGGGGAGCTCCGCCAGATTCCGACCGGCGGCATTGAGATTGGCGGTATCGCGACTCATCGCCTGGAGCGATTGCTGCAGTGCCGCGGCATCGGATGAGGCACTGGTGACCGCCGCCTGCAGCCGTCCGAGCTGAGCACTGTCCGGCAACAGGGTTCGAAGCACAGTCTGATGCTGTTGGAAATAGCTGATGAGCGGGCGCGGGTCGTTTGGATTCTCGGCGAGCTGCTGCACGAGCTGCTCGAAGGCTTTCTCCTCCGACTGGAGCCGCTGCACGCGGACGATCAGATCACCAAGCGGCACCAGGTCGCCGCGAAGCCGGGCGGCGTAGTAGCGGGCATTGGCGGCGTCGACCTGGAGCTGCCGCATGGCCGGAAGCTGCGCCTGGACCTGTGCGGGGATCGCGATCACGGCCGCGTAGTAGGAAGAAAGCCCGCCGGGCCCGTCGAGAGCATCAACCTGGAGTTGGACGTCGTGCAGCCGCGTCAGCGAGTCCTGCAGTGGATTCGCCAGGTCCTGGTCTCGGGTCGCCCGCGGGGCGATCAGGATCAGCTTCTGATAGCTGCCATAGGTGGCGTAGGCGGTCTCACGTGCCGACGCCAGCAGGGAGTCGGTGACGACGACGCCCAGGATCGCCAGGGCCAGGATGCCGATGACGGGGAGCACCTTGCGCTTGTTTCGAAAATAGAAGTGCCACAGCGAAAGCGGATTCTCCATGCACGCTCCATCAATGATAGGCGGCGCTCCTGACGCGACCGTAGAATGGGTTCGCCTTGGCCGAGACGGTGGACTTCTATCGCGTCGATGACCTGCTCAGTGAGGAGGAGCGTCTCGTTCGATCGACGGTGGGACGCTTTGTCGATGCGCGCTTCTTGCCAATCGTAGCTGAGCATTTCGAGCGCGCCACCTTTCCCATGGAGATCGTTCCGGAGCTGGCACGGCTCGGGGTGTTCGGCATGCATCTTCAGGGTTACGGTGCCGCCGGCATGAGCAACGTGATGTACGGGCTCGCCTGCCAGGAATTGGAGCGCGGCGACAGCGGGCTGCGCAGCTTTGTCTCAGTCCAGGGATCCCTGTGCATGTTCCCGATCCATCGCTACGGCTCGGAAGAGCAGAAGGAGCGCTGGCTCCCGCGGATGGCCAGGGGGGAGGTGATCGGCTGCTTCGGGCTGACCGAGCCTGAGTTCGGCTCGAACCCGGGCGGCATGGCCGCCCGCGCCCGTCGGGATGGCGACGACTGGATCATCAGCGGGACCAAGCGCTGGATCACGAATGGGAACGTCGCCCACCTCGCGATCGTGTGGGCACGGACTGAGCAGGGGATTCGCGGCTTCCTCGTCGAGAAGGGCACCAAAGGCTTCGAGGCGCGCGAGATTCGTCACAAGCTTTCGATGCGAGCCTCGGTGACCTCGGAGCTGATCCTCGATGACGTTCGCATCCCGGCCTGCAACGAGCTGCCCGACGCGCAGGGGCTGAAGGCACCCCTGTCCTGCCTGAACGAGGCCCGCTACGGGATCGTCTGGGGAGTCCTGGGTGCGGCCATCGCCTGCTACCAGAGCGCGCTCGAATACGCGAAGGCGCGCGTCCAGTTCGAGCGCCCGATCGCGGGGTACCAGTTGACGCAGGAAAAACTGGTCAAGATGTTGACCGAGATCACCAAGGGGCAGCTGCTGGCCTTACAGCTTGGTCGGCTCAAAGATCAAGGCAAGGCGACTGCGACCCAGATCTCGATGGCGAAGATGAACAATGTGCGCGAGGCGCTGCAGATCGCCCGTGAGGCGCGTAGCGTCCTCGGCGCCAACGGCATCAGCCTCGAATATCCAGTAATGCGGCATATGGCCAATCTCGAGACGGTCTTTACCTACGAAGGCACGAACGAGATCCACTTGCTCGCCATTGGCGAGGAAATCACTGGGATCTCGGCGTTTAAGTAGCGGGCCCCTGACCCTCTCCCGCAGGGGAGGGAATAGGTCATGGCCTGATTTCGCGGGGTTTATTCGTATAGATCGCGTTCGCCGGCAGCGCCTTGGACCAGGCCAGGGAAACGACGTCATCAACGGTCCACACGCCGATCATCTTGGCGGCCGCGTGGAGTTCCGCCGCCGTGTCGGGCTCGATGGAGGCCCAATGTGGGCAAAACACATCGGCCGCCGCGTCATCCATCACCCGGAGAATGTCGACCGGGCGGGATGCCTCGAGGATGCCGGTCAGGATCTCCGGCTCCAGCTCACCGATCCGCTTGATGCAGCGATGGTCGAATGAGATCACGACCACATCGCGTACCATTTCGGCCCTCCTGAGGGCGTCGACCACCGCCTCTTCGATCCCCGCATAGGGCAACGGCAAATTCTTGATCTCGATAGCCACGCCGATGTGACCCTTCGCCAGGGCCAGCACGTCATCGAGCGACGGAATGCGCTCTCCCTCAAAGCGCGCATCCTTCCAACGACCGGCATCGAAGCGCTTCAACTCAGCCATGGTGTGATCACGGACCAGCCCGCTTCCGTTCGTGGTGCGATCGAGCAGGTGATCGTGGATGACCGGAAGGCCACCATCCTCGGAGCGGTGCACGTCGCATTCGATGAGGTCCACGCCCAACTCGATGGCGGATCGAAAGGATGCCAGCGTGTTTTCTGGACATTCGTCGGGGTTACCGCGGTGGCCGCCAAGCAAGAGGCGACCGCTGCCCAATTTGGAAGCCAGCGTTTCCGCACGGGCGATGGTCATCGGCCAATGCTACGTGAACCGTCGCGAGATTTTTACATCAGGCGCCACGCGCAAGAAATCTCTGAGACCGCCGTGACACCAGCAGCGGTTTCGGCGCGCGCCGGCCGGCACAGCCATGACCTTACCCAGGATCCAGTCGCTGGTGCGTCAAAGGCGGGTGCAGGCCCTGGCCATCGCAATGATCGTGCCGTTCCTCGCGATCGCGCCGTTCCACCTCTTCATGCCGGCGCCCGTGAAGGCTCACGGCGTGGCTCCGCCGGTACAAGTGGGGATCAGCTTCAGTCCGGTGCGCGCCGGCTACCTCGGTCTCGACTATCGCAGCGCCTTCAAGCGACTGGAGGCCATGCATTTTCGCGTCATCCGGCTTAGCACCTACTGGGACCAGGTGGACACAGAGGGCTACGACCAGCTCGACTGGCTGATGAACGAGGCCCAACGAGCACGGCAGCCCATCGTTCTCACCGTCGGCATGAAGGCGCTCGGCTGGCCCGAGTTCTACGTTCCAGCCTCGGTGACGGACCTGACGACGCTCAACCAGGGCCAGGACGTCGCTTCGGACGCGAGCCTCCGCGCCGCCACGCTGGCTTTCGTGGAGGCTACCGTGCTCCGCTACCGCGACAATCCCACACTGGTCGGCTGGCAGATCGAGAACGAGCCCTTCAACCGCGCCGGCCCCCAGCGGCTCTGGATCGATGCGGGATTCCTGCGCGACGAGATCAGCAGCGTGCGGCAGCTCGACGGCCACCATCGACGCCTGATCGTCAACGCCTTCAGTCATTTCAACCTCGTCTTCGACCAGGCGTCAGCGCGTCAGGGGTTCGACCTTCGCCAGTGGCTGGGCTTCGATGCAGACAGCGCCGAGCGC
>VBEN01000187.1 GCA_005881175.1 Chloroflexota bacterium
GGAAGCCGGTGCCGGTGCCGGCGTTTCGCCTCCTCGCGGTCGGGGAGGCGCCTGACCGTCTGCACGACCGGCCCTTCGTCGGACGCACGCGTGAGCTGGAGCTCCTTGGTGGGGCGTGGGAGCGCGCGAGCGCCGAGCGCACGTGCGAGCTCGTGACGGTGCTGGGCGAGGCCGGTGTCGGCAAGTCGCGTCTCGTCGCCGAGGCTCTCGAGAGGATGAACGCGCGGGTCGTCAGAGCGCGCTGTCTTCCCTACGGCGAGGAGATCACATACTGGCCCGTTGTCGAGGTCATCAAGCAGCTCGACGCCCTGCCAAGCGACCCGGCGGCCGCCGCGGCCATCCGCTCGCTGCTCGGCGAGAGCGAACAGGCGACGTCGGTGGAGGAGATCGCCTGGGCGTTCCGGAAGCTCCTCGGCGAGCACGCGCCGCTCGTCGTCCTCGTCGATGACATCCAGTGGGGAGCCGACACGTTCCTCGACCTGGTCGAGCACGTGGGGCTCCTCTCGGCGGCCGTTCCGCTCCTTCTCGTCTGCGTCGCCCGCCCAGAGCTGCTCGACCGCCGACCGACCTGGTCCGTCGCCGTCAGGCTGCAGCCGCTCGACGACGACGAGGTCGGCGCGCTGCTCGGCGACCGCGTCGCGCCCGGGCTCCGAGCGCGGATCGAGCGGGCGGCCGGAGGCAACCCGCTCTTCGTCACCGAGATGCTGGCGATGGCAGGCGACGGCGAGGACGAGGTCGAGGTGCCGCCGACGCTCAGCGCGCTGCTCACAGCCCGGCTCGACCAGCTCGACCCCTCCGAGCGCCGCATCGTGGAGCGCGGCGCCGTCGAAGGCGAGATCTTCCATCGCGGCGCCGTCCAGGCGCTGTCGCCCGACGAGCCCCACGTCACGCCGCGGCTGGCCGCGCTCGTCCGCCGTGAGCTGATTCGCCCGCACCCCGCCCAGCTGCCGGGCGACGACGGGTTCCGGTTCCGCCACCTGCTGATCCGCGACGCGGCGTACGACGCTCTTCCGAAGGCGGTCCGCGCCGAGCTGCACGAGCGGTTCGGCGCCTGGATCGAGGAGAAGGGGGCCCTCGTCGAGCTGGACGAGGTGGTGGGCTACCACTTCGAGCAGGCCGCCGGCTACCGGGCCGAGCTGGGCCGGCCCGACCCCGCGCTCGCGCTCCGCGCGGGGGATCGGCTCGCAGCTGCGGGGCAGCGCGCGCTCGACAGAGGCGACGAGCGCGCCGCGGCCAGGCTGCTCGAGCGGGCGCTCATGCTGACGCGGCCACTTCGCCTCGACGTCCACGCCGAGCTCGACCTCGCCCAGGCCCACTGGGACGACCCCGAGCGAGCCGCCCCGATCGCCGAGGACGCGGCCGTGCGGGCCGGCGAGGCCGGCGACGAGACCGGGGCGGCACTGGCCCGCGCGATGGGCGCCTTCCACAGACTCTTCATCGCCCAGTGCTCGCCGGACGAGCTCGAGGCGCTCCTCCTCGAAGCGCGCCGCCGACTCGAGGAAGCGGAGGATCACGTAGGGCTCGCCTATGTTTGGTCGGCACTCGGCTACGGCGTTGCGAACGCGCGCGGCCGAACCGACGACTGGGCGGCGGCGTCCGAGCAGTCGCTCCACCACAGCCGGCTCGCCGGTCGCCAGGGCCTCGCCCGTGCGACCGATCTCGGTATCGCCCTGTGCCTTGGATCGCGCCCGGCGGACGAGGCGCTCGTGACGGTGGAGCGTCTGCTCGCAGAGATGGGGCGCCCGGAACTGCTGCTCAGCCGCGCCTGGCTGCTCGCCATGCTCGACCGCGGCGAGGAGGCCCGGCGTGACGCCGACGAGGCCTACGCGAGGCTCCGTGAGCTGAGCGGCATGCGCTGGCCAGACTGGCACCTCGCCGAGATCTCAGGCCTCGCCGGCGACCACGAGGATGCGAGCAACCGGCTGCGCATCGTCTGCGAGTGGCTGGAGGCGACGGAGCAGCTTCCGCACCTCGAAACCTACCTGTCGTTCCTCGGGCGCTCACTCTGCCGACTCGGTCGCTTCGACGAGGCGGCGGCGTTCGCGGAGCGCGCGCGGGCGATCGGCGAGACGATCGGCGCGGGTGGTGAC
>VBEN01000188.1 GCA_005881175.1 Chloroflexota bacterium
CTATTACTGGGCGCCGGCGCGGATGAACCCATCGACGGTCATCGTGGTCGGCTATGAGCGCTCGTACCTCGACCAATTCTTCGGCGACGTCGAGCAAGCCGGGACGATCGCGAACGCCTACGGGCTCCGGAATGAGGAATTCGGCCAGGCCATCTGGATCTGTCGCCATCCGCGGCTGCCGCTCGATCAGGCGTGGCCGCGGCTGAAGGTTCTGGATTAAAGTTTCGAGATCGCGGGCGAGATCACCATTGGCTATCAGGGGGAACCGGGCGCCTACTCGGAGGAGGCCCTGCACGCCACCTTTCCAGCGGCGACGGCGCAGGCCTTTCGCACCCTGCGGCACGCGTTCCATCGCGTCGCCGACCAGACGATCGATCTTGCCCTGGTTCCCGTGGAGAACTCCCAGGCAGGCAGCATCCTGGAGACCTATGACCTGCTGCTCGAATATCGATCGCTGGTGGTCGCCGAGGTGGCGCTGCAGGTTGATCACTGCCTGCTGGTCCTGCCGGGGGCCGATCGCCGTCAGCTAAAGCGCGTTCTCTCCCATCCGCAGGCGCTGGCTCAGTGCGAGGCCTTCATCGTGCGCGAGGGGTTGGAGCCGGTCCCCGTGTACGACACTGCCGGTGCCGCTCGCCAGGTGCAGCGCGACGTGCGGCCCGATGAGGCCGCCATCGCCGGCCGGCGCGCCGCCGAACTCTATGGATTGACCATTGCGGCGGAGCGGATCCAGACCGTCCAGGAAAACATCACCCGATTTTTCCTGATCAGCCGCCGCGGAGCGAAGCGGCCGCGCCCGCCCCGGATCAAGCGCCCGCGCTATGGCAAAAAGACTTCGCTCGTCTGCGCGGTGCCGAATGAGCCGGGCGCCCTATATCGCCTGCTGGCCTGCTTCAACGAGTTCGGCGTCAACCTGAGCAAGCTGGAATCCCGACCGCGCCGGGACCCACCGTGGGAATACCTCTTCTACCTTGATGTCGATGGCGGCCGATCTGAAAAACCGGTGGCGGCCGCACTGCGCGCCGCGCGTCTGGCCACGAGCTTCTTGCAAGTGCTGGGCACATATACCCGCGCCCTTCCGCCCGCCGCGCCGCCCCGTCGCCGCCGCAAGCGCGGTCGATCGCCCGCCGAACCGTAAGCCCTTGGCTCAGCCGGTGTTCTGCAGACCCGCCGCGATCCCGTTAATCGTTCGCAAGACGGCCTGGAGATGGGCGGCACGACCTGGATCGTCGACCGGAAGGCGACGCAGCTCACGCAGCAACCGCACCTGGAAGTAGCTCATTGGATCGAGGTACGGATCGCGCAGGCGCAGGCTGGCCAGCAGCTGCGGTTGTCGCTCCAGGACTGCACCCTGCTCGGTAATCTCGAGGATGGCATCGTGCGTGCGGTGGAACTCCGCCTCGATCATGGAGAAGAGCCGGTCGCGTTCGCCTTCGTCCGTCACCAGCGACGCATACTGACGCGCGATCCGCATGTCCGCCTTCACCAGCACCATTTGCAGGTTGTCCACCAGCGAGCGGAAAAACAACCAGTGTCGGTACATGTCGCGCAGGCATTCGAGGCCGCCCGATCGTTGGCTGTAGTCCATAAAGCCCGAGCCGACGCCATACCACGCCGGCAGTAAATGTCGGTTCTGCATCCAGGCGAAGACCCAGGGAATGGCCCGCAGGTCTTCGACCGCCAGCGTGCCGTCCCGACTCACCGGCCGCGAGCCGGTATTGAGTTGAGCGATCTCCTCGATGGGGGTCGCCTGTTCGAAGTAGCCTTGAAAGCCGGGGTCTTCGTAGACCAGGGCCCGGTAGCGGCGGCGGCTCTCCTCCGCCATGATGTCCATCGCCTCGCGCCAGGCCGGATTCGCTTGGCGGGCCTCGGCCGGCATCAGCGCGTGTTCCAGCGTTGCGCCCAGTACCAGCGCGAGGTTCTCCCGCGCCGTTTCAGGTCGCGCGTATTTGCGATGGATCACCTCACCCTGTTCGGTGATCTTGATTTTGGGATCCAGTGCGGCCGCAGGCTGCGCGCGGATCGCCTCGTGCGTTGGTCCTCCGCCCCGACCTACCGTCCCGCCGCGGCCATGGAAGATGCGCAACGTCCGGCCGTGACGGGCAACGACTGATGCGATCGATTCGTGCGCCCGATCGAGCGCCCACGCGGCGCAGAGGTACCCCACCTCCTTGCTGCTATCCGAATATCCGAGCATGACCTCCTGGATTCCGGCGCGACCGTCGAGCTGACGACGGTAGACCGGGTCGGAGAGGAGCGCGTCCATGGTGGCCGGCGCTCGCTCCAGCGCATCCAGCCGCTCGAACAGCGGCACGATATCCAGGTCACTCCGCGGTGGATCGGCGTCGAGCTCGTGAAGACCGGCCAGTCCTGCCAGGAACAGTGCCTCGAGGACATCCTCGGCCGTCTCGGTCATGCTCACGATCAGGGTCTGGGCCGAT
>VBEN01000189.1 GCA_005881175.1 Chloroflexota bacterium
AGGGCGCCGTCGCGCTCGCCTTGGCCATGGCGGAACACTAGTTCCGGTCAGCCCGGCCGATCGGTGACCGATACCACGTCGGTCTGCGGGTTCTGCCGGCGAAGGAACGCGTCGATACGCCGGTCGGCCGCCTCCATGATGGCGGGACCGTGCCCGAAGAAGGCACGCTCGTAGCGCAAACCCCTAAGTCGTTGCGGCGCCAGCCGGGCTTTTTTGTGCGAGTGATTGACCGACCACGGCGGCATCCCCAGCCCGCGCTCATTGTTCAGGATGTCGCCCGTGAACAGCGCCGATTCGGTCGCCGACCAGAGGCCGATGCTCCCTGGCGTATGCCCCGGTCCGTGTACGACTGTGAGGCCGGCGATGGTTTCGCCATGCTCGAGCAGCCGCGGCTCGCAACCGGCGCAGGTCACCACATACGCGGCGAGACGAGGTGGTAGCCAGTCCGCCATTCCCCAGAGGGTCATCCGCTCCCGCGGCCGGGTCGCCCGCAGGTAGGGCGCGTCGTCTCGATGCACCGCGAGTCGCGCGCCAGTCGCCTCGCAGAGGGCGAACGCGGTGCCGGCATGATCGATGTGGTGATGTGTGAGGATCACCCATTCGAGATCCTTGGGGTTGATCCGCCGCTCGGTGAGGAAGCGAAGGACAGCTCGGGAGCTGCCGGTGTAGCCGGGATCGACGACGGCCGTGCCGTCCGCGCCCCGATAGAAATAGGCCTGCGCGCCCCGTACCCCCGGGATCGGTTGGATCACATGGTCATTATTGGCGTTTGACACATTGATGACGCAGCGCTACCTTTCAGGAGTCACGTCCTGACCCATTCCTGGAAGCTCTGATGCGAACGGTCACCCTGGGCGAATACCGAAATCTCATGCACGCTTTCAGCACAGGACGAATCGGCGCAGGCGATTTCAAAGAAGCGTATCTCCACCTCTTTAACGAAGACCGTACGACACGACCTCAGGAGATCTTTCGGATCCTCGAGGCGGTCTTTAAGGACGTTGGCGCGTTCTCGCCCGATCCCGCGGACCGTGGCGGGGACGGCCTGGATGACTCCGGGCTGCAGGTGCGGGTGACGGAGGCCCTCCGCGTGCTCGACGCCATGCGGCACGGCGCCTAGTGCTTCAGTAGTCGCCGGCCTGGGGACGCGGTCGCTAGCGCTCCGGGGCTTCGGGCCGGTTGATTCCTGGTTGGGGGACCTCAATGGGCGCCCGGGGCGGCTCGGTGATCTCCGGCTGGGGCGGCTCGGGCGCAAGCTCCGGGCCCGGGGGATCGCCAACCTTTGGGAGCCCGGGATTCGGGACGACGGGGTCGGGCGTGCCGCCGGGAATGCTTGGGTCGTCGATTCTGCCTTGCATGGTTATCAGTTTAACTTAAAACTGACAGACCTACTATAATGTTTACGAAACTAGTCGATCGAACAGGAAGGTAGGAGGGCGGCCATGGAATCTGCTCCCCGGGCTTCGGCCCCGGAATCGACAGGCACGACTTCGGCGAACCAGAATGGCCGGCGCGGCCTGATCGACCTGGCTCGGGTGGCGGTGGAAGACACTATTCGCCTCGTCCAGCAGGAGATTCAGCTGGCCAAGATCGAGATCCGGGAGATGCTGCGCAGCAACATCAAAGCCGCAATCTTCCTCGGCGCGGCGGCGTTCTGCGGCTTGCTCTTCGTCGTGATGCTCCTGGTGACGATCGCTCTGCTGATCCCGGCCCACGCACTGGCGGCGGGCATTGAAACGGTCATCTTTCTGGTGCTGTTGGTCATCCTGGGCCTGTTGGGCAGGAGCATGTTGATCATCGGCCCACCACCGAAAACCATGACGACGCTCAAGGAGGATGCCGAGTGGGCCAGACAAGTACTGAAGCGAAACGGGAAGTAGAGCAGACCCGGGCCCACCTCGGAGAGACGCTCGAAGCCCTGCAGCTGCGTGCCCGGCGTAACCTCGACATCAAGACCCAGCTGCAGACGAACCGGGCCGTCCAGGTTGCGATCGGCGCCCTGGTCCTGGCGGTCACCGGCTTCGCCGTTTTCGGCTATCGGGCCCGCCGGCGCCGCTCACCCGCGGAGCAGCTCGTGCGCAAGCTCAAACTCAACGAGCTTCGCGAGCGGTTGAACGACTTTCGCGACGACGCCAGGGCCTGGGCCTCCGCCCAGAGGCGGATCGTCAAAGCGGACGGCAAGACCAAAGTCGAAGTCCAATCTAAGGAGGGCATCGCGCGGCGCCTGTTGATCAGCGCCGCAGAGGCCGCGTTGACGGCGCTGGCTGCCGGCTATGCTCGCCGGCTGATCGGCGGCGCCAGTGCCTCGCGCGAGCGGGAGCACGCGGCCGTTTCCAAAAAGCGATAGTCATCAGCAGGCAGCATCCCTCCACCCAGGCGGCAGATGGCTGAGCCGCGTCCACCCGCGCTCGAGACGCGAAAACGGGCGTCCGCAGCCCAGCCGGCCCGCTGGCGATGGCCCGAATGGTGGACGAACGCCAACCATAAATGGTTGAAGACGGCGGCGGTCGCAGTCGGTTTGGTCTTGCTCCTGGTGCTGGGGACCTTCGCCTATGCGCTGGCGACGCTGCCGGATCCCAGCAAGGTCGACATCGGCGCCGGCTCGGTGCGCATCGAGGATCGCCACGGCACATTGATCGAGGAGCGGAATGCCGAGGGCGCGCGCGTCAACCCGGTGAAGTTGGAGCTGATCAGTCCCATCCTGCGTAACGCAACCATCGCGGTCGAAGACAAGAACTTCTATCAGCACCACGGCATCGATTGGGGCCGTGTGATCAAGGCTGGAATCGTCGACACCATCGCCCGCCGGCCAGAACAGGGCGCCAGCACCATCACCGAACAGCTGGCCAAGATCACGGTACTCCGGTCGCCCAAGCGATCAATCCTCATAAAGCTCCGTGAGGCCCTGGTGGCCACGTCGCTCGAGTCGCGTTATAAGAAGGACGAGATCCTGCAGATTTACCTGAACACCATCTTCTACGGACATCACGCCACCGGCATCGAAGCGGCGGCTCAGGTGTATTTCGGCAAGCACGCGAGCGAGCTCAGCCTGGCCGAGGCTTCGATGCTGGCCGGCCTGCCCAACGGTCCCAGCTACTACGATCCGGCGCTACA
>VBEN01000190.1 GCA_005881175.1 Chloroflexota bacterium
GAATTCTCGCTGGCGAAGCGATCGAAAGCCGAGGTCATACAGCTTCCGTTCGTCATCGGAGAGGACAACTGGACGACGCTCGAGATAGATGCGCGTGATCTGATACAGGTTGATGGCGGTGAATACGAGTGCCCAAAGAACCGGTGGCCAGAGCACCGTTCCCTGGAGGAGAAAGTACGGGATGTTGATGAGCGCGGCGCCAACGGCGAACCACCGCAACCAGAGAATGTCGCGCACCGAATACGACACGAGCAGCATGATGTTCGAGAGATGCACCAGATAGTCAGCGAACTGCATATTCATCGTGAACCTCCGGCGCGAGGCACCCGCGCCTGCCGCCGTCGCCCCCCGCGCCATGAAGCCGCGCTGACCGGGACATCGTTGAGAGCTATGGGGAGTGTTCGCCTGCAGTGTGTCGATCTTGGAAACGTGCGCCAGTGGCGTCCATAAGACCTTGGTCCAATGCCGCCTCGCAGGCGGCTCTTCGGCAGTTCGACAGTGATTGCGAGACGTGCGGCCGTAACGGTTTGGGACGCGGGTCGACTTCAGTTCCCGCGCGTGAAGCCGTCGCCGCTCCAGCGTTGGCTGCCGACGCGGTGGTGAACGAAGAAGAGTCCGTCCAGGTCGTACGCCCGGCGTACTCTGACGCCACCTGGCGAGTAACATCGGGGGACGAGAACCGGGAAACGACCGGGGTGAGCTACAATTCGTGATCAGAGATCGCTTGGCTCAATTGACCTTACGATCTCGAGAGTTGTTCACTCGAACAAGAGGAGAGGCGCGATGACACTCAGTGGCGCTCGATCGCTGTGGACCGTTCTCACCGGCACCGTCATCGTCGGATTCGCGGCCTCGCTGATCGGTTGCGCCAGCGCCGGCCCGATCACCCCCGTCGAGGTGTCCGACGTCAAGTCCGTTGCTGGCACGTGGAAAGGCACGGTGTACCAGTCCGGCTTTGCGCCGGACTACGTCACGCTGACGATCCGGGAGGACGGCTCGTATGACATCGTGTCCACCCAAACGATCGGCGCGTCTCGCGGAAAGGGCAAGATCGTGATCAACGCGGGACGCCTTCTCATAGAGGGCGAGAAGGGGCGCGGCGTAGGAACGCTGCTGCGCAGCCCCGGCCGCGACCTCGTCATGAGCATCGAGGCGACACTATCCGACAACAGCATCCTGACGGCAAAGCTCTGGCCCAGCCGTTAGCGAACGATCACGCCGCCCACCGCTGGCCGCAACCCGTTGGGGCTGACTCCATCTCGAGCCCTCCCACAGCGGGTCTCAGGTCGTCTCCTCCGAATCGGTCTTTGGCGCAGCCGCATTCGAATCCGGATTGCTTGCGACCCAGCTCATGAAAATCTGGTAGCCGAGCGCCAAGAGCGTGGCGCCCACGAACATTCCCAGGATTCCGCCGGTCGCCATGCCGCCCAAAGCCCCGAGCAGGACAACCGGCATCGGTGCATCGACTCCGCGACCCAACATCAGTGGCTTCAAGACATTGTCGGCCATCCCCGATAGCAACAAAAGGATCGTATACGCAATTGCCGCACCGTTGCTGTAGTTGCCGCTCCACCAGATGTACCCGATCGATGGAAGGATGACGATCAGCGCCGGCACTTGAGCAACGCTCAACACGAGAGTGATAGCCGCCAAGACACCTGCCCACGGTACCCCGGCGACGACTAGGGCAAGGCCGACGAGTGTCGCCTGAACGAAGGCGATGCCGATAACTCCCTGAGCAACAGCACGGATAGTTGCAGTGGAAAGCCTTGCAAAGGACCCGCCTCTTTCGCGGCCGACGACGCGCTCGAAAATCGCTCGACTACCGCGCGTGCCCGCCTCGCCGTACGCCATCAAGATGCCGGCTATGATGAATGACGCGAGAAACTGCAGCATTCCGAGGCCAATGCTCGCGACGATGGAAAGCGCCTTCCTGGCCAGCTCGCCGATCTTCGGCTGCATGCTTTCGACCACGCCGGGTAAGTCGGTGTGGGCCTTTGACCAAACGTCGTGGATCCTCTTGCCGACGATCGGCCATTCTTCTATTCCCTTTCTCGGTGCAGGTATTTCCAGCGTGTTGTGCTGTACGGCACTGACAAAATCATGAATGGAGCTTCCGAACGAATTCATCAGTAACGCGGTCGGTGTGACGATGAGTAGGCCGCCACTAATTACCACAATGGTCGCGGCGAGGCCCTGTCTTCCACCAATCTTGCGTGCGAGCGATCGATGCAGCGGATAGAGCGTGATTGCCAAGATGAGCGCCCAGGCCATCAGCGTCATAAACGGCGCAAAGACGACGTAGCAAAGCGCCGCCAATACACCGATCAAACCGGCACGGATCAATACATCTAGAAGGCGGGACGCGATCCGCTTTTCGAATTCTTGGTCAGGCTGCCATGGCTTATTCACGAGCTTGATCTCATCGCGATCGGATCTCCACGATGCCGAGCCGGGAAATCCTGTATGGCATCGGTTGCTCCTGCCCCGACCGGCGCACGTCATTGAAGCGGGCGGGGCGTGTAGGCAGGGCGACAGTAGCCTGGGGCTCGGGGCTCGTCAATGAGCCCTTTGGAGAGGAGATCGCGGTTCCTCGCCCTATGGAGCGGCGCCGGGGTCGAGGTCGTCAGGCTCGTGCGGGGAGTCACCGAAGCCGGAGAGAATCAGCGCGGCGGCTTCCGCGTGACGGCAGTGAAACGTCGCGCATCGGGCGCGCGCCAGAACGAACGGAAGCCCTAGGGCTCGTCAGCCGGCGTACGCCGTTCCTGCTCTTTGGAAGATTTGAGCGAGCCTCCGATATCTTGGACCTGCGCCACGGATTGGAGCTCCTTCGAGAGCGTGACCGTCGCTCGAACTCCTGCTCGACTCCCCGCCTCACCGGCCGCCTGACGACCTTAATGCCGATGTCCATGGGACTACAGTCGTAATCGACGCGCTCGAGTGAATCAGTCCCACCGGGGGGGATCTTCTGCCTGAGTCCAAGGTCTTATTTGCGTTCGGAGCCATCGACGATAAGAAGGCTGCGGCGCCGACGAACTCACCGCAGCGGAGGAGGCCACCGAGGATGCTTACAACACGCCGGACACGCCACGTGCGTTGGCAATCGCTTGCGCTCGGCCTGCTGCTATGGGCTGCCTGGTGGCCGGGTCCGGCGTCCGCCGAGGACGCGCCTCCGCCGCCGCTGGCGCCGTTCTTCGAGCGCCTCTTCCCCCAGCTCAAGGAAACCAGAGAAACGCTTCCGCCGTTCTTGCGGGACGCCGACTTCACCTTGCATCTGCGGACCTACTACTTCAACCGGACCAAGCCCGACGACTCCGTCAACGAGGCCCTGGCCTTCGGGGGCTGGATCGGCGTCAAGTCCGGCTGGCTGCTGGACACGTTCGCGATGGGCGCGACGTTGTACGGCTCGGCCCCGCTCTATGCGCCCGACGACAGGGACGGAACCACGCTCCTCAAGGCGGGACAGAAGGGCTACTACGTCCCTGGCGAGGCGTGGGGCGCGCTCCGGTACAAGGAGTACGCGCTGCTCACGGGCTACCGACAGATGGTCGACCAGGCGTACATCAATCCCCAGGACAACCGGATGACGCCGAATACCTTCGAGGGTGTGACGCTCGCAGGCAAGGTCGACTGGGTCAAGTACCTCGCCGGGTATCTCTGGCAGATCAAGCCGCGCAACTCCGATGAGTTCATCAGCATGTCCGAGCAGGCCGGAGCGAAGGGATCGAACGACGGCGCCGGGCTGGCCGGCGTCACCCTGACGCCGCTGAAGGGTCTGAAGCTCGACCTGAGCAATCAGTACGGGGTCAACACCTTCAACACGATCTACGGGGCCGCCGACTACCTGTACTCGCTGAGCGATGTCTGGAAGCTCCGGTTCGGGGCTCAGCTCACGGACCAGCGCGCGGTGGGCGACGGGCTCGTGCCCGTCTCGTCACGGTACTGGGTGACGCAGCAAGGCGGCGCGCGCGTCCAGATGATCTACCAGTCGTTCACGCTGACCACGGCGTTCTCGATCACCGGCGCCGGCAACACCATCCAGGCACCCTGGGGCAGCTTTCCCGGATACCTCTCGATGATCGACCAGGACTTCGATCGCGCCAATGAGAAGGCGTGGCTCATCGGCTTCGCCTACGATGCCTCGAAGGATCTGGCCCAGGGACTGAGCGGATACGTCAATGCGGCCTGGGGCACCGACGCAATCAACCCGACCACGCGGAGGGATGCCCCGCATCAAGCCGAGTACGACTTCAACATCGACTACCGGCCGCCGTGGATCGAGCCGACCCCGTTGCGCGGGATCTGGTTCCGCGCGCGGGCCGCGATCCTCGATCAGCAGGACGCCAGGACACTGGGCTATCAGTTCCGGATCATCATCAACTGGGAGCGGGATCTCTTCTGATCCCGTGAATCCATACGAGGAGGTTTCTCTGATGAGCACGACATCGATCGAGCGGGTCCTCGGTCTGAACGAGTTCTTTGCCGCCTCGGAGGCTCGAGTCGACCGCTGGCGCACCCTAAACCGCGTCGCGAGAGCCCTGATGGGGACCGGCCCGGGTCCGGTGGGCGGATTGCGTCGTGATCCTAAGGAGCTGCTCGCCGAGCTCGCCCCGCTGGAAGGTTTCTGCGCGTATCCCGGCCCGGGATTGATGGCCCAGGTGTACGAGCGCTTGCAGACCGGAGACCGGACCGGCTTCGCGCGCTTGGTGCAGCGGATCAGCAGCGCGCTCCTCAGCAACAGCTATCGAGACGACGTCGAGCCCTGGAAGGCCGACGAGGAGAGCGATCCCCGCGTGCCCGACGTCCTGCCGCCGTCGGTCGGGCGCGGCCAGGCGCGGCGACCGTACTTCGAGGTCCTGTGCGTGTCGCCCGCCGACCGGGTGATGTGGCCCGATCTCCGCGAGACGTTCCGCCGGCTCCGGCGCGTCGAGGACGAGTTCGTCTACGAGCCCGTGGTGGTCGGCAATTTCTCACGCGCCAGGTCCAGATCGCCGACGGCCCGCGCAGCGGGGATCTCGGGACTTTGCTGGCGCGGCTCGTGCGCCGGTGGCGGCCGGAGCTCGACGTGTACCTCACGACCGACCGCGACGTCGCCCAGCTCGCCGGCTCCGCCGAGGCGGCGCCGATCAGGCGGATCTTCTACGGCGTCGAGGAGCCGATGGAGATCCACCTGGCGATCCTCGACGGCGTGAAGGATCGCTACGAGACGCCGTACTTCGACAACCTCAAGCGCTACGCCCAGCGTCCTATCGGCACCTTCCACGCGCTGCCGGTCGCGCGGGGCAAGTCGATCTTCAAGTCGAACTGGATCCGCGACATGGGCGAGTTCTACGGGGCCAACCTGTTCCTCGCCGAGTCGTCGGCCACCACTGGGGGTCTCGACAGCCTGCTCGAGCCGACCGGCAACATCAAGATCGCGCAGGACAAGGCGGCCCGCGCGCTGGGCGGCGACCGCAGCTTCTTCGTCACCAACGGCACGTCGACCTCGAACAAGATCGTCCACCAGGCGCTCCTGAAGCCCGGCGACATCGTCCTGATCGACCGCGACTGCCACAAATCGCACCACTACGGGCTCGTGCTGGCCGGCGCCCAGCCCCTCTACATCGACGCCTTCCCGCTCACCCAATATTCGATGTACGGGAGCCTCGCGATCAAGCCGATCAAGCAGGCGCTCTTGCAGCTCAAAGCGGAAGGCAAGCTGGACCGAGCCAAGCTCGTGGTGCTGACCAACTGCACCTTCGACGGCCACGTCGCCAACGTCAAGCGGACCATGCTCGAGTGCCTCGCGATCAAGCCCGACCTCATCTTCCTCTGGGACGAGGCGTGGTTCGGATTCGCGCGCTTCTCACCGTTCCTGCGGCGGCGCACGGCGATGGGCGCGGCCGCGGCCATTCGCGAGCTGGTGCGTGATCCCGAGTACAAGAAGCGCTACGAGACGTTCAAGGCTAGCGCCGGGAAGCTCGACGCGAGCGATCCGAAGCTCCTGGACATGGAGCTTCTGCCCGACCCGGACAAGGTGCGGGTGCGGGTCTACGAGAGCGACTCGGTGCACAAGTCGATGTCGTCGCTCCGCCAGGGCTCGATCATCGTCGTCGCCGACCAGGACTTCCACACGGTCGAGGCCTCCTTCAAGGAGGCGTTCTTCACTCACACCTCGACCTCGCCCAATCTGCAGATCATCGCCTCGCTCGACGTCGCGCGTCGGCAGATGGAGCTCGAGGGCTACGAACTAGTCGGGCGCGCGATGCAGCTCGCGATCGAGGCCCGGCGCTCAATCAACGGGCACCCGCTGATCTCGAAGTACTTCCGCGTTGCCACGCCGGCCGAGATGATCCCGGCCGAGTACCGCAAGTCGGGCTTCACCGACTGGGGCGCGCCGGGCTGGACGATGACCGCCACGATCACCGCGCTCGACAACGACGAGTTCTATCTCGACCCGACGCGAATCACCTTGCTCTGCGGCGCCGCCGGCTACGACGGCACCCAGTTCAAGGGGATTCTCGCCAGCGAGCACGACATCCAGATCAACAAGACCTCGCGCAACAGTGTGCTCGTTCAGATCAACATCAACAACACCCGGAGCGACCTCGCGCACCTCATCAAAGCCCTGGCCGACATGGCGCGGGCGATC
>VBEN01000084.1 GCA_005881175.1 Chloroflexota bacterium
GAACCTTCGACTTCATCAACCGCCGAACTCGGAACATTCCATCCATCAGCAGTCAACCCCTCACGGTTCAACTGTAGGCAGAAACGCCCCGCCGGGCGCGGGCCGGCTCAAGATGATCTCAGCCGTACATACTTTGCGACATTTCCGTTATCATCTTTAGTGATGTCCTCCCGGCCATTGTCCAGCCTGCTGGCTGCTGGCTGATGCCACGCCGCCGTCGCTCCCGCTATGCCTTCTATCGGCGCATGCGGCTGCTGCGTGAGACCCAACATCGGCTCAAGGTGCGGCGCAGCATACTGCTGACGCTGCTGGTCGTGTTTGCGATTCCTCTGATGGCCGTGCCGGCGATCGCCGCTGAATCCGTCGGCGACCTGCCTGCGGTTGATGGTCTCTCATCGAGCGGTCTCCACCAGGACATGCTCATCTTCGACCGTCATGGCATCCTCATCGACGACATCGGCGACCACGGTGACCATCGGATCGTGGTGCCACTCAGCAACATGTCGCCGTTTATCCGCCAGGCGAGCATTGCGATCGAGGATAAGACCTTCTACAAGAACAACGGCGTCGACCTGGCCGGCATCGCCCGGGCGGCGATCGAGAACTATTCCAACCATCGCATCACGCAGGGCGGAAGCACGATCAGCCAGCAGCTCGTCAAACAGGTGTTCATCGGCCCCAACCCGCCGCCAACCATCCAGCGCAAGCTGAGGGAAGCGACGCTGGCCGTCGAGTTGAACAACCGCTACTCGAAGGACGAGATCCTCGAGCTGTACCTGAACACGATCTACTACGGCAGCCAGAGTTACGGCGTCGAGGCGGCGGCGCGCGCCTTCTTTCACTCCAACTCGCACGACCTGACGCTCGGCCAGGCCGCGATGCTGGCCGGGCTCCCGCAGGCGCCGACGCAAAACAGCCCGCTGATCAACCCGACCAACGCCAGAAATCGCCAGATCGAAGTGCTGAACGCCATGGTCTCCCAGAAGATGATCACGCCGGCGCAGGAAATCGCCGCCGAAAACGAGAAGTTGCAGTTCTTCTACCCGAGTAATCCGCTGCAGGCTCCCCACTTCGTCGACTACGTCTTGCAAGTGCTGGACAAGCAGTTCCATATTCGGCCCAGCGATCGCAAGGGCTACCGGATCTACACCACGCTCGACCTCAATCTCCAACACCTGGCGGAGACGGTGGTCCGTAGTCAAATCGCGCGGCAGGGCAGCTACTACGACTTCCACGACGGCGCCCTGGTGGCGATGGATCCCAAAAACGGCCAGGTGCTGGCCATGGTGGGCGGCGACGATTATTACCGGCCCGGCGGGCAGATCAACATGGCCACCTCGATGACGCGCCAGCCGGGATCATCCTTCAAGATGTTCACCTACACGGCGGCGATCGAGAGCGGCAAGCTCAACATGACGAGCCCGGTCTACGACCAGCCGCTGACGTTTCCGCTGGGCGGCGGGACCGACGGCCTCAAGCCCTACGCGCCACAAAATTACGACCAGCGATACCATGGCACCCTTCCCCTGAAGATGGCCATGGGCAACTCGCTCAACATTCCGGCGATCAAGGTCGAGCTGTTGACCGGCATCCCGGCTGTGCTCGACACGGCACGTCGGATGGGCGTGACCAGCCTCAATCAGCCGGATAACGCCTATGGCGTCAGCCTGACTCTGGGCGGTTACGGGGTGTCCCCACTCGATATGGTCACCGGTGCCTCAACGCTGGCCACCCTCGGCGTGCGCCACCGGCCGGCCCCGGTCCTGCACATCGAAGATGGGCTGGGCAAGACCGTCTTCAAGTACGACCCCGCAAAGAACGAATTCCGGGCCGTGAGCCAGCAGGTAGCGTTCATCATCGACTCGATCATGTCGGATGACCGCAACCGCTGCATGTCGTTCGGCTGCGGTGGCGACCTCACGTTGCCGGGCCGCCACGTCGCGGCGAAGACCGGAACGACTCAGGACTTCCGCGATAACTGGACGGTGGGCTTTACCCCCAGTCTCGCGGCCGCGGTATGGGTCGGCAACCCGGACTACCACCCGCTCGCCCACAATTCGACCGGGATCGTGGGCGCCGCGCCAATCTGGCACCAGTTCATGACGCAGGCGCTGGCCCAACATCCTGACGAGTGGTTCGGGATGCCGCCGGGCCTGGACCAGGTGGGCCAGAACTACTACCTGCCCGGCACCGAGTATCTGCCGGCAAGCCTGGCCGGACCCTGGCCGACCTGCCGTTTCACATCCTTCAATCCGCGCACAGTGACCGATGCCCAGCTAACGGTCAACGGTCTCCCCTGCGTCATCTATTCGGGGCGCGGAGCGACAACCAGCCCGACAAAAAAGCGCCGCCGCCCATAAAAAAGCCGCCGGCCGCCCGCAAGCGGCCGACGGTTGAGTGAAGGGATCGCCCCCTATGGCGCCCGACGGCTGCCGTAAAAGCCGAAACCGCCGGCGAGTAGACCGAGAATGATCAGGATGATCCCGATCAGAGTCCAGCCAAGCACGAGCGCAATGATCCCGAGAACGATTAACAGTCCGCCTCCGCCGAAGTACATCCGGCACCTCCTTTCCCGAGAATCCGGAATGGGGACGTCTTCGACCCACGATAAGGCGCGCCTGCCAAGCCTGTTAAGCCCCCGTATTCAGCGGCCTTCAGGCCGCCGGCCTTTCGGCCGCAAGCATTGGCGACGCTGGACGTCACATCGATGCGTTATGATACTGAGTATCAAATGGTTCCGCCTCTCAGGTTCGTTGCCCTCGCTGCGCTTGCCGGCCTTGTCCTGGCCGCCTGCGGCACGCCGGCTGGCGGGTCTGTCAACGGAACCCTGCAGGTGATCGCCGGCGAGAACTTCTGGGGCAGCATCGCCGCGCAGCTGGGTGGAAGCCATGTCTCGGTGACCAGCATCGTGACTAACCCGAACAGCGACCCCCACGATTACGAGAGCAGTGCAACCGATGCACGGGCGTTCGCCACGGCCGACTACGTGGTGCTGAACGGCGCCGGCTACGACGACTGGGGACAGAAGCTGCTTTCGGCGAATCCGAGCCCAAGTCGCAAGGTCTTCACCGTCGCCAAGCTGCTGAACAAGAAGCCGGGGGACAACGAGCATTTCTGGTACAACCCCGACTGGGTCGAGAAGGTCGCCGACCGAATTACCGCGGACTACCAGGCACTCGACGCGGCCGACGCCGGCTATTTCAGCCAGCAGCGGGCGGCGTTCAGCACCGCACTGAAGCCCTACCACGACGCGATTGCTCGCATCCGGTCAGCCCATAACAGCGCTCCGGTTGGCGCGACGGAGAGCATCTTCGTCTACATGGGGCAGGCACTGGGACTGACCCTGGTCTCACCGCCTGAATTCATGCAGGCGGTCTCTGAGGGCAACGACCCGCCGGCTCAAACGGTGGCCCAATTCCAGGACCAGATCTCGCACCGCAAGATCAAGGTGCTCGTCTATAACACGCAGACCTCGACGCCGGTCACCGAGAATCTCAAGCAGATGGCGGCCCGCAACAACATCCCCATCGTCGGGATTTCGGAAACCGTGGAGCCATCGACCAGCTCGTTTCAGGACTGGCAGATCAAACAGCTCGCCGGCCTGGAAGCGGCGCTGAGCCGACAATAACCGGCAACGTGGCCGGTTCCGCCTCGCCGTCGATCGTCGCCGAGGGTTTGACCGCAGCCTATGGCGATCGCCTCGTCTGGCAGGATGCCAGCTTCACCGTCAACCGTGGCGAATTCGTTGCGGTCCTTGGGCCGAATGGAGGCGGCAAGTCCACATTGTTCCGCTTGCTGCTCGGCCTGCTGTCGCCCGCCGCGGGCAGCCTACAGGTCCTGGGACGCCGTCCACACCGCGGGAATCCGGCGATCGGCTACGTTCCCCAGCGCCGCGATATCGATCCCGACCTGTCCATTCGCGGGCGGAACTTCGTGCACCTTGGCGTTGATGGCAACCAGTGGGGCGTAGCGATCGGTCGGAGTGTTGTCGATGCCAGCCAGCGGGTCGAGCGCGCCATTGAGGCGGTGCAGGCCGGCGCCTATGCCGACCGCCCGATTGGCCGTCTATCGGGTGGTGAACAGCAGCGGCTCCTGCTGGCCCAGGCGCTGGCCGGGGAGCCGGAGATGCTCCTGCTGGATGAGCCGCTGGCCAGCCTCGACCTCCGGAATCAGAACGTGATCGCCGAACTGATCGCATCTCTCGCCCAGGCCAACGGCTTCACCGTGCTCCTCATCGCGCATGACATCAACCCACTGCTGCCGATCGTTGACCGCGTCCTCTACGTCGCGCATGGCGGGCTCACGATTGGAAAACCGGAGGAAGTCATCACCACCGAGCGCCTGAGCCGCCTCTACGACGCGCCGATCGAGGTGTTGCAGGACAGCCACGGCCACATGTTCGTCGTCGGATTGGAGGCCGAGAGCGCCCATCACGATGGCTGACGTATCCATCGTCGGCACCCTCTCCCCCGCCGCCGCGCCCTATTTCGGATGGGACCTCCTCCGCGATGTCCAGGAGCTTTTTCGCTACGCCTTCATGCAGCACGCCTTCGAGGCCGGAACGGTCGTCGCCCCGACGGCTGGCGTGATCGGCTATTTCGTCGTCCTGCGCGGCCTGTCGTTCGCCGCGCATGGGCTGTCGCATATCGGCTTTGCCGGCGCAACCGGCGCGGTCCTGCTCGGCCTACCGCCGATCGTCGGACTGCTGGCCTTCACCATGTCGGCGGGCGCCGTCATGGGTGCCCTGGGCCAGCGGCTTCGGGGCCGCGACGTGACGATCGGGCTGGTGATGGCGTGGTCGCTCGGTCTCGGCTTGCTCTTCACCGCGCTCTACAAGGGGTCGGCATCCAGGGCCATCGGCATCCTGTTCGGTCAGGTGTTCGGGATCACGGGCCAGGAGGTCGCCGTCACTGCCGCGGCTGGTGTGCTCACGCTGCTCGCGCTGGTGATCGCCTACCGGCCGCTGCTCTTCATCACGCTCGACGAACAGGTGGCCGAGGCAAAAGGCGTGCCCGTTC
This sequence comes from Chloroflexota bacterium, assembly GCA_005881175.1. Taxonomy (GTDB): domain Bacteria; phylum Chloroflexota; class Dormibacteria; order CF-121; family CF-121; genus CF-13. The sequence continues at coordinate 5,019 of VBEN01000084.1, forward strand.
GGGGCCTCTCGATCGCGTTCATGGTGATCCTGGCGGTCGCGGTGTCCGAGGCGGTGCAGGTGGTGGGCGTGCTGTTGATCTTTGCGCTGATCGTCGCGCCCGCCGCCATTGCCGAGCGCGTCACCGCTCGCCCCAGCCACGGCATCGTGGTTTCAGCGGGACTGGCCGTCCTCTTTACCTGGGCGGGCTTGACCGTCGCCTACTACGTCCCCTACCCGGTAGGGTTTTTCATCACGACGTTTGCCTTCGGGAGCTACGTCGTCGCCCGCTTACTCAGTTACCTCGCCGCGCGCCGCACGGTCCGGCTCCGTGGGTGGCGCGCGGAGCAGGTGCGGCACTCGCCGTAGAAGTCGAGTGTCGCGTGGTCGACCCGGAAGCCGCGCTGCCGGGCGATGGTCTCGGCCAGCGGCGCGACGGCGCCTTCGTCGAGATCTTCGACGGTCCGGCAGGTGGTGCAGATCAGGTGATGATGATGTCCGGGCTCGCACCAGATGTAGGCGGAGACGTGACCGGGACGCTCCAACCGCTGCGCCAGCCCGGCACTCACCAACCGGTCCAGGGACCGGAACACGGTCGCTCGCCCGATGTAAGCGTGCTTCTTTCGAACCCGCTCGTAGAGCTCCTGAGCGGAGGTCTCCTTGCCGGTCTGGGCGAGGACGCCGGCGATGGCGAGCCGTTGGGGCGTCAGCCGGACGCCGGTCTGCTGAAGGGCCGTCTCGGCCGTTGTCTCAACCACACCCAAATGATACTGCGAAGATTACCTCTGACCCCCCGTTATCCCGCCATGGCTTCAGCCATGGCCCCCTCGCGCCCAGCCTCCCTGTCGCTGTTTCAGGTTGCAGGCGTCGGGTTTCTTCTGGTCCCCGCCGTGGCGTTCGCCTGGCTGATCGCGCACCCGCCGATCGATCTCTCGATTCGTGTCCCCGTGCAGCACTTTTACATCGTGACCGTGGTCTCGCTGCTGGCCTTCGGCCTGGCGGTGCTGCTGGCATTCGCCGCGATGCAGATCGCGCAGTACCGGGTGCTCTTTCTCTGCCTGGGGTTCATGGCCATGGGCGGCATCTTCGCCGTACACGGTCTGATGACGCCAGGGATCCTCGGTGACGCCGACGATCTTGTGTACTCCGGGCGGATCGTTGGAATTTCCGCCTACCTGAGCCTCTTCGTCCCCGCTTTGTTCTTTGCAGCCAGCTACACGCCGATCACCGCAGCGTTCGAGCGGCGGCTCCCCTTCTCCCCCGCCGGCTGGCTGATCGTCGTCCTGGCTACCGCCCTTGGTATCTACGCCGGCCTGGCGATCATCAGCGGCGAGTTGCTGGCGCTGCTGCCCTTCGGGACCAAGCCATATTCCTATGGGCTAGCGGCTACCACGATCGTGCTCCTCCTCTTCGCCGCCGGCCGTCAGGCACGCGCCTATCTCACCTCCCGGCTTCCCTTGCAGGGTGTCCTGGTCATCGTCTTTCTGCTGCTGGCTGAGGCCCAGGTCGTGATGGTGCTGGGCACCGTCTGGAAGCTGTCCTGGTGGGAGTACCACGGGTTGATGCTGGCCGGTGTTGGTCTGGCATTCTGGTCCATGGCGGCGCAGCGCACCAAGGGCCAGTCGTTGCGGTCGCTGGTCGAGGCCACCCTGGAGCTGGAGGTCAAAGTCGGGACCGAACTCGAGCATGTCGACACGATCGCCGCGCTCGCCGCCGCTGTGGAGGCGCGCGACGAAAACACGAGGGGTCACAATTTGCGGGTCGCCGAGCTCGCGGTACAGATCGGGCGTGCCATGGAACTCCCGAATCACACACTGCGAACGCTCGCCCGCGCCGGCCTGCTGCACGACGTTGGCAAGATTGGGATCCCCGACTCGATCTTGAGCAAGCCTGGCGCGCTCGATCCCCAGGAGTGGGTCGTGATCAAACGGCATCCGGAACTCGGCCAGGCAATTCTCTCGCGCGTCGACCGGCTTCGCCACGAGTCGGAGATCGTCATCGCCCATCACGAGCGTATGGACGGCAGCGGCTATCCCCGCGGGCTGCGCGGCGACCAGATCCCACTCGAAGCGCGAATCCTGGCGGTCGCCGATACATACGACGTGCTGATTTCGGACCGGCCCTATCGCAAGGCCTTCGATAAAGAGCGCGGTTTCCGGATCCTGCGAGAGGAATGCGGCACCCACCTCTGGGAACCGGCGGTACGGGCGTTGTTCCGCAGCGTCGGCGAGCGCTGGGACGACCAGGCAGCATCCTCGGGCCGCGCCGCCTAACTAAGCGCCAACGGCGGGATGACCCTGGTGTGGCTAAGGTGTCTGCGCGTTTCTACGCACGTTCTCTGGCAAGGTCGGTCCGATGGTAAGCTCGTCTCCCCAGCACGCGACAACCAAGTGATCGCTGCCAACAATGAGTTCAATCCCAAGAAGGTCCTCGGTTCCTGCCGTATAAATGCCGTGCACTGAATCTATTCGTCGAGCTACGACCGCAGCGATCTCCGGAAGTTGAACACCGTCCTGGAGAATCACGTCGCCCGACTCATCCATGCTGTAACCGGGCTCGGGCTCGCCCGTTTCGATTCGGAGGCCAACTCCGCCACAGGATAGCCGCAGTGAGCCGTCCGGTGTGGTAAGCCAGCACGCAATGGGTGATGAATCCGGTTCCTTAGCACCGGGGCCCATGTAAAGCGCGAGCGAGACGGATCTCAAAACAGACCCAACCAAGATTTCACGAGAGCCGACTAACGTGGTCACCGTAGTCCAGTAAGCCATTGTAAGGTCGGCCTGATCAGTGCATCGCGATAACGCCGATGACGCCGCCCCCCAGTACTAGCGCAGGCGAGGCGAGCGGGAGGCGCAACAGGATGGCGAGCGAAACGAGGGCGATCACGATCGTTAGCGGATCGACGAACGAGGTGCGCGCCAGTTGAATGGCGACGGCGGCGATCAAGCCGAGTGCCGCAACGTTCACGCCATCGAGAAAGGTGCGGGCCCACTTTCGTTGATGAACCAGCCGGACGATGCGGTCTAGAAAGGGCACGAGAACAAAACCTGGCAGGAAGATGCCAACCGTCGCCACGACCGCGCCGGCGACACCTGCGACCAAGAACCCGATGAAGGTCGCCACGGTGAAGACCGGCCCCGGTGTCGCCTGGCTGATGGCGATCGCATCGATAAGCTGGCGCTCCGACAGCCAGTGGGATGTCTGGACCACGTCGCTATGAAGGAACGCCAGGAGAACGTATCCACTACCGAAGCTGACGGCACCGAACTTAAGGAAGGCCAGGAAGATGGCGACCAACGTCGTGCTGCCGAGGCCGGTTGATGCCGCCAGCCACCCGATGGCGCCTCGCCCGGTCGGAATCGACGCGGCCGACGCCCGCAGCATGAGGAGAAGCCCACCGACGATCAGGAGTAAGACGGGGTTCCAGCCAAGGAGCGCGGCCAGCAGCACGCCGAGCCCGGTCAGCACCGGCCACGGTCCGCGAAGGATGCGGCGCCCGAGATCGATCAGCGCCCAGGCAATGATGCCAACGACGACCGGCCGGATGCCGTGCAGGGCACCCGCGACGACCGGCGACGACGCGACGCGGGCGTATGCCCAGGCAAGGCCGAGCATGATCAGCATCGCCGGAAGAATGAAGAGGCCGCCGGCCACCACCAGTCCCGCGGTGCCCGCTCGCTTATACCCCAGCAGAATGGCGAGCTCGGTTGACGTCGGTCCGGGGATCAACTGACAGGCCGCGAAGTAGTCGAAGAACGCCGGTTCTTCGAGCCAATGTCGTCGTTCGACGACCTCCCGGCGCATCAGCGCGACGTGCGCCGCCGGTCCGCCGAAGGCAATCAGCCCGAGCTTGAGGAAAAGAGCGGCGATCTCAGCGAGGTTCGGGGACAACCTCCGGTCGATTATCCGCTTGTGCCAGTGGGGGGACCTCGGCTACAAGCGGACTCGCAGCACCTGGATGAGCACGGCGACAGCCAAGCCCACGGCCGCTAACACTGGCCCAACGACCACCGCATCAACGATAGCCTGGGCCCGAAAGGCTCGCACCTCGGCGGCGCCGACCGCTAGAGATCGCCGCATGGATCCATGTTGCGATCCATAAATGAGATGGTGGTGAGTACCGGCTATGGGTTTCGTAAGAGTTAGGCTGGTGCCGGCCGGCATGATGATCAGTCCGCTGCGCTCGGTCGATGACATTCGCCAGCACCAGCTTGGTGCCCTGCAGGCCGGGCTCAGCACCGTGCGTAAAACGAACGCCTTCTATCGGAACCGGCTGCATGACGTGACCAGCTGGAACGACTTCGAGCGCCTCCCCTTCACCACCAAAGCCGACCTGATGCTTGATCAGCGCGAGCATCCGCCCTACGGCACCAACCTCACGTTTCCACTGGAGCAGTACGTCCGGCTGCACCAGACATCCGGCACCAGTGGGAGTCAGCCGTTGCGCTGGCTCGACACGGCCGAGTCGTGGGCCTGGTGGGAGCGGATCTGGGCCG
>VBEN01000083.1 GCA_005881175.1 Chloroflexota bacterium
ATGCTCGGATAGCGGCGCTGCGAATCGGTATCGTACCCGGGCGGCAAATAAACCCACAGTGGGCGCCGGTGCGGGTCGTGGAGGGGATTTGCCTTCAGAACCTCGCTCTCGAAGATGCGTTCGTCGTAGCGGCCCTTCGGCTCGAAGAACCAGGGCGGCAGATCCGGCACGATGCGACTATAAGGGTCCATGCAACGCTGTGGCTGGGCCGAAGGCGATCCGCTGATGGTCGATTACCACGACCGCGAATGGGGCGTGCCCGTCCATGATGACCGCTTGCTGTTCGAGTTCCTGGTGCTCGAAGGCGCTCAGGCGGGGCTGAGCTGGATGACGATTCTGCGCAAGCGGGAGGCCTATCGGAACGCCTTCAAGGACTTCGTTCCAGAGCGAGTCGCTCGTTTTAAGGACGCCGCGCTGACGCGCCTGGTGGACTCCCCCGCCATCGTCCGTAACCGGCGAAAACTCGAGAGCGCCGTCAGAAATGCCCGCGTCGTTCAGGCGATCGCCGGCGAACGCGGGAGTTTCGATCGCTACGTCTGGTCGTTTGTCGACGGCCGGCCACGACGCAATGCCTGGAAAACGATGACCGAGATCCCGGCCGAAACGGCCGAGTCACGGGCGCTGAGTAAAGACCTGATCGCGCGCGGTGCAAACTTCGTCGGGCCAACCATCTGCTACGCCTTCATGCAGGCAACCGGCCTGGTGAACGATCACCTGGTCACTTGCTTCCGCTACCGGCAGCTATCGGCTAAGACCAGGGCGTAACCGGTTTCGGCTGGAGTTCGCCATCTACGTAAACCGCGTCCACCTTTTCGTCGAAGA
>VBEN01000133.1 GCA_005881175.1 Chloroflexota bacterium
CGCGGGTCGAATCCGACCTCGTCGAACAACGCCTTGTAGTAGGGCGTCGTCCACCACGCCCGCCGAACCATCTCGCGAAGCCGGTCGAGCATCCACTCGCGCCGCTGCTCCAGGGGCCATCCCGCGGCCTGCTCACGGAAGCGCAGCCCCTCGCCCGACGCCAGCGCCGCCGGTCGCAGGGACGGCCGCGCGAGCCGGTAGGCCCGGCGCAGCGGCTGCAGGAGACTCATCGAGATCAGGTCGTGAGCCGCCGAGCTCATGGCTGAGCGCCGTCGTCAGGTTGCGCGGGCGGTGCCGCGCCCTCGTCGCCTTCGGCGATCGCCCGGGCGGCGATCGCCAGGCCCGCGAGGTAATAGAAGTGGAAGTGATAAGCAATCGGCCCGAAGAACGCCGCGACCGCGAGGGCCAGGAGGCTCGTCCGGATCCCGTTGGCCAGGATACTCAGCTCGCGCCCATCCGGCCGATTCGCCGCCAGGCCCGCGGCGCGGCCCGCGCTACGAACGCTCGCGACGAACAGGAGGACGAAGAGGATCAGGCCGAGTAGCCCGAGATCGATCGCATATTGCAGATACGCGTTGTGCATCATGAGCCAGGCCGGCCCGAGGGCCTCGTTCATGGCCAGGATGTTCTGGCCGATCCCGGCGCCGATGAGCGGATGGCCGGCGACGTAGCCGATGGCCGCGATCTGCTGCGCCCATCGGTCCTGGGCCGAGCCCGTCGGATCGCTGTCGATGTCGGTGATCGTGAACAGGTGACTGACGTAGTCTGCCGGCAGGAGCGGTATGCAGACGATGGCCAGGACGAGTACGGCCCAGGTCCAGCGCCGGTCCAGTCGCCCGGCGGACGTCAACGCGGACACGACGAGCGTCGTGGCCAGGGTCAGAAAGCCCGCGCGCGAGAAGGTGACCACGATGCCGACCACCTGGAGGGCGACGATGCCGAACAGGCCCATGCGCCGGGCGGCGGACGGCGTGATCAAGAAGAGGGCGACCGTCAACGGCAAGATGAGGTTCAGCAAGAGGGCCAGGTCGTTCGGATTCTGCGTGAGCGCCGCTTCGTAGCCGACGATGCGCTTCACCGCCTGGTCCATGCCGCCGCGCACGTAGACGCCGCCGGCGAAGTTCTCCGCGCCGGTCAGCGCGATCGGTATCGTCATGAGCGTGAGCGCCCACGCGACCTTCCGGAGGCGGTCGACCGTGCTCACCACGTTGGCGATCAGGAGGAAGATCGCCAGAGTTTTCAGGTACAGGTCGGTCAGCACGCCGATGGATCCACCCGGCCAGTACGAGAAGGGAACCGTCACGATCGCCCACGCGAGCAGGGCGGCGGCGAGCTTGATCTCGCGCGTGACCCGCGTGATCGGCAGGCCGCGGCCGAGCCGGTCGATCAGCAGCGCGGCGAGGCCGGTCCCGGCGGCCAGCATCCCGACGCGAAGGGGCCGCAGTGCCGGGAAAATGTTCTGCGGCGCGATCAGGAGCACGAACGTGAACCCGATCAGCGCCCAGAAGGCCACCGGCGCGCCCGCGGCGTCCGGGACGATCGGCTCGGCGCGCACCTCGTCGGCGACCGCACCCGCCGTCTCGGGCTCGGGGCGCCACCACTGCGGATCGGGCACCGAGACGAGGGAGAGATTCGGCTCGGTCATCGAAGCACCATCGGCGCGACGGGCCGGGGGGTCACACCGTGGCGGTACCGGCAGCCCGATGCGAAATGAAAGATACCGCTCGTCACGCAGCTCGCGACCGCGGCCGAGAAGCGGCCGGCGGGATCGAGGCACGAGTTCTCCCACAGCAGCGAGCGCGGGATCGTCAGCAGCGGGTGTCGCCGGTCACGGTGGTGGCAGGTCGTGTAGGCGAACCGGTAGCCGGCGCGCGCCACCGTCTCCACGGTCTCGGCGTCGAAGGCGCCGTCGGGATAGGCGAAGTGTTTGATCGGGGTCCCGAGCCGGTCCTCCAGCGCGAGGCGCGCGCCGGCGGTCTCCTCGAGCATCCGCGACGCGCTCTCGCGGGTGAGAATGGCGTGGGTCCGCGTGTGCGAGCCCACCGTGATGACGCCGCCGCGCTGCATCTCGGCGAGCATCGCCCAGCTCAGCGGCCTGAGACCGTCGAGCCGGCCGCTGTCGATCCCCAGCTTTTCCTCCAGCGCGGCAATCACGCGCGCCAGCCCTTCCTGGGACTGCGTCGTCAGGACGTGTCGCAGAGCGGCGAACGGCTCGTTCGACCCGCGCGCCATCAGGACCTGCTCAGGGCGCATGACGCCCAGGTCGATCAGCACCTCGCGCGACGCTGGCCAATCGCGCGTGAGCAGGAGGTAGAGCCGGTCGTGATACAGGGCGCTCGCGCGCCCGATCCAGTCGGGGACGACGAAGACGGCGGCCGGAATCCCCTTGCGCTTCAGCACGGGATACGCGTGCTCGTACATGTCGCGGTAGCCGTCGTCGAACGTGATCGTCGCGGTCGGCGTCTCGAACGGCACCCCCGACTCGAGCCGCGAGCCCAGCTCGTCGAGCGAGACGAACCGGAAGCGCCGGCCGATCCAGTCGAGCTGGCGCTCGAACATGCGGCGGCTCACGAGCATCGGCGCGATGATCGACGCCCGGCGTGGGCGCCCGTCGTCGACCACTCGGTGATAGCCGACCACGAGCGGCAACCGGCGTGTGCCGGACATGAGCCGGATGAGCCGGTCGGTGCGCGTCACCCCGAGCACGAGGGCCAGGCCCGTCTTGAGGTGAGCCCGTCCCATCGCGTTCACCGGGCCTCCGATCCCTTCGACGAAGATTGGATGGATCCCGCGATGCGCTTGCGGCGCGGCGGGCTTTCGAGCAGCCGCGCGTACAGACACTCGGTCTCGCGAATCATGCGCTGGAGCGAGAACTCCTCGGCCACGCGGGCGCGCGCGCGACGCCCCATCTCGCGCGACGCCTCCGGATGCTCGAGCACCCAGGCGATCGCCCGGTTCAGCGCCGCCGAGTCTCGCGGCGGAATGAGCAGCCCGTCCACGCCGTCCTCGAGCGCCTCCGGGCTTCCGCCGACCCGCGTCGCGACCACCGGCGCGCCGGCCGCCATCGACTCGAGGATCGTGTTGGAGAGACCTTCGCTGAGCGACGGGAGCACCGACACCGAGACCGCCGACAACAGGCGGGGCACGTCGAGCCGGAACCCGGTGAAGATGACGCGCTTCTGCAGGCCGAGACGGGGCGTGACAGCATCGCCACGACGGGCACCCCGGCTGGGAGCCCGAGCTCCCGGCGCAGCGACGCGTCGTCGCCGGGCGGCGTGAAGCGCGACAGGTCCAGACCGTTCCGGATCACGCTGATCCGGGTCGGGTCGTAGCCTTCGGCGGTCAGCCATTGCCTCACGGCCTCGGCGTTGACCAGGATGTGGTCGGCGAGCCGGCACGCGAGGCGTTGGACGCGGCGCTGGCGCGGCGTGAGGTAGACGCCGGTGTCCCTGATCGAGGCCAGCACGACCGGTGTCCGCGCCAGACGGGCCGCCGGGATCGCGAAGACGTTCGGATAGAAGTTGTAGCTGTGCATGATGTGGATCCGCCGGCGCCGGAGGTATCGAGCGAAGCGGATCTGCTGGGCCACCGTGTGCGGTCCGTAGAGGCGCGCCACCGCGTACTCGTTGACGGTCAGCCCGCGCGCCTGGATCTGCTCGAGGAACTCGCCCGAGCGACGCAGGCATCCGAACTCGAGCTCGAACCGCGAATAGTCGAGCCCGTCCGCCAGGCTCACGACGTGGCGCTCGGTGCCGCCGATCGCGAAGAGGGTCGTGAACGTGAGGAGCCGGACCCGCTCCACGGCCGACGCCGACGGAGGCCGCGACTCGAGGGTCGAGCGCGTCGCCATCAGAGCGCCACCACCCGATCCGCGGGCGCCCCGAGCGCGTGGGTCGCCCCGCGAGTGTCCACGACGAGCGTCGAGGCCTCGACGATCCTCGTGTAGTCGAACTCGGGATGGTCCGTGAGGATCACGACGCAGTCCGCCTCCGCGAGCCGCTCGTCGGTCACCTCGACCGCCTTCAGGGCTCGGCCGTCGAAGGCGATCTCGGGCACGTGCGGATCCGCGTACGCCACGGTCGCCCCGCGATCCATGAGCCGCGCGATCACCTCGAGGGCCGGCGATTCGCGCGTGTCGCCGACGCCGCGCTTGTACGCGATGCCGAGCGCCAGGATGCGGGCGCCGTTGAGACAGCGCCGCCGGCCATTCAGGGTTTCGCTCACGAGGTCGACGACGTATTGCGGCATGGCCCGGTTGATCTCGTCGGCCAGATGGATGAAGCGCGCCTCGTAGCCGTTCAGGCGCATCCGCCACGCGAGGTACGCGGGATCCACGCCGATGCAGTGCCCACCGATCCCCGGTCCCGGATAGAACGGCATGAAGCCGAAGGGCTTGGTCGCGGCGGCCTGGATGACCTCGCGCGTGCTCACGCCGAGCTGCCGGCACATCAGGGCGAGCTCGTTGGCGAGCGCGATGTTGACGTTGCGGAAGACGTTCTCGTAGAGCTTGGCGAGCTCGGCGACGCGCGGGCTCGAGACCGTGAGGACGCGGTCGACGATCTGGCGGTAGAGCACCGCCGCCAGCGCCGCGCACTCGGGCGTGAGACCGCCGACGACCTTGGGAATGTCCTTCACGGCGAACGTCGGGTTCGCGGGGTCGATCCGCTCCGGCGAGAAGGCCAGGAAGCAGTCGACGCCCGGCCGGCCGCCGCGCGCCTCGAACATCGGGGCCAGCAGCTCCTGCGTCGTCCCCGGATACGTGGTCGACTCGAGGATCACGAGCTGGGCGGGTCGGAACCGCGCGGCCGCTTCCTGGGCGGCGGCCGCGACGAAGGAGATGTCGGGATCCTTCGATTTCCGCAGCGGCGTCGGCACGCAGATGATCACCGCGTCGCACTGGGCGAGGCCGGCGAGGTTGGTCGTCGCCTCGTAGCGGCCGACCTCGATTCGCGCCCGGAGCACGTCGTCCGGCACGTCGGGGGTGTGCGATCGGCCGGCGTTGAGGTTCGTCACGCGATCGACGCTCGTGTCGAAGCCGGTCACGGCGAAGCCGACCCGCGCGAACTCGACGGCGAGCGGAAGGCCGACGTAGCCCTGACCGATGATGCCGACGCGGGCGGCGCGGTCGGCGATACGGCGGGTGAGGTCGGCCGCGGTCACGGCCGGTCGCTCCATCACGCGCGCTCCCGATGGGCCTCGACGGTCTCTCGAGGCGCCTCGACCTCGGCCGGGATGGTCCGGTGCCCCGACACCACGATCCGAACCGTCTCGAGCAGAATCCTGATGTCGAGCCAGACCGAACGATGCCTGAGGTAGTAGAAGTCGTAGCGGATCTTTTCCACTTCTTGCTCGAGCGAGTTCGCGTAGCGGTACCGCACCTGGGCCCAACCCGTGATGCCCGGCCGCACCGAGCAGCGGAGCGAGTAGTACGGGATCGCGTCGCCCGACACCTCGCTCAGGTTGCGCGCGGTCAGGACGAGCAGCTCGACGTTCGTCATCGGATGGGGCCGCGGACCCACGAGGTTCATGTCACCGCGGAGCATGTTGATCAGCTGGGGCAGCTCGTCGAGCCGGAAGCGCCGGAGCCACCGTCCGCACCGCGTGATCCGGTTCGAGTTGTCCCGCTCCCACTCGGAGTGGACGCCCTCGACCGGATGCATCGTGCGGAACTTGATCAGGTTGAACGGCAACCGGTAGAGCCCTGCACGCTGCTGGACGAAGAAGACCGGACCGCGGGAGTCCAGCTTGATCGCGAGCGCGATCACGGCCATCACGGGGGCCAGCACGATCAGGCCGGTGACGGCGACGAGGAGGCTGAGCGCCCGGGCGAACGCGGGCTGGAAGCGCGCCGTCGCGTACTCGTGCGAGAAGATGACGCGGCTCGGCGGCATCAGCTCGAGGGCGAGCTTGCCGGTCAGGCTTTCGTACGTCTCGACGGCGTCCTCGACCCGGATGCCGCGCGCCCGCGACTCGACGAGATGGCAGAGCGGCACCCGCCCGCGCCGGTCCGCGAACCCGACGACGATCCGGTCCGGTCGCCGCTCGGCGACGAGGCGATCGAGTTCGGCCCCGTCCTCGCCGTACACGCGGGATCCGAGGACGAAGGTCAGGACGAAGAGGCACGCGAGCAGCGCGCCGTCTCCGAACCGAATCTCGGGCAGGAGCTGGTGGGCGAAAGCCAAGGCGTTCACACCCGCGCTGCCATCCGCAACGCGCGACGGGTCTCGACACGGCGCGCCGCCAGGTCGCAGAGGACCGGCCCCAGCTTGTCGGGGTCGTGCCGTACCACCGGTCCGAGCTCGAGCAGGTCGGCCCGGACGGTCACCGGTGACGCGCTCGGGGGCACGAAGTCGGCATCGACCGGCACGGCTCCCTCGGAGAGGTAGCGTCCGAGGACCTTCGCCGGAATCGGCGTGGTGGGCGTGACGACGTAGTGGAGCTTCTCGAGCGGCAGACCGTGCGAGGCGAGCGCCTCGAGGTGCTCGGCGATCCCGTAGCCGTCGGTCTCGCCGCGCTCGGTCATCGCGTTGGACACGAAGATCCGGGTCGCCGACGAGCTCGTCACCGCCTCGGCCACGCCGGGAACGACGAGCGTTGCCAGCAGGCTCGTATAGAGGCTGCCCGGCCCGAGGATCAGCGCGTCGGCCTCGCGCAAGGCCTCGAGCACGACGGGCGTCGCCACCGCGGTGGCCGGGTCGATACGGACGCGCTTGATCGGCGCGCCGCTTCGCGGAATCGACGACTCGCCGTAGACCGAGCGCCCGTCCGCGAGCTCGGCGACCAGGTGCACCCGCTCCGTGGTGGAGGGCAGGACGAGATCGTTCACGCCCAGGAGCTGGGCGGCGAGCTTGATCGCGGTCAGCCCGTCGGTCGCGACCATGTCGAGCGCCGCCAGCAACAGATTCCCGACCGGGTGCTGCGCGTCGCCCCCATCGAACCGGTACTGGAGCGCCGCCGACACCTCCGGCGCGACGCGGGCGAGCGCCAGGAGACAGTTGCGGATGTCTCCGGGCGGGATCACGCCGTACTCCTTTCGCAGGGCTCCCGAGCTTCCGCCGTCGTCGGCGGCCGTCACGACCGCCGTGATCCGGTCGCTCGATGCGAGATGGCGGCGCAGCGCCGTGAGCACAACCGGGAGCCCGGTCCCGCCGCCGATCGC
>VBEN01000134.1 GCA_005881175.1 Chloroflexota bacterium
CCAATCTCTCCAACATCGCTGCTAAAGAAAGTCAACACTCCGTGGCGGTGGTTTCGGCTGTCCACACGCCTGAGCGCGGGCTGGAGCTGCAGGCAAACCTTGGGTCTCCCTCTTGGAGAGCATGGTTCGGGCGGTTGAGTACCGGTGGCCCAGGATGCTTTGCACTTCAGTTGGACGGTGCAGCATTCTCCGAGCTCATTGTGGTTAACGTCCACGGGGGTCCGCCGCCACCGGGGTGATCGTCGCCTTAAGCGCGGCGCTTCGTCCGACCCACCGGAGCCCATGGTTGGTTGGGAACTTAAATTAGGACCGGCTTTCCGCGTCAACCCATGTGGTTGTACTTGGGCAGCATCCGCCCGTAGAAGGTGATGCGCTTTAAATCAGCGGATTTGCAAGGGCAATCCACAAATCCAGGTCGAGGCCCAGCGGGAACTCGTACAGCGGTTGTTCTAGCAAATCGCGATCAGCGATGACCGCGTGAGAGATGTCGACGTATACCCGGTCTATGCCGGAGGCTCTCAGGTGTTATTGGCGACCCCAAGCGGACAAGTTTCGAACTCCACCTGAAGGCGAAGGCCGAAAGTTGGCTGGTCGGCGCACGCCTACCGAACGCTAACGGACGCTAACGGATGCCAGGCGACGTTCAACCTACGCTAGCAAGACTGCCCTTACCGAGCTACCACTGGTTCTGGGCTGCCCGACTGTTGGCGGTCTAGATCAAATCTTGAGACGCCGCGCGCCGCGACCCGATGCTTACGTCGCGGCGCGCGAGCACGCTGGCTGGGAATCAGCGACTCATCCTGACAGGCGTTCTCCCTTGAGCTTGGCTCGCGTCGTCATATAGATGTCGAATCCTCCGCAGCCGCCTGGGCGGCTCGATGCGAAATACAGCGTTAGACCGTCACCGGAAATGTGGGGATTGAAGTCGGCCGCTCCGGTGTTGACCACGGAACCCAGATTGACCGGGGCGTCCCATGCATCGCGCACGTCTTTACGCGTCGCGACCCAGATATCCGTGGTGGCATTACCGCTTGCGTCGACAGTTGAGCCGGGCCGGTTGGAATAGAAGAAAATCTCGAGCCCATCGAACCGAATTGACGGGCGCTGATCACCTTGAGGGCTATTGAGCTCGGGAACGGGACGAGCATTCCCAAAGGTACCGTCCGGTAACAGCTCGGCTACCCATATGTCGGTGGTGGTTCCCTGGGTCGCAAAGGAAACCCCCCGGCCGAAAAAGAGAAGTGGGGCGCCGCCCTCCTCGTTCTCGAAGTAGCTCGCGCCTGCGTCAAAGCCTGCGGTGTTCACGCCCGGTCCGAGGTTGACCGGTGTTTGCCACCCGAAGCCGTCGTGAACGTCCTGGCGGTAGGAGGCCCAGATGTCGATTTCCCCAAAACCGCCCGGGCGGTTGCTATTGAAGAATAGCCAGTGCCCATCGCGCGAAAGGCTGACCGCATTCTCCGTGAAGTGCGAGGTAGATGTCCAGGCCCCCTGGGGCACCCGTCGCCGGACGATTGGAGGCGAAGTAAAAGCTCAGACCGTCTTTGCTAATTCCAGGGCCGAGGTCGTCGGAAGGGGAGTTGATGCCCCCGCAGCCCAAGTTCACCGGCAGTCCCCACTCTGAGTATTTGGATTCGGCAAAGGCTTCGCTCGAAAGCAAGGTTCCCAACACCAGAAATGCGCCTACTTTTGCGTAAGTATTCATGACATCCTCCCCGCCACAACCCCGGGCGCGGCAAAATTTCGGCCAATAATTCCTTCGTCACTCCTAGGGCCCCTCCGGCGGCCGGCACCGCTCGCCTGTTGGCAACGGGCAAAGGATCTGCCTCCAACCGCGCTCTGTCATCCGTGGTGAGTACTCATTTCTGTACGTAGTGGACCGAGTCGGTAAGGGCCATGGGGAGACGGTGGTCGAGCAGCAAAAGTCGTTGCCCGAGCGTATGATGCCGCATATAAGGGTGGGGTAAGGAAGAGGGGTGCATCATGGCCGCAGCACGGCGCCGCCAGTTGATCCGAGGCCGTTATCTGATCAGGCCGTGCGGCCTAGCCGGCAGCCGCTGGGAAGCGGCCGCAGCCGGACTTTACGGCCTAGCCCTTGGAACGATAGCGGGATCCGAGATCTTGACTCCGGACGACGTCCTCGCGGCACTTGGGTTGCCGCCACTTCTCGCCGCGGTCTGGACGCTATCTAGCGCTTTTGCCGCCATCGTTTCAGTTCTCGCTCTGGCGCTGTTTGCAGTGATCCTCGCCGCGGAAGGGACCAATCGCATGACCATTCTGTCTATCGGCGCTGCAGCGCTGCTCCTTGCGATCGCCGTCAGGATCTATGCAACCAGTCTGGCCGAGGTGCTTGCGGCGCGTGGGAACCATCGGTTGACTCGGGTAGCCCTTCCGACCTTAGCCGAAGCAGATATCGGCTTCCAAGGCCTTGAATCGCTGACCCGGCGGGAGATCGAGGTGGCTCGACTGGCCTCACAGGGATACATGGCCTCCGAGATCGGTCATCGCCTACAAATCAGTGTGAGGACGGTCGAAAGCCACCTTGCGCACGTCTATGCAAAACTCGGCTTGACGTCAAGGCGGGCGCTGATACGCATGAGTGCCAAACTTGCCGGCCAACAAGGCCGGGAAAGCCCACTGATTCAAGCGGCCACACCGGCTCCATGACTCGCCGAGCCGTCGCTCACCATCGTGGAGGGAGGCACTTGACCAGCCGAATCGGAAGTGCAGCATTAATACCAAACCCAGCGCTTAAACCCTTTGAGGTTTTGGTGGGCGAGTGGCAAACCACCGGGTTCCATCCCTACCTTCCCGATAGTACCCTTCATGGCCGCACATCTTTTGATTGGCTTGAGGGTGGCGCGTACTTGATCATGCACTCAGAGATTGACGACCCCAACGTTCCGAGCGGTGTCGCCATTTTCGGCAGCGATGATGTGGCTAAGAAATATTCCATGCTTTACTTTGATGAACGTGGCATCTCAAGAAAATACGAGGTGACCATGACAGGAAATCAGCTACAGTGGTGGCGGGACGAGCCCAGTTTTTCCCAGCGTTTCACCATTGCCATTGAAGACGACGGCAACAAGATGGTCGGCAAGGGTGAAATGTCACGAGAGGGAGCGGCCTGGGAGAAGGACCTAACACTGACGTTCGTACGATTGACCTAACTCGCTCACCTCACCAGCTACGAATTTGCGTACGTCTCAAGCAAACTCCGGATAAACGGTGTTCCACGAATACCGTGCTGTGGGCTGTTGCGTCCTCCGACGGACGGCGCTACAGATGAATCAGTCGGGCGCGCTCGCGCCTGTTTGCACCTTCGTCGTGCCGGGCGTGCGCAATGGCCTCTGGGCCACCGTACTGCGGCAGTCTGCCGCCTGGTCCACCGCCCTTGCTTGACTGCTAGTGGCTGGCCCAGGGCAGTCGGTCAAAATGAAGGCATGACCGGTGCCCGCTTGTGAATTCGCTCCTGAAGGGAGACATCGTGGGAGCCGTTAGGCAGATGCCATCAGGAGAGATACTGGGTTGATCCTCCCGAAAGAACGCGACCCTCGTTTCGTGACGATCCGCCGCGGTGGGACCCTCACTGATTCGAATCACCATCTCCTCGCCTTGTGGGCGGCATCGTGCGCGGAACACGTCCTGGGCCTCTTCGAGTCGGCTCGGCCTGAGGACCCGCGACCGCGTCGCGCGATCGAACTCGGGCGGGCCTGGGCGCGCGGCGAGATCACCATGACCGAGGCACGCTCGGCAGGAGGCCATGCAATGGCCGCGGCCAGAGATCTGAGTGGGGCGCCACGCCATGCCGCGTACGCCGCCGGCCAGGCGGCGGTCGTCGCACACGTCGCGGCGCACGAGCTCGGTGCGGCCGCCTATGCGATCAAGGCCGCACGTGCCGCCGCTCCGGAAGGAGAGGGCGAGAGCGCAGGGCGACTCGAGTGCCAGTGGCAGCGCGACCAGCTCCCGGAGGCGATCCGCGAGCTTGTTCTCGACGACCAGCGGTTGCGGAACGACATCTGCTGGTCGGTGTTCCACTGCCATGAGTGTTATAGCGGCAATGTCTGGCGACCCCGAGCGGATTCGAACCGCCGATCTCCTCCGTGACAGGGAGGCATGTTGGACCACTACACCACGGGGCCGCGGAAGCCCAGTATATATAAGGTTGCTGCGGGCTAAGCGCGGACCACTGTGTCTTCTTTGCCGATCACAAAGCGCCGGATCACCTGGGCCACGCCGGCCTCGCTGATGCTGCCGGTGACATATTTTGCTAACTCCTTGAGCCCGGCCGGGGCGTTGCCCATGGCGACCCCGAACCCGGCCCAGCCGACCATATCCTCATCATTTGTGTTGTCGCCGATGGCGCACACGTCGCTCTGCGGAATGCGCAGGCGCTCCGCAACCATGGCCAGCGCCTTCGCCTTTGACACCTCGGGATTGACCACTTCGACGAACCAATCCAGGGAGCGTGTCACGCGAGCGACGTCGCCCATCCAGGCGCCCAGCTCGGCCATCCGAGCCGGCACCTCAGCCGGGTCAAGATCGACCAGCACCATCTTGGTCGACTCCTGTCGGATCCACTTCGACAGCGGACCGACCACCTCATAGGGAACCATCGCCACGCGCGCATAGAGGTCCGCTTCGGGCCGCGCTCGCGCGGTGTAGACCACTTCGTTCACATAGGCATTGACGTGCCAGTCTCGCGGCTCGGCGAATGCCAGCACGCGCTGCTGCATTTCGACCGACAGCTCGCACCGATACCAGACTTCGCCGCTGGCGATCTCGCGAACCACAGCCCCCTGGTAATTGATGATTGGCCCGGTAAGTCCGAGCAGCTCCGCATAGCGAAGCGAGGATTTGAACATCCGCCCGGTCGCCAGGACCACCGTGACGCCCGCGGCGGAAGCCGCCTTGACGGCGGCAACGTCGCGCGGATCCATCTCGAGCCGGTGGTTGACCAGCGTGCCATCGAGATCGATGGCGAGCAGCCGGATCGCCACCTAGCGACGAACGGCGAGTGCTTCCGGGTTCACCAGGTTCGGCGGTGTTTGACCCTCCACCGCCCCGATCAGGTTGTTCGCCGCCGTTT
This sequence comes from Chloroflexota bacterium, assembly GCA_005881175.1. Classification (GTDB taxonomy): domain Bacteria; phylum Chloroflexota; class Dormibacteria; order CF-121; family CF-121; genus CF-13. The sequence goes on from VBEN01000134.1 coordinate 5,087, forward strand.
CCGCCATGGCGGCCCGAGCCGTGACCGTCGCACTCCCCAGATGCGGTAGAAGGACTGCATTCCAGCAATCGGTCAAGCCCGGCTCGGTCTGCGGCTCGTGTTCATAGACGTCCAGACCAGCTCCTTTGATCCATCCCTCCTTCAGCGCCCGGACCAGGGCTTTTTCGTCGACGATCGGCCCACGCGCGGCGTTGATCAGGTAGTGCTCAGGCCCCATCAGCTTTAACTCGCGCTCGCCAATCAGGTGCCGGGTCTGATCGTTCAGGTCCGCGTGGATGCTCACGTAGTCCGCCTTGCGCAACAGTTCGTCGAGCGGAAGGTACTGCGCGCGTAGCTGCGACTCCACCTCGGGGCTGGCCCGCCGCGCGTCCGAATAGAGGATCGACATGTTAAAGCCCAGTCCTCGGCGGGCCATGGCCTGTCCGATTCGGCCGAAACCGATGATGCCCAGCACCCGGCCATAGACATCGCTGCCGAGCAGCAAGTCGGCCTTCCACCCCTTGAACTTGCCCTCGCGAAGGAATCGGTCCGATTCCACCACGCGACGAGCGACCGCGAGGAGCAAGGCGAAGGCCAGGTCGGCGGTGGCCTCGGTCAGCACACCGGGGGTATTGGTCACCAACACACCCCGGCGAGTGGCGGCCGCGAGATCTACGTTGTTGTAGCCCACCGCGTAATTGGCAACGACCCGCAGATGTGGCGCCGCCGCCATGATCTCGTCGGTGATCGGCACGTTGACCATGCCGATGATGCCGATCGGGTCCGTCTCGGCGATGTGCCGCTTGAGCGTCTCCGGCGGCATGCCTTCCGCCTCCATCATCGTCACCTCGAACCGCTCGCGCAGCATGTCGATACCCGGTGACGGCAGCGGCAGGGTGACGAAGACCCGACTCATGCGAGCCGCCGAACGCGCAGGTCGAGCAGCATGACTTCCATGGCGAGGCGAGGATTCACATTCTCATCGATCAGCAACTGGGTTCGCTGGGCGGCCGCCAGTGAAGCCCGCACATGGTCAGCAGGTAGCCCTCGCACCCATGTCTCCAACGCGGCCTTCCGTGTTCCGGACATGCTGCTCAACAGACCTGCCTGGAGAAGCATCGCATCGCGCAGGAAGGCGGTAAAGCCGCGAAGCGCGTCCGAGGCGACCAGTCGCATCTCGGCCTGGGGCCCCTGCCCGAAGCGCGCGGCGTAGCCGAGCACACCGTCGACGTCCTCGAAGGCCAGGGCGGCGAGCTCCTCAGCCCATCGGTCCATTCTCACGGCCCATTCCCGGTCGGTCAGGGCGCGCACCGCCCAGCCCGGGCGTCCGTGCGCCAATCCGGCCAGCGCCTCGGCTTCCTCCGCACTCCCCTGTCGCGAGGCAATGAAGGCTACAACCGCTGGCCGGCCCAGCGGCGACATCCCGATGATCTGACAGCGCGAAAGGCATGTGGGGAGCAAATGGTCGGGATACGAGGTGGTCAGGACCAGCACGGTATTGGGCGGCGGCTCTTCCAGCGTTTTGAGCAGGCAATTCTGGGCGGCCTCGGTCAACCGTTCGGCGTTGGCCAGCAACGCAACTCGCAGGAGCGCCACGAATGGCTTGAGACTCAGGAACTGCTGGAGCGATTGGTCGTGCGCCTGCGCCCCGCGCTCTGGATGAAAGCGGATCTCGTCGATGCTGATTGCCTCCGGCCGGTCATCCGACCAGAAATCGGGGTGGACTTCAAGGCGGCGCGGCTGCCCTTCACCGAGCAGCAACTCCTCCGCCAGCGCCCGCGCGAGCGCGGTCTTGCCAATGCCCTCCTCGCCGGTCAGGCAGTAGGCATGGGCCAACCGACCGGCGCGCTGGTGAGCACGAAGAATGGTGAGGGCGCGCTCATGTCCGGCGATCGCCGCAAAACCGCGCGCAATCGTTGGGGCAGAGCCTGCGGGTCGACGAATACGCGCCGCTGGCATGCCGCCCACCTTAACAAGTCTTTCCTTGACGATGAACGGACGCCATTCCTATGCTGTAGGCGTTTCCGACAGCGAGACTGTCAACTTGTAGGCATCGTCCGCATTCCGTCACCGCCAGGGTCGCCGTTCACGTCATAGCACCACTTCGATGGATGCCGAAGAAACCGACAAACAAAACAAGATCCGCGAGTTGCAAGCCGTCGTGGCCAGGGGCCTGAAGGGCATCAACGAATGCCGCTACCAGGCCGAATGCGAATTCGCACGCGCCTGCCCCGGGACCTGCTGAGCTAGGCCCACCCTGCCCAGAGGGGGAGATCCGAAAGGCTGCCGCAGGGTTGCTATAATCCATAAAGTTTCCTTTATATGAGCTCCTCCGCCCCGCTCACAAACCCATCGCTTCGAGAATTCCGCGCGCA
>VBEN01000135.1 GCA_005881175.1 Chloroflexota bacterium
CTCCAGAAGATGACCGGATCGAGGTCCCCCGGCAAGGCCTCCTGGATGGCCGCTACCACCGCGGCAGAAGCCACGGGCAGGTAGGGCAGAAGCAAGCCGACCCTTCCCGGCGGACCGGCGTGCTGCGCCAGCAGTGCCGGCCGCGCGGCAGCCTGCAGGGCTGCGATGGCAATCAGCATATAGCCGGCCGCCCAACCGACATCGACCACACTCCCGGCACCGTACTGGCCGGTGGTCGTGAGGTAGGCAAAGCCGCTGTCGGCCAGCAGGTTGGCGAGCAGTCCGCCTGCGAGCAGGTACAGGGGAAGCCGGGCACTCCGGGGGGCACGAGCCGCCAGGATGCAGAGCATCGTCGCGATGACGACGTCGCCGGCGGGATAGGCGAGGCCGATCAGCTGTGACGACAGATCGCCAGCGCTCGAGCGGTAGACGGCACCGAGTACCGTCGACCAGCTGATCACCAGGAGCGAGCCCGCGATCAGCAGACCATCGAGGATGGCGCGGGCCAGCGACGCCGCGCGGGAGGGCGCCGACGGGAAATAGAGGACGCCCGCAATCGCCAACGGCACGGCCAGCAGGTAGCCCAGGTCAGCAAGCGAGGGAAACGGCCCCTGCTGACCGAGCAGCAATTCGTAGTAAGACCAGACGACCTCGCCGGCGCCCCAGAAGAACGCCGAGATGCCGATCAGCGTCCAGGCGATCCGCGTTCGGCCGTGATGGCGAAGGGCGGCGAACATGCAGGCGGCCGCCGCGATAAACGCCACAACGGACTCGCCGATGTCGTCGAGCCATTGGGTGGTCGCCGCGCCGCCCCAGCTGAAAGCCAGCCAGGCTGCGAAAAACACAGAAAAGACTGCCCATCCGATGAGCACGATCAAGAGGCGGCGGTTACTTGCCATGTTGGTTCGGTCGCCTATAGAGTCAACCAGCCGCCCGATCAAATCTTCCTGATTTCCCTCCCCTGGGGGAGGGTCAGGGTGGGGGGCCCTAACCTACCGCCCGGCTTCCCCCACGGTGACGGCGATCTCCTTCACCTCGCCAGCACGGACGACCTTGACCGTTTGGGTCGCCCCGACTTTGATCTTGCGCAGCCCGGCATACAGGTCCTCCAGGTTCTTGGTCACCGTCCCATCCAGGGCAACCAGGGTGTCGCCCTGCATCAAGCCGGCTTTATCGGCCGGGCTCTGGGGCTCGACCGCGACGACCAGCAGCCCGGTGTCCTGGTTGACCCGCGCCTTGACCGCGTCCGGGAGCGGCACCTGCTGCGTCCCGATGCCGAGATAGGGTCGCTTGATCCGGCCGTCGGCCCGCAAGCTCTCCACCACGCGCTCGGCGACGTCCATCGCGATCGCCCGGCCGTCCCCGCGACCGAACACCCAGCTGTTCATGCCCACCGCCCGTCCGTCGGCGTCGACCAGCGGGCCGCCGCTGAATCCGGGATACAGCGGCGCGTTGGTCTGGATCAGATGCTCGATCTCGCTCCCACGCCACCCGCGCCACGACGACGACACGGCGCTGATGGTGCCGAAGGTCGCCTTGAGACTCCCCGGCCGGCCGATCGCGAGCACGATCTGTCCGGGCTTGAGGTCCGACACTTTCGCTCGAGGCATGGCCGGCGCGGACAATCCATCGACCTTGAGCAGCGCCAGGTCCGTGGCCGGATCGCGCCCCACCAGGCTGGCCTTGGCGCTCTTGCCGTCGACGACGATTTCGATGTCCTCTTCCTGCTCGACCACGTGATTGGCCGTCAGCACCAATCCGCTGTCCCAGACGATGCCGGTGCCGGCCCGGCCGCGTCGTGCGTCAACCCGAACGACGCTTTGACTCGCCTTCTCGACGAGCGCTTCGATTTCCTTCGAAAGATCTTTGAGAGAACCCATGTTGTGTTGTGCTCCTTTCGTTGAATCTCCCTCCCCCCTCGTGGGGGAGGGTCGGGGTGGGGGCGTTCTCTCACGGTAGAACCGGAGCGGCCTCGGCGACTTCACCCGGACGGCCAGCCGCGCACCTAGACATTCGCGTAGGCGCCTGCCTGCCTGTGCGGCTAGGCAGTCAAGCGCTCGGCGAGGTACTTGATCGCAATCGGGTATCGATACTCGATCGCGTTGTGGGTGGCATCGAAGAGCTCGAAAAAGACGTCCGTCACGCCGATCGCTTCGAGCGCGCGGCGAAAGGCCTCGGCGCCGAGATCGAGGAAATACTGGTCACGCTTACCGGCGTCGATGTAAATGGCCCGCATCTGCCGCAGGGCATCGACGTGCTCGGGGACCATCCGCACCGGGTCCCAGCGCAGCCACCGTTCCCAGACCTCGGGGATGGTCTGTCCGGTCGTCGTGTCGTAGGGGAGCCGCACGGTGCCATTCTCGTCTGTCGAGTAGCAGGCCGCCATGCACCAGTCGTTGACCAGCTCAGCGTCGCCCTCTTTCGTGAAAGCCGTGCGGCTCCGG
>VBEN01000136.1 GCA_005881175.1 Chloroflexota bacterium
GGCCCGGGACCTGCATATCCATCTCAACACGCTCCATTACCGGCTGCGGCGGATCGGTGAGGTGACCGGCGTGGACCTCAAGGACGCCGACGCGCGGCTCGATCTGCTTCTTGCGTTGCGGGTCCGGGCCCTGGCAGAGAGCAAGTAGGGGAAAGCCGATGGGTCGGACGATGGCGGCAAAGATCTGGGACGACCATATCGTGGCCGCCCGCGAGCACGAACCGGACCTGCTCTATGTGGACCTTCACCTCGTTCATGAAGTGACCTCGCCGCAAGCCTTTGAGAGCTTGCGCCTCAACCATCGCCGAGTTCGGCGACCTGATCTGACGCTCGCCACGATGGATCATGACGTCCCGACGCGCGGAGGAAGGGCGGCCGCCGACGAGCTGGCCGAGCGCCAGATGTCAGCGCTCGAGGAGAACTGTCGCCGCGAGGGCATCCGGCTGTACGGCATGGGCAACGCCCGCCAGGGCATCGTTCACGTCATCGGTCCCGAGCTGGGCCTCACCCAGCCGGGGCTGCTGATCGTCTGCGGCGACTCGCACACGTCGACCCACGGCGCCTTCGGTGCGCTCGCCCTGGGCATCGGAACCTCGGAGGTGGAGCACGTGCTGGCCACCCAGTGTCTGCGGCAGCGCCGGCCAAAGGCGATGGCCATCACGGTTGAGGGCGCGCTGCCGCTGGGCGTCACGGCGAAGGACGTGGCACTCGGCATCATCGCCCGCATCGGAGTCGAAGGCGGCCGCGGGCACGTCCTCGAGTACCGCGGCTCGACCATCCGGGGCCTGTCGATGGAAGGCCGGATGACGGTCTGCAACATGACGATCGAGGGCGGCGCGCGGGCCGGCGTGATCGCGCCGGACGACACTACGTTTGCCTATCTCAGGGGACGAGAGTATGCGCCGGCGGGCGATCAATGGGATCAGGCGGTCGATCGCTGGCGGGCACTTGCAACCGATCCCGACGCGATCTTCGATCGGGAGGTATCGATCGACGCCGCTCGCCTCGAGCCTTACGTCACCTGGGGCACGAACCCGGGCCAGTCCGTGCCGGTCAGTGGCAGCATCCCCGCGCCATCGACGGAGACTGACGAGCGGGCCCTGCAGTACATGGCGCTGGAGCCCGGCACGGCGATCGAGGCGATCGCGATCGACCGGGTCTTCATCGGTTCGTGCACCAATGCCCGCCTGGAAGACCTGCGCGTCGCCGCCTCAGTGATCCGTGGTCACCGCGTGCATCCGAAGGTGCGCGCCATGGTCGTACCGGGGTCGGCGAGCGTGAAGCGGCAGGCCGAGGCCGAGGGACTCGACGCCCTCTTTCGCGAGGCAGGCTTCGAGTGGCGCGACGCTGGATGCTCGATGTGCCTAGGCATGAATCCCGACATTCTCGGACCGGGCGAACGCTGCGCTTCGACCAGCAACCGTAACTTCGAGGGACGGCAGGGCAGTGGTGGGCGGACGCACCTGGTCAGCCCGCCGATGGCTGCCGCGGCCGCCATCACCGGTCATCTCGTGGATGTTCGGGAATTCAACTGAATGGAACCGTTTACCCGCGTCACCGGCATTCTCGCCCCCCTCGACCGGGTGAACGTCGACACCGACCAGATCATTCCCAAGCAATTCCTCAAGCGGATCGAGCGGACCGGCTTCGGCCCGTTTCTCTTCTACGACTGGCGGCGCAACGGCGATTTCATCCTCGACCGGCCGGCATACCGCGGCGCGAGCGTTCTGGTGACGGGTGCCAACTTCGGATGTGGCTCGTCGCGGGAGCACGCGCCCTGGTCGCTGCTCGAGGCGGGGTTCCGGGTCGTGATCGCCCCCTCGTTCGGCGACATCTTCAAGAGCAATAGTTTCCGCTGCGGTCTTCTCCCGGTCGAGTTCCGCGAATGCCTCCTCAACGGCTGGGACGAGGTCGCGCTGACGCTCCGTGACGAGACTGAGATAGCCCGATACGAAGCGGACCGATCGACCGAACTGCCCCGGACCGCGTAAGAGGAAGCGGCCGGCGGACCGCCTCCTCTAAATTGGGGCGCTCTTACTGTCTGGCGAAAAAGACGTCCGGGTCGTGCCGGCCCTGTGGCCACAGGAAGTTCGTCACGACGTCCCGGTTGTCGCCCCAGGCGAAATACTGGTGCGTGCCGTCGCTGACGTTCGCGATGTAGTCGCCCATGTAGGTAAATGCGATGATCGGGTCAAATTGCGGGAGGGTGTACACACCGGGGAAGGACTGGCTGGTTACCCGACGGGTCGTCCAGCTGGTGCCGTTCCGAGAGTTCGAGACCACTGCGTCGAGCTGGCTGGTGCCACCACCAACCGGACTGATCTCGTAGTAGAGAAGATGAAGGCCGCTGCCGTCAGCACTCAGTGCCGGCTGCGCCTCGTCATTATCCCCTGAGGTAACCTGCGAGGTCTTCCAGGTGTTGCCGCCGTCTTTCGATGTCGCCAGGACCACATGGCTGTGGCCCGATGCGCCGTCGTTCCATGCGGCGTACAGGTTGCCATCCTTCGCGGCCAGTGTCGGAAGCTCGAGATTTCGCATGAGCTGGCTCGGTCCTAACTGGAAGGCACCCAAGAAGCTGCCGGTCGACGGGGACACGTCCGCGATCTTTACCTTCTGGGGGAAGGTCTGCCCACCATCATGCGAGGCGAAGATCCACTCCTCTTCCGTGAACGGCGCCGTAAATGTGCAGTTCGGGTCGTCCACGCCGAACTTCAGCGCCGCCTCGTAGACGGTGCCATCTGCCGCGACGAGCGGCATGGCGCCGATGTACTGGTGGAACGAGCAATCCTGCGCATCCGGCGGCTTGTTGGGGTCGAAGGTGAACAGCACGGTCTTGTCGGCATAGGCGATCGACCAGGTGCTGCCCCCATCCGTGGTATGGGCCACCGGCAAACCGCTGAACTCGGTAAAGACACCCGTGTTCGGATCAAATGTGGTGGTGAAGTCGTCCCAGGTGTCATAAAGGTTGCCTGTTCCTGCTGCGACCATCGCATCCTTGTCCGCCATATAACCAAACTCGTTTCCTGGAGGCGGTGGGATCGGAGTCGCCTGGCTCCAGCTCTTCCCTCCGTCCGTCGACTTCGCCACGCCAACGAGGAGTGAGAAAGAGCCTATGTCGAGTACCAGGTTCGAGTAGTACATGGTGGCGGCGCTGTCTGTCGCCAGCCACGGATCACCGAAGTTGTTCTTGCCCGGAGCGTTCGGGATGGTGCCTCCGTCGGTGAACGTCTGGCCGCCATCGGTGGAGTTCGATACGCCGCTCAAGTTGCTCGCGGCCGTCAAGACCAGCAGCGTTCGCTGGGAGTCGTTGTAGCCGACCGCCACATTCGAGCCGGAGACGGCGATCGAGGTTTCGCTCTGGGTCGTCTGATCGGCCTGGTTCGAGTCTTTGCTTGGATCGTTGACTCGCACATTCGGTAGCGGACCGCCGCTCGGTTTCGCACCTTTGGCTTGCCGAACCGCTGCCGGCGCGTTCATGCCATTGGAGTCTGGCGTCGCACGATGATCGCCGCGCGCGATCGCTTCCAACGCGATCCGAGCGGTCGGCGTCAGGGCCTTTCCGGCCGGTGTCGCCAGAATCCGTTTGGCGATCTCCTGCTTGCTTGGAGGTGTCTTGGGCGAGGCGGCCGAACCGGCAATCGCGCCGGCGGCAATAACGACCAGCGCGATAGTGAGCACGCTGAGTGTTCGACGCATGTTCCCTCCTGTCCTTTAGGTACTTTCATGGCGCAGTGTTGCCGGTCTCACGGCATAGGCATCCCCCTCCTTACAAAAACACTGCGCGTTTCCTGACAGAGCCTGCTCGGGCAGGCGACTCCGCCGCGACGGGAGGAAAACGATCGTAACGGATTCCGTTAGGGTGCGTTGCGATCGGCCGGAGCCGAGCATCAAGGTGGTGAACCGCCTTGCAAACGGGAAGCGACGGATTCATCCTGAATCTCAGGGAGGTGGTCGAGATACGCGCCGCGGTCGGCGGCGCAGCGGCTGATTTCCTCGAGTGGGGGTGGACACAATGGGCCTTCGTTCCGCATTCATCGTGCTGGCCGGCATATTTCTGCTGGCTCTAGTCGCCATCATTCCGGGGCCGGCAATTGCGGCCGGCGTTTTCCATTCGCAAGCGGCGCTCCTGAAAGCCCAGACCGGGGCCACGACGGCAACCACGACCACGGCGGCTCAGAGCATCACCGGGAACGGCGCACCGAGCGGGCCGCATTACAACCTGAACATCCACGGCGTTCTCAAGGGTGGCAGTTCGTCGACCGGCTCGAACGGCCACGACATCTTCGTGCCGCTCCAGGGACAATGCAAAATCGCCCTGTCGCCGGGCGATTTCCAGGTGCTTGATCCGAACTGCCTCGACGGGAGCGCGGGCTTCCAGTTGCCCAACCCGGTCGACAGCGCGGCGCCGACCACCACGATCTATTCGGTCTGGGCACGGGCGCTCGCCAAGCCAGGCGGCAGCTCGAGCACGACGACCTGCGCCTACGATCTCACCGGTGTCCTCATCTGTTCGACGTCGCAATACGTCATGGTCCAGACGCGTAAGAACGGCCAGAGCGTGTTCACGAATGTCTCGGCCGATCTGCTCTTCGTCAGCCAGTGCATCGACGGTAAGCTGACGCGGACGCCGCTATTCGACTCATCGCTGCAAGACTACTTCTGGCAGTACGACAACACTGGTCTGAAGCTATTGCAGTTGCGCTTCTACCAGGTGCCGACGACGGTTGACGCCAGCGGAAGCAGCTGCTAAAGGCGACAGGCGTTCATAAAGGGCGGCAGTCGCATAGGATGCCGCCCTTTACTTCGCGGCATCACGCTTAGCTCCTCCCAGGGCGCTGCCGGCAATTTGGTGTAAACATCCATACCGGTACGTTCGTAGA
>VBEN01000085.1 GCA_005881175.1 Chloroflexota bacterium
CTTGTCGGTGATCACCTCGACCAGCCCCTCGTATTTCTTGACCTGGTCGCCAGGCTGCTTCAGCCATTTCGAGATGGTGCCTTCGGTGATCGACTCGCCCAGCTGCGGCATTTTGACGGACGCCATCTGCCGGTTGGCTCGCCTTAGTAGGCGGCCAGCTCCTTCGCCTTGGCGAGGATCCGGTCGACGTTGGGCATGAACGCTTCCTCCAGCACGTGGTTGAAGGGCATGGCCGGTACGTCCGGTCCGGTCAATCGCATGAGCGGAGCATCGAGCGCGTCGAACGCATGCTCCATGATGATCGCCATCACCTCGGCGGCGATCCCGGCGAAGCGCGTGTCCTCATGGACGACCAGAACCTTCCCCGTCTTTTTGGCCGTGGCGACGATGGCGGCCTGGTCGATCGGCTTGATAGTGCGTAGATCGAGCACCTCCGCGGAGATGCCGTCGGCGGCCAGTTTCTCAGCCACCTCGAGGCAGTAGGTCAGCATCAAACCGTAGGCGATCAGGCTCAAGTCCTTGCCTTCCCGTTTGACATCGGCCTTGCCGATCGGCACCACCCCGTCGCCGTCCGGCACCTCGCCCTTGACCAACCGGTAGGTGCGCTTGTGCTCGAGAAACAGGACTGGATCCGGGTCGCGGACCGCCGCCTTCAGCAGACCCTTGGCATCGGCCGGCGTTCCCGGCGCGACCACCTTGAGGCCCGGGATGTGGGCGAAGGTGGCCTCGATGCTCTGCGAATGGTATAGCGCGCCATGCACCCCGCCGCCCCAGGGCGCCCGGATCACCATCGGCAGATTGAAATCCCCGGCGGTCCGGTAACAGAAGCGCGCCGCTTCCTCGATGATCTGATTCATCGCCGGGGCGATGAAGTCCGCGAACTGGATCTCGGCGATCGGGCGCATGCCGTTGATGGCGGCCCCGATCGCCACGCCGACGATGCACGACTCGGCCAGCGGGGAATCGATCACCCGATATTCGCCGTACTTTTTGTAGAGCCCGTCGCTGGCCAGGAAGACGCCGCCACGCTGACCCACGTCCTCGCCGATGAGGAAGACGGATGGGTCGCGGGCCATCTCCTCATCCATCCCCTCCCGAATGGCCTCGATGACGGTCTTCTGTGGCATCAGCTCACCGTGCCCTGCTTGTACACGAACGTCATCAGGTCATCCGGCGTCGGATCGGGTGCCTGTTCCGCATACTCGGTCGCCTCATCGACCTGCTGGTCGACGCGCTCGGTGATTTCCTTTTCAACCGGATCCGTCAGGGTTGTGCTTTCTCGGAGGTACTTCGCGTATCGCTGGATGGGATCCTTCTGCCGCCAGATGGCGACCTCTTCGGCCTGCCGATAGCGCTTGTCGTCATCGTCGCTGGAGTGTGCCGTGAAGCGGTAGGTCTTGGCTTCGATCAGCGTCGGTCCCTCACCGCGGCGGGCCCGTTCGACGGCCTGCCCTGCCACCTCATAACACGCCAGCACATCATTGCCGTCGACGACGACGCCGGGGAATCCGTAGCCGGCTGCCCGGTCGGCGAGGTTCTGAATCGCCATCTGACGGCTCTGCGGAACCGAGATGGCGTAACCGTTGTTCTCACAAACGAAGATCACCCCCAGTTTGTGAATGCCGGCGAAGTTCATCGCCTCATGGCAATCACCCTGGCTCGCGCCGCCCTCACCGAAATAGGCGGCGGTCACCGCGTCTTCCTGGCGCTGTTTCGATGCCAGCGCGACGCCGGCGGCATGGAGCAACTGGGTGGCGACCGGGCTCCCGCCCGTCACGATGTGCAGCCGGCGGCTGCCGAAGTGCCCGGGCATCTGGCGACCACCGCTGTTGGGGTCTTCGCGCCGGGCGAAGAAGGACAACATCTGGTCTTTCGCCGTCATGCCGAACCACAGGATGACGCCGGCGTCGCGATAGTAGGGGGCGACCCAATCATGGCCCGGGCGAAGCGCCGCCGCGGTGCCGACCTGGGCGCCCTCCTGGCCCTGGCACGAGATCACGAACGGCGCCCGACCCTGCCGGTTGATCAGCCACATGCGCTCGTCGATGGCGCGCGCCAGGCGCATCACCTCATAAATGCGCAACGCCTGGTCGTCACTCAGGCCGAGCGAGCGGTGACGGCTCTGTCCGCCTTTGGCTTCGACCTCCTGCGTTTTCGTGGCCATGCTCAGATATGGATGGCGAGGCCGTCGACCGCCAGCGCCGCTTCCTTGACAGACTCCGAAACCGTCGGGTGCGGATGGATACTGGCGCCGATCTCCCACGGCGTCGACTCGAGCAACTTGGCCAGCGCCGTCTCCGAGATCAATTCCGTGGCGTTGGGCCCGATGATGAAGACGCCCAGCAGGTCACCCGAGTCCGCGTCGCTGATGATCTTGACGAAGCCCTCGGTCTCGCCCAGGATCACCGACTTGGCATTGCCGACGAGTGGGAATTTTCCGACCTTGACCTTCAGCCCCTGGTCCTTGGCCTGCTTCTCCGACAACCCGAGGCTCGCCACCTGCGGATAGGTGTAGGTCGCCCGCGGGACCCGATTGTAGTCGAGCGGCTTGGGATTCTTGCCGGCGATGTACTCCATGATGTGTTCGCCCTCGTAGTAGGCGACATGGGCCAGCAGGAAATTCCCGATGACGTCGCCGGCCGCGTACACATTGGGATGCCCGGTTCGATAATGCTCGTCGGTCTTGATGTAGCCCTTTTCAATCTGGATGTCGAGCTTCTCTAGACCAAACCCGTCGGTGATTCCCTCGCGGCCGACGGCGACGAGCAACCGCTCACCATCGATGGTCTGGGTCTGGTCGCCGGTCTTGACCGCCACCGTCATCTTGCCGTTCGCCTGCTTGAGCGTGTCGGGCTGGAGCTGAGCGCCCGTCAACACCGTGATGCCGCGCTTGCTGAGAACCTTGGCCAACTGCTGTCCGACATCCGTGTCTTCGAGGGGCAGCAATGTGGGGAGAAACTCGACCAGGGTCACATTCGCCCCATAGCCGTTGTACACGCAGGCGAATTCGGTGCCAACCGCTCCGGCGCCCACGATAACGATCGACTTCGGCATCTGGTCCAGGCTGACAGCATGGTCGCTGTTGATGACCCGATTGCCATCCATGTTGAGACCGGGCAGCGATTTGGGACGCGATCCGGTGGCGACCACGAGGTTCTTCGCGTTGATGGCCTCACCGCTGCTTTTGACCACAACTTTGTGTTCCGACTCGATCACGCCCTCGCCTTGAAAGACCGTGACCTTGTTTTTCTTGAGCAGGAATTCCGTCCCGCGCCAGAGCTGGTTGACAACAGTGTCCTTCCGCTTGAGTACCATCGGCCAATCGACCTGTAGGCCATCAGTCTTGATCCCGAGCGCGGCAGCGCCATGGATCTGGTGAGCCAGCTCCGAGGAATGGAGGAACGATTTGGTGGGGATGCAGCCGCGGTGCAGGCAGGTACCTCCCACCTTCTCTTTCTCGATGACTGCCACCTTGAGCCCCAGCTGGGCTCCCCGAATAGCACCGACATATCCGGCGGAGCCGCCGCCGATGACGGCTACGTCAAACGCCTCATCGGGCATACGCAACGATTGTAACCAGCAACCCGCGGGTCACCTAACTCTCCAGCAGCGTCAGCGCGGCGGCGAGCTGGAGGTCCTTGGAGAAATCGTTCGGCGTCTGGTCGACCGCGTATTCGTCCTGGGCGCTGGGCAGCGTCACCGTCTTGTCCGGCGTGATCCCGGTCTTCTCGATCGAGTGACGGTTGGGCGTTAGCCAGTACGCGATCGTGAGGTGCAGGTCACCGTTGCCGTTGCGCAGTGGGAAATCTTCCTGCACGGAGCCCTTGCCGAAAGTCTTCACGCCCACCAGCTTTGCCCGGCCATGATCCTTGATCGCGCCAGCGGTAATCTCGGAGGCGCTGGCCGAGTTCTCGTTGACCAGGACGACCAGGGGGTTGCCGAACGCCAGCCCGTTGCCGGTAACGCTCCGCACCTCGTCCTTTCCATTGCGGGGGACCAGGATCGTACTCGTCCCGCTGCTCACGAATTCGCTGATGACGTCGTTGGCCGCATCAACGTAACCGCCCGGGTTATCGCGTAAGTCGAGCACGATCCGGGTCACTGAACCCTTGAGGTTGGCCCTGAGTGCCTGTTCGAACTCGGTGGCCGTCCGACTCCCGAAGTCGTAGACCCGGATGTAGAGGATCCGGTTGTTGAAGACGTGAGTGGCGACGCTGGGGACGTTGATCTCCTGGCGGGTCAGAGTGAAGTTCAGCGTCTGGCCATTGCGGCTGACCTGAACGCGCACCTGCGTACCGGCTTTTCCCCGGATATGGTTGACGGCGTCGTCGGCCGTCCATCCAGCGGTGCTCTGTCCATCCACGCCGGTGATGACGTCCCCCGGCTTCATGCCAGCCTTCTCCGCCGGCGTGCCGGGTAGCACGCTGGCAATCAGGATCTGTTCGCCCTTCTGCTGCACCGAGGCGCCGATCCCGGCAAACTGGCCGTTGAGGAAATTCTGGTTGGAACGGTACTCGTCGGGCGTCAGGTAACGAGAGAACTGGTCGCCGAGGCCGTTTACCATGCCGGAGGCCGCGCCCTCCGTCAGTTTTACGCCGTTGGGATTTGGCTTCACATAGTGCTGCTGAATGTTGGTGAACACCTCGTCCAGCACGCGGTAATCGACATTCGACTTCGGGGGCGTGTAGAACAACAGGGACCTGGTCCAATCGGGGGCATAGCCGCCCCACTGGAACTCGGCGAGGCTTCCCGCATAGAACGCGCCAATGGCAACGACGATCAGGATCGCGATGTTCTTCAGTCGAGCCATGAGAGGATTATCGCCGGGTACCGACGCAGGCCCGGCGCCCGAAGTCGCCGCTGGCTCGATCACGAGAGGGGCAGGTAGGCTAGCGGGTCGACCGGCGTGCCGGCGAGGTCGATCTCGAAGTGCACATGGGGTCCGGTCGAGTTCCCGGTTGAACCTTCGTAGCCGATCACGCTGTCCTTGTCGACCTGAGCACCTTCGGCCACCGCCCAGCCGGACAGATGGCCGTAGAGCGTGGTGAAGCCGCCGGCATGGACCATCACCACGTATCGCCCGTAGCCGCAGAGCGCGCTCGCGTTCCAGGTGCACGCCATGGCGAAGTTGTGCACGATGCCCCCGTCCGCTGCATGGACCGGGGTGCCGTAGTCAGTCGCGATGTCGAGGCCGCTGTGAAAGTGATGGCTGGGACAGCTGGGATCGTAGGGCTCGAAGGGATAACTCGTGCAACCGAAACCCTGTGTGATGACCCCGTCGATTGGCCACCTCCACTTGCCGGATGAACGCGCCCGAAAGCTCTCGCGCACCAGCGAGGCGATCTGCGACTGCAGGGCGGCCCGCTGGGCCTGCATGTCGGCCAACTGACGCTGGAACTGCGCTTCGATGGCGGCGATCTGCTGCTGGCGGGCGGCCCGCTGGTCGCGCATCGCCTGCAGCTGGGCCTTCTGATCCTTAATCTGCTTGACGACCTGCGCCTGCTGAGCCTGCTTGCTCTCGAGATCGGCTTTCAGCGCTTCCATGGCGACTCGTTCCTTCTGCAGCGCGGCGACCTGGCGACGGTCTTCGCGAACGATGTCGTTGAAGAAGAAGATCCGGTTCATCAGGTCGGTGAAGTTAGCCGCCGAGAAAACCAGCTCCAGCCCGCTTACCTGGCCACTCTTGTACATGATGCGCATGCGGTGGCTGAAATCGGCGATATGCTTGGCAAGCTCCGCCTGCTTGAGCACCAGCTCCTCTTTGGCCTGATCGATCTGCTGACCGATCACGACCAGCTTTTGGGTTTCCTGGTCGATCTCCGCCTGCACCGTCCTCAGCTGCGAGTCAAGGGCCGCGATCTGGCCCTGCAGCGCTCGCTCCTGTGCGAGGAGTTGAGCGATTTGCGTCCGGGCGGCGATGATCTGGCCGTTGAGGCCTTGCAGCTGTCGCTGCTTGTCGTAGATGTTGTCCGAGACGGCGCCGAGCAGCACGACGGTCAGCACGGTCACGGCCAAGGCCGCGCGGAGTCGGGGCAGCCTCACTGCTTGAGGAACCGCCTTACGCCCAGATAGCTCCCAACGCTTCCGAGTAACAGACCGAAGACGAGCATCGCCGCCAGCACAACGCGCAAATATGCGGGATCAAAAGCCAGTGGAATAAAGATCAGCACGCTCTGCAGATTGACGACCGCGGGTCGGTAGCCAAACCCAACGATCAGCACGGCGACCGCGGCACCCACCACACCCACGATCAAGCCTTCCACGATGAACGGCCAGCGCACGAACCAATCCGTGGCGCCGACCAGCTTCATCACTTCGATTTCCTTGCGGCGCAGGTAGATCGCGGTCCGGATGGTGAGCATGATGATGAACACGGACAGCCCGGTGAGCCCGATGATCAGCACCAGCCCCGCGATTCCGGCGACCCGGGCCAGCAGGATGATCTTGTCGATCACGTTGGGCTCGTAATTGGTCGCCGGCGATTTGTCGACCAGCGGCGATGTGCGAACCTCCTGATCGATGGCAGCCAGATCGCGGATGTCCCTGACCGTGACGTCCAGGCTGGCGGGCAGCGGGTTGGTGCCCAGCGTGTCGATCACGCTTGGGTCCAACGCCGGCAGCTGCCGAAACCTTGCCATGGCCTGGTCCTTGGACACGTAGGTCACGTCGGTCACCCGCGGGTCATTCTCCAGGTGCAGCTTGAAATCCATGGCGCTGCTGAGCGGCGTCGTATCGGCCAGGTACACCGAGATGGCACTGGCCTTCGTTTTCTCGAGGGCGACGATCTGGTCGAGCGAATGCAGGACGAGCAGGAGACTGCCCAGGGCGAGCAACACCACCCAGACGATGAGCACGCTAGCCACACTGACCGCGGCATTCCGCCAGAAGTTCTGCCAGGCGCTGCTGAAGGCGAAGTCAATGCGATTCCAGAGCCGGTGCATGGTACCCTCCTGCATCTTCGTCTCTGACAATCTGGCCACCTTCAATGGCGACCACCCGCCGCCGCATCACATCGACGATCTCGCGGTTATGCGTCGCCATCATCACGGTCGTCCCGCGCGCGTTGATCTGCAGCAGCAACTGGATGATCTCCCATGACGTCGCGGGATCCAGGTTGCCGGTTGGCTCGTCCGCCAGGAAGATCCGTGGATCATGCACGAGGGCCCGGGCGATTGCCACTCGCTGCTGTTCACCGCCGGACAGCTGGTCGGGAAACTTGGTTTCCTTTCCTTCAAGCCCGACGATGCTGATCACTTCCTCGACCTTGGGCTTGAGGTGGCGCAGGGCGCCCTCGGTGACGCGCAATGCAAAGGCGACGTTCTGGAAGACCGTGAGATTGGGCAGCAGCTTGAAATCCTGGAAGACCATGCCGATCTTGCGGCGCAAGTAGGGCAGGTGGCGGCGCTTGAGCTGACTCAGATCCTGTCCCTCGACGCGAATCGTGCCGGACGTGGCCTTCTCCTCCCGGATCAACAGGCGAACCAGGGTCGACTTGCCCGCACCACTCGGCCCGACCAGGAAGACGAAATCCTGCTTTGGGATCTCGAGAGTGACGTCCCGCAGCGCGACGGTGCCGTTGGGATAGGTCTTCTCGATGTGCTCGAGGTGGATCTGCGGCCCCGCCTCGCTCACGGCAGCCACGCGCGCCCGCTCTGGCAACGTAGTCCGGGTTGGCTGGGTCGTGGTTGTTGCTGGCACGTAAACAAATCCATTCCGAAAGCCGGTGCCACGACGGGCGGGGCCCAAGGGGGCCGAATGACTCCGGAAGTATAGGGCATCCTGTCGCGCATTGCTGCCTCAGCTCACTGTGCGTCCAAAGCGGCCGCCGGCTGCCTCTTTATACTCAGGCGAATGCCCAACTCCGCCGCTCCACTGGTGAGTGTCGAGCGGGGCGGAGTGGCGGAGGCAATCCATCTCGGTCACCTGGCCGTCGTCGCTGCGGATGGCGGAATCCGGGCGAGCCTCGGCGATCCCGACCACCTCACGTATTTCCGCTCCTGCGCCAAACCCTTCCAGGCCATCGGCAGTCTTGGGACCGGGATCGCCAGTCGCTTCGATCTCCGCGCCGAACATCTCGCCATCATGTCGGCCTCGCACAACGGGGAACCACGCCACGTCGAAATCGTTCGCGACCTGCTGGCGCGGGCGGCAGTCCCCGAATCGGCTCTCCAATGCGGGGCACACTGGCCGATCCACGAACCCTCGGCCGTGGTGGCTCGCCGGCAGATGACGGAGCCGCTGTCAGTCTTCAATAACTGTTCCGGCAAGCACGCGGGGATGCTTGCGGCGGCGAAAGCGCTCGATGCGCCGCTCGAGACCTATCTCGAGCCCGATCATCCGGTGCAGCGGCGGATCCGTGACGTGATCGCCGCCTTCACCAAGTCTCCGGCCCCTACGATCCGTTACGGCATCGATGGTTGCAGCGCGCCGAATCCGGCCGTCCCCCTTGTGGCGATGGCGCGCAGCTTTGGCTTACTCGTCCAAACCAAGGAGGAAACGCCGCGCGCCGTCGCCACGGCGATGACCGAGCATCCCTTCCTGGTCGGCGGGACCGATCGCTTCGACACTCGACTGATGGAGGCGACCAGCGGCCGGCTGCTGGCGAAAGGCGGCGCCGCCGGCGCCCACTGTACCGCCGATCGTGAGTCCGGGCTGGGCCTGGCCATCAAGCTGGACAGTGGCGATGGCACCTGGACCGCGGTGGCGGTGATGGCGGCGCTCGATCGCCTCGGCTGGCTCAAGCCGGGTGAGCGCGAGGCGCTCAGCGCCTTCGCCCGTCCGACTCTACGCAACCACAGGCGGGTGGCCGTGGGGATCGTCCGGCCGGTTCTTCAATTCGCTGTAACGGCCATGTAACAGCAGGCGTGACCTGCCGCCATCCGCGGGTTATATGCCCGTGCGGCGATTGCTGGGATGGCCCGATCCGGGCCAGGTTGCCCTCAGCGCTCTGATCGGGATCCTGCTGGCGTTCTACGCGGCGCGCTTCCTAGTGCCCCTGTTGGCCCCCCAGGCGCCCCGCGCCGATGACTTTCAGGATTACCTGTTCGCGGCCCAGCAGATTGCGGTAGGCGGCGATCCCTACGCGGACTTCGTCCGGAACCACGTGCCCTGGGACTGGTCCCTGAGCAGCGGGTACCTGTATCCGCCGGCATTCGCCGTGACGTTGATTCCACTGACCTGGGTATCGAACGACCTCGCCGTTCGAATCTGGTTGTTCGTGATCCAGGCGGCGGTCCTCGCCAGCCTCCTGATCATCTACCGGGTGATCGGATCGCCGCGCCGAGCGGAGATGCTCGCCGTTGTGGCCGTGCTGACGACCTTCTTTCCGCTGGCCAACACGGTATTTGCAGGCACCATGAACTCGTTACTCCTTCTGCTGCTTACGGGTGCCTGGGCCTGCTGGCTGCGCCGTCGGGATGTCATGACTGGCACGCTGGTCGGCGTTGCGGCGATCTTCAAACTCTTTCCGCTCGCCCTTCTTCCCTACCTCGTCTGGCGACGCCACTGGAAGCTGGTCGCCGCCCTGTCTCTCACCGGGCTGGGTGGGCTGGCGGTAGGCCTCGTCGTCACCAGCCTGGACCACAACATCTATTACTTCCGCGACATGCTGCCGCACCTGGCGGCGGGAACCGGCTACCGGGAGAACCAGTCCCTCGCCGGCTTCACGGCCAGGATCTGCCAGCCCTCCACGGCGGACGCCGGCGGCAGCGCTGGTTGGTGCGGACGGTTGCTCGACTGGCCGCTGATTCTGCTGTTGCTCGCCATCGTGCTGCGTGCCACCTCGCGCGCCGCGCGGTCCGGTCTGGAGTTCGCGCTTGCCGTCAGCGCGCTGCCGCTGATCAGCAGCGTCACCTGGAGCTTCCACCTGGTGATCCTGATCCTCCCCATCGCCCTCCTGATTCGGCTAGCCTTCACCGGCGCCCTGTCACGAGCCGCCGGTCGAGTGCTGATCGCGGCGTGGCTCTGTTTCTCGGTGCTCCCCGCTTTCCACTATCTGCTGATCGTCCACCCTCTCCCCCATTGGCCAGGCGTGCTCGACGTGATGCCAATGGGCCTGACCCGACTCACCGGCGAGGCCTACTTCATCGGAACCGTAATCATCTTCGCCAGCGTCTGGGTGGCGCTGCGGAACGAGCGTCGCACGGAGACCGCAGACCGTATCGGCGCGCTGGCCGCGTGAGTGGATCAAGCTTGCCGCGTCCTGGAAAAGGCCATGGGGAAGGCTTCCACAAGACATGAAGAACGACACGCTTGCCATTGATGTCGAGAACCGCCCTAATCCGCCGTGGGCTGGACGCGCTGCCGCGGTATGTATACATCCATTCGATCGGTCGTGAAAATTCCTGTTCGAGGCGGGCCGCAAGCTGATTCCTATGCAGTTTGACGGGGAGCTGCCAGCGGTCAACGACATGGCCGAGGTCGATTTGGTCGTGATCGCTGAGGTCGGTGACAGCGGCCCATCGAAGATCGAGTCCCGCAGGCGCCGACAGAACGATCAGCCCCACGCCTCCCAACCAGTGATGCGGAATGATCAGGATGCAAACCGCATCGCGTTCGCCGGTGATAAACGTCTCGTTCGGCTCCACCATCCCAGGGTCACGCGCTTCCAGAACATCCCGCACGGCCGTGATGACTTCTCCGTGCCGGCTTAAGACTGTATCGCTCGGCGTGGCGCCGCGGGTCAGATACCTCAAGCCGGATATTAGGCGGCCTTGCCTTCGCGCCCGGCGTCCCAGCGGAGGAAGGCTTCCATGAACGCCTCGAGATCGCCATCGAGGACAGCCTGGACGTTGCCCGTCTCAAAGCCGGTGCGGTGGTCCTTGACCAGGGTGTAGGGATGCAGGACATAGCTGCGGATCTGACTTCCCCACTCATTGGACTGATGCGCACCCTTCAGCTCCTGGCGCTGTTCTGACCGCTGCTGTTCGCGTAGCGCCACCAGTCGGGAGCGGAGTACTTTCAGCGCCATGTCGCGGTTCTTGATCTGTGACCGCTCGTTCTGGCAGGTGACGATGATGCCGCTGGGCAGGTGCGTCATGCGCACCGCGGATGA
>VBEN01000086.1 GCA_005881175.1 Chloroflexota bacterium
TTCGCCGATGACCTGGTCGACGATCCGGTCAAGCTCGGCGTCGCCGCTGATCTGGGTCGAGCCCCTGGCCGCCTGGAGCGCCGGAGAAGGATCCGGCGCGCGATACATGGCCTCGAATGTCTGCTTCGCCATCTTTCCGGTGATCGCGCCGGAGTCGATCAGCGAGATCAGCTGCTGGAGGTGCACAGGCTTGATCGACGCCTCGTCGATCTCCTTACGGTCGGCGTTCAGCAGCCGGCTGAAGTCTCCGAGGATCCAGTTGGCTGCCGGCTTCGCCGGGGCGCCGAGGCGGACGGTCTCTTCGAAAAACTCCGCCATCGGCTTTGACGAGGTCAGCAACGAGGCGTCGTAGGGTGTCAGCCCAAGCGTCCTCATCAGGCGCTCGCGCCGCGCCGCCGGGAGCTCCGGCAGGCCGGAGCGGATTTCCGCCACCCAGTCACGACTCACATCGAGCGGTGGCAGATCGGGCTCCGGGAAGTAGCGATAGTCTTCGGCGTATTCCTTGCTTCGTTGCGAGACCGTCAATCCACGCGCGTCGTTCCAGCCGCGCGTCTCCTGCGCCAGCCGGCCGCCCGACCCCAGCACCTCGGTCTGACGCTCGATCTCGTACTCGATAGCGCGATGGATGGCGCGGAAGGAGTTCATGTTCTTGATCTCGACTTTGGTGCCAAATTCGGCCCTCCCGGCCGGTCGCAGGGACACGTTCGCATCGCAACGCAGCTGCCCCGACTCCATGTCGCCATCGTTGACGCCGATGTACTGGAGGATGGCGCGCAAACGCATCACATATTCGCGCGCCTCATCGGCGCTGCGCAGGTCGGGATCGGACACGATCTCCATCAGCGGCACACCGGCACGGTTGAAGTTGACGAGCGAAGCCTGAGCTTCGTGAATCGCGCCCTCGTGCAGGAGTTTGCCTGTGTCTTCCTCGAGGTGGACGCGGGTAATGCCACAACGCTTGGCTTCGCCCTTGAGGTCGAACTCGAGGTAGCCATTGCGGCTGAACGGCAGGTCGTATTGCGAGATCTGGTAGCCCTTTGGCAGGTCGGGATAGAAGTAGTTCTTGCGGTCGAACTTCGAGAATTCGGGAATCTCGCAGTTCAAGGCCAGCGCCGTCCGAATGGTCGCCTCGACGGCCCGCCGGTTGATGACCGGGAGCGAGCCGGGCAGACCGAGGCAGACCGGGCAGGTGTTCGCGTTGGGCGGTGCGGTGAGATAGTCGGTCGAGCAGCCGCAGAACATCTTGCTCTGGGTCAGGATCTGGGCGTGCACCTCGAGGCCGACCACGACCTCGTACCGAGTGGCAACGGCCGTCATGCGGCGGCCCCCATGAGCGGCGAGCGGGCTCGGTGAAACTCGGTGGCGGCCTCGAACGCATAGGCGACCCGGAGCGCTATTTCCTCGGCGAATCCGGGGGCGATGACCTGCAGGCCGATCGGCAGGCCATCGACGATACCGCAGGGCACCGAGATACCACAGACGTTGCCCAGGTTCGCGGGGATGGTGATGATGTCATTCAGGTACATGGCCACCGGGTCCTGGGTCTTGGCACCCAGCTCGAAGGCGGCCGTCGGCGATGTCGCACCGAGCAGCGCATCGACTTTCGTGAATGCAGCTCTGAAGTCCTCGATGATCAGGGTGCGGACCTTCTGCGCTTGCAGATAGTAGGCGTCGTAGTAGCCCGAGCTCAGTGCATACGTCCCGAGCATGATGCGGCGCTTAACCTCCGCCCCGAATCCTTCCTGGCGGGTCTTCATGTACTCCTCGATGATGTTGCGGCCGCCGCCAGCCTGGAAGCCGTATCGCGTGCCGTCGTAGCGGGCCAGGTTTGAGCTCGCCTCCGCCGGCGCGATGATGTAATAGGCCGGCAGCGCCACATCGCTGTGCGGCAGACTGACCTCCTCGATCGATGCCCCTTGCTGCTCGAGCAGGCGGATCGCATCACGGATCGAGTGCTCGACCGCTGGTTCCATGCCGGCCACGAAGTATTCCTTGGGCACGCCGAGGCGCATGCCTTTCACCCCATCGGTCAGCGTTGCCAGGTAATCCGGCACCGGCCTCGATGAGCTGGTTGAATCGCGTGGGTCGTGCCCGGCGATCGCTTGCAGCAGCAGCGCACCGTCGGCCACGTCGCGGGTCATCGGACCGATTTGATCGAGCGACGAGGCGAAGGCAATCAGCCCGTAGCGACTGACGCGTCCGTACGTCGGCTTCATTCCCACGATGCCGGTCAGCGCCGCCGGCTGACGGATCGAGCCGCCGGTATCGCTGCCCAGCGCGGCGATCGCCTCGCCGGACGCCACGGACGCAGCCGAGCCGCCACTGGAGCCACCGGGCACCCGGTCGAGCGCCCAGGGGTTGTGGACCGGCCGGTAACCGGAGTTCTCATTGGAGGAGCCCATGGCGAATTCGTCACAGTTGGTCTTTCCCAGGAATACGGCACCCTCACGCTCGAGCCGCTCGACCACGGTCGCGCTGTACGGCGGGATGAAACCTCGGAGAATCTTCGAGCCCGCGGTAGAGGCGACATCCTTGACGCAGAGAACATCCTTCAGCGCGATCGGGATCCCGGTGAGCGGCCGGACGTCACGCTTGGCGCGCAGCCGCTCGTCCGCGGCCTTCGCCTGCCGCAAGGCGAGATCGCGCGTGACCAGGAGGTAGGCCTTGGTCTTGTCACCAACCGCATCGATCTGGTTGAAGACGGCATCGGTGAGCTCAACCGATGAGATCTCCCGATCGACGAGCATCTGATGCAAATCGCGGATGGTCCGCTGGTACAGCTTCATTCCTGGATCGCCTTGACCTTGAAGTACGAGTCGTCACGGCTGGGGGCGTTGGCAAGCGCAGTCTCCGCCGGCAGACAGGGCTCGCGCCGGTCCTCGCGCATGACGTTGCGCTCCTCGAGTGGGTGCGCCGTGGCCGGGACCTTCGAGGTATCCGCCCGGTTCAGGGCCTCGATATGGTGCAGGATGTTGCGCAGCTGGTCACGATAGTGTAGGACCTCATCCGGCGTAATCCCCAACCGTGCCAGGCGCGCGACGTGCTCGACCTGGCGGGACGAGAGCTCAGACTCAGGCTCGGGCAAGACCTATAGATTATCGAAGTGACGCGGCCCGCAAAACGGGCGAGGGCGCGCCGGGAACGATCCGTCCGTCGACATCGTCAAGGATGCTCAAACTGAAGCGCCGGCCGTCCTTGACCCGGCCCACCCTCCGAAAATTTGGGTCGGCGGCGTCTGTCCGTCCAGAATTGAAGCAAGACGGAATCCGACCTAAAAGGAGGTCCTAATTGAACCGTACGGCGTACCTGCAGACCATGATCTCGCTGGCGTCGGCTGCCTTCGGGGTGGTAGCCGCGCTCGCCTGGAACAGCGCGATCACGGCCCTGGTCAGGCAGATTTTTGGCACCGGCGCCCAGATCGTCTCGCTCTTCGTCTATGCCGTCATCATCACGATTATCGCGGTCATCGTCATGGTGAATCTTGGCCGGGTGGCCGCGCGCAACGCCCAGCCGAATACGTAGTCGAACCGAAGCTCAGGATCTCGGGTTCTAACGGCCGGGTCCCGCCCCCTACGGGCACCGCCGGCCGCTTCACGATGCGTGCCGGCGGCACGAGGGATTGCGGGCCAGACCCCCGTCTCCCGCTCACCAATTCAGATACCCACCTGGAGGGCAGCGTCACTTCGCGCTACGCCGCAGTAGGCGGTCCGAACCACGTGGTTAGCGCCTCGGGGAGTCCGGTGGGTTAGGTCTCCCGCCCAAGCAACATAGCCGTCGGGCCGAATCAACAGGGCCACGGGAGCGGTGACCGTGGATTGTGGGAGGTCACCTGCTCATACACACAACCTTGCATCCGCTGGCTCCTCGCCTATGCCGTCAGTTACGCCGTCAGAAAGTCTGCTCGCCTATTCGTCCCGACGGCTGTGAGTGAAAACGGCGGTGATTAAGACCGCGGCCTAATTTGAACTGGCGGGGGCGCGACGGGAACGATCCGTCCGTCAACATCGCCAAGGATGCCGACCAGCGGTTTCGAAGTCCGCCAGTTCGACCCTGGGTCTGATTCAGGCGGTGAGGGCGCCGTTCATGCCGGCACGGGCCCTGAGCCATGGACCAAGCGGGCCGGCGGCAGCCGGGCGGCTGATATGAAAACCCTGGATGAAGTCGCAACCATACTCGCGAAGCATGTCCGCTGTCTTCTCGTCCTCGACGCCCTCGGCGACAACCTGCAAACCCAGGTTGTGGCCCAGATCGACCGTGGACCGCACGATCGCCGCCCCATCCCAGTTCGTCGTCATGTCCTGCACGAAGGACTTGTCGATCTTGATCTCCCGCACCGGGAGGCGCTTCAGATACGTCAGCGACGAATAGCCCGTCCCAAAATCGTCGACCGAGATCTGCACCCCGGTGGCGTGCAGCCGCTGCAGCGTTTCCTCGGCTTCGGTCGCGATGATGGTTCGTTCCGTGATCTCGAGGCTGAGCTTTTCGGGCGGCACCTGCCAGGTTCGCAGCAGTTCCGCCACCGCATCCGGCAATTCCGCGTCCAGCAGATTACGGGCCGACAGGTTCACGGAGACGCCGATGTTGATGCCCGCCTTTGACCAGGCGTGGACCTGGCCCAGGGCCTCGTTCAGCACCCAGGCCGTCAACGGCTTGATCAGGTCCGTCTGCTCGGCCGACGGAATGAAGTCGTCGGGAGGCAGCAGCCCATGATTGGGGTGACCCCACCGCACCAACGCTTCAACCTTTAACGGATGCCCATCGCGGGCCGAGACAATCGGCTGGTAGTGAAGTAACAGCTCGAACTGGTCGATGGCATAGCGCAGCTTTCCGATCAATGGCAGTCGCCCGTCGTTGTCACCGCCCTCCTGGTCCATGGAGTACACGCTGAAACCGCTCCGCGCACGCTTGGCGGCGTACATCGCAACGTCCGCCCGGCGCATCAGCGCATCAGCGTCGTCGGCGTGCTGGGGGAAGACCGCGATGCCGATGCTGAGGTTGACGTTGACCGGCTGGTCGTCGATAGCGAACGGCGTATCCACCGCCTGGAGGATCTTTTCCGCGATCACGACCGCGCGCGGCACATCGGTCGCGCCCCAGGGGACGACAGCGAACTCGTCCCCACCATAGCGGGCGACGGTGTCGGCCTTCCGAAGCACGCCTCGTACCCGCTGACCGATCTGCTGCAGCAGCCGATCGCCGGCTTCGTGTCCCAGGCTGTCGTTCACCGTCTTGAAACCGTCCAGGTCCAGAAGCAGCACGCCGCACGGTTTCATCTCCCGCTCCCCGGCGCGGATCGCCTCTTCCAAGCGCTCCCGCAGGAATGTCCGGTTGGGCAGGCCGGTCAGCGCATCATGGAGCGCACGGAACTGCAAGGCCTCGGTTTCAGCCTTCCGGTCCGAGACGTCACGCAGGCTGCCCACGACCAGCCGCTGGGGCCCCAGCCGACCGACATTGAACTCCAGCGGGAACGTCGAGCCGTCCTTCCGCAAGCCGGAGGTCTCGTGACTCCCGAGCGCCACCTCGCGCCCGTTCGCCCGGAGATAGCCTCGGAGTTGCGGTTTGACCTCGGCCCGGTATGCATCGGCGATCAGGCGCCCGAACTCCTTTCCGATCACTTCGTCGGGCGCGTAGCCGAAGAGACGTTCGGCGGCAGGGTTATAGGAGCGGACCACAAGCCGCTCGTCGACGGTGATGATGCCGTCTGCGACGTTATCGAGGATGGCGCGGATCCGGTCGCCGCTCTGTCGCAGTTCCTCTTCCGCCCGGCGACGCTCGACGAAATGACCGATCTCAGTGCCGATATTTGCCATCACGCGCAGGGTGGCGCGGTCGAGGAAGCGACGCTCGTAGCCGAGGAGCACGACCACACCGGTGACCTTCCGCCCGTTGGTCACGGCAAAGGCAAACTTGGCATGGAGACCGGCATGGGCGAATAGTGCGGCACGTGGTGACGCCTCACCGGCAGCGTCCTCGATGGACGCGGCCCGACCGGTCGCCCAGACACGACCGAGCAAGCCCACGCCCCGGGCAAACGTGACGTCACGGCTGGCCGCCTGGAAGGCTGTGAGGTCCTTTGACGGCCGGTACCAGCCGTGCTCCCAGCGGAGCAGGTCGGCGTCTTTGTCGACGGCCCAGAACTCGGCCGCCGCCCAGTCGAGTGTTTCGCAGATCCCCTGGAGGACCTGTGGCGCCGCCTCACTCCAGCTCTCGGCATTGGCCAGTGGCCGCGTGACCGCAAATTGCACATTCCGGAGGCGCTCGGTAATGCGCCGCTGGCTGATGTCCGTCACGAAGGCGACGAAGCTGACCCGCGGCCCGGACCGGGATGTCGGGGAAACCGAGATCTCAACCGGGAACTCGCGGCCGTCGCGATGGAGCGCCGTCAGCTCCACGGTCCGGCCGAGCAGCCGGCCTTCACCCGTTTCGATAAACCGCGTCAGCCCTCGGCGGTGGGCCTCGCGATAACGACGTGGAATGATGGTCCCGGTAAGGGTCCGGCCAACCGCTTCATCGTGCGACCAGCCGAAGATCGACTCGGCCTTGCGGTTCCAGTCCGTGATCATTCCCCGCTCATCAGCGGTGATCACCGCGCTCGGCGAGGTATCGATGATGACCTTCAGCCGTTGCTGCGAGTCCTTGAGCGTCTGCATGACCCGCAGCTCGACTTCGGCTTCCCGGCGGGCGGCGGCAAACAGACCGATGGTCCCGGCGAAGAGCGCGACGTAGGGCAGAAACAGAAGGGCGTGCCCCACATACCAGAAGCCGTCATACCTGGCTCGCATGAAGAGAAAGACGATGGTCTCGACGGTGACCAGCACCAGGCCGATAGCAGCCCATCGCTCGAGCCGGCGATCGGCACAGCGGCCCTGCCGGTAGGCAGCGGCGGCGAAGGCGACCACCAGGAGCGGCAACGCCTGAAGCGCGGTGTTGAGTTCCGTAAAGCGCCCGTCGACGATAAGCGGCGGGAGGACGAGCGCGAGCGCAGCGGTCGCGGGGATCGACAGGCCGGCGAGGCTACCCGCGGCGACGATCGTGCGCCCGAGGGATCGTCGGGGATATGAAAGGGGGCGAGTGGGATGCATCAGGATCCAGGTCAGTAAGCACGGCATGCCGATATGGCCCAGCTGAAACAGATACGGCGCGGCCTGGCTCGATACCAGCGGGTAATTGCCGGGCAGAACCCCCGGGAAGGTCAACATGTGCGCCAGCCAGACCAGCCCGAGCGCGACGCTGCCGAACGCGACAGGCAAAAGGCGGCCGTGTCGCCGGATCATGGCGTCCGTCGATGCGAGCAGGAACACGACCGCGAGGGTGACGACCACGGTCATGTCGAGAGCGGGCACGTACCAGGTCAGGGGCAACGTGCGGTCCGGCAGCAGCGTGCCGAGGACGGAGACCAGCAGCATGACGGTCACGCTCAACAGCGCGAGCAGGCCGCGGCTGCCGATCGTCCGGAGGCGCGTCATCACCCGATCGCCGGGGGCGGCCAGGACCGGCGGAACCGACATGCCGGCAATATGCATCGCAGACCGCCAAAGAGAAGTTAAGGAGCTGTCACGATTCGTTACAAATTCTGATAGCGGCCACCCTGCGTTATCTGCTGGGTGTCGTGTGGCAGAAGACCCCTACGTCCTGACCACCTCGAGGAAGGCGGCCTCCTCGAGGATCGGCACCTTGAGGCGCTGCGCCCGCTCGAGCTTCGAACCCGGGTCGGCGCCGACCACGAGGTAGTCCGTCTTCTTCGTGACCGCCGAGCCAATGGTCCCGCCAAGCGCCTTGATCCGCTCCTCGGCCTGGCCGCGGGTCATGGACGTGAGTGAACCCGTAAGAACGAAAATCTTGCCCGACAATGGACCCTCATGCCGCTCGGGTGGCTTGATGGTGATGCCCGCGTCGAGCAGGCGCTCGATGAGCCGGCGAGACTCGGGCCGCTGAAAGTATTCGTGGACTTCTTCGGCCACGGTCGGACCCACCCCGCCGATCGCGCGCAGGTCGTCGACGGTCGCCGCTTGCAGCCGGTCGATGGTTCCAAAGTGGTCGGCGAGCAAGCCGGCCATCGTCCAGCCGACATGGCCGATACCGAGCGCAACCAGAAACCGGAACAACGTTGTCGGCTTGCTGGCTTGGATCCGGTCGAGCAGGTTTTGCGCCGACTTGTCCGCAAAGCCCGCCAGGGACAGGAGTTGCTCCTTGGTCAGGTGGTAGAGGTCGGCCGGGTCCTTGACCAGTTTGCGGTCGATCAGTTGTTGCAGCGTGGCGTAGCCAAAGCCCTCGATGTCCAGCGCACCAACGAAGTGGCGAAGGTGTTCGAGGACCTGGGCGGGACACAGTGGATTGATGCAACGGGTGGCCGCCTCCCCGGGCTCTCGCACCAGGTCCGTGCCACATTCGGGACAGCTCTTCGGCATGTGCCAGGGGCGGCTGGAGGCCGGCCGCTTCTCTTTCACGACGCGGACGACTTCGGGGATGACGTCGCCGGCGCGCTGGATGATGACGTGGTCCCCCGGCCGCACATCCTTGCGCGCCACCTCGTCCTCGTTGTGCAGCGTGGCGCGGCCAACCGTCACCCCGCTGATCTGGACCGGCGTCAGCCAGGCCACCGGGGTAACCGCGCCGGTTCGCCCGACATAGACCTTGATGTCCTCGACGACGGTCTCGGCTTGCTCGGGCGGGAACTTGAAGGCCAGCGCCCAGCGCGGGCTGCGTGAAACAAAGCCGAGCTCGTCCTGCTGGGCCAGGTCGTTGACCTTGATCACGATCCCATCGATTTCGTAATCGAGGTCGTGGCGCTTCAACTGCCACTCGTCGAGAAAGGCGATAACGGCATCGATATCGGCGTGCACCCGCCGGTTCTCGTTGACGTGGAAGCCCATCTCCGCCAGGCGGGCCAGGATCTGCGCCTGGCTCTTCGCGCCGCCAGCCGGGTCGAGCGCGTACATGAAGCTGTCGAGGTGCCGCCGGGCCGTGATGCGCGGATCGAGCTGCCGGACCGCGCCGGCGGCGGCGTTGCGTGGGTTGGCGAAAAGCGGCTTGCCCTCGGCCTGCAGCTCGGCGTTCAGCCGCTGAAAGCTGCGCTTCGGCATGTAGACCTCGCCGCGGACCTCGAACGTCGATGGGAATTCCGGCGGGATCGTCACCGACAGCGGAACGCTGGGGATGGTCTTGACGTTCGGCGTGACGTCTTCGCCGACATAGCCGTCGCCGCGGGTCGCCCCGATCCGGTAGCGACCATCCTCGTAGAGAAGGCTCATGGCCAGGCCATCGATCTTCAGCTCGGTGACGTACTCGAGCCTGACGTTTCCCAGCGTGCGTCGCACACGCTTGTCGAATTCGCGAACCTCATCGCGCTCGAAGGCGTTGGCCAGGCTCAGCATCGGCGTGCGGTGGGTGACCTTGGCAAACGCGTCGGAGGGCGGCTCGCCGACACGCTGCGTCGGCGAGTCCGGCGTCACCAGCTCCGGATACTCTGCCTCCAACTCGACCAGCTCACGGAAGAGCGCGTCGTACTCGGCGTCGGTGATCTCGGGGTGGTCGAGCACGTAATATTGCCGGTTCGCGCGATCGATCAGCGTCCGCAGCTCGAGGACGCGCGCTTGCGCCTCCGGGCCCGCCGGCCCACGCG